>NZ_DAGK01000035.1:124127-189202 GCF_002495725.1 Methanosarcina sp. UBA411
TGATTCCCACAGATATGCTGGGCGTTTCCGTGTATCCGCTTTTTGAGGCTGCACAGAATAGTGGCATATTTATCTTTGTTGCCGCTTTGGGGCTCGGAACATTCCTTACCTGTGTTGCCAGTGCAAACGGCTGCGTCTGTGATTCTTCACGCTCCTGGTTTGCTCTTTCCAGAGACAACTATGTATCTTCCTGGTTCTCAGCAGTGCACCCGAGGTATAATACCCCGTACAGAGCAGTAATCTTCACGATGCCTGTTGCAATTGGTTTTGCGTTCAGCGGCTTCCTTGATCAGGTAATTACCTTCTCAATTGTTTCGGGGCTGCTCTGCTACGTGCTGATTCCCTTCTCCCTGATCCGCTTCAGGAACCTCTTCCCGCAGACCACAAGCAAAGTCAGGCCTTTTGTGGGTCCTCTTCAGCCATATATTGCTTATTTTGCAATCGCAATTGCAATTACGATTCTTTCAACGCTGTTTTGGGGATACAAGTATAACCTGATCTTCGCTTTTGTGTTCTACGGCATTGCATACTTCTATTTCAGCCACAAGCACAAGAAATCAAATATTGAAAACAACTGGGCTGAAATGGGCTGGCCCTTACCCAGGGGCTCGGAAAATGGAAAGATAGGAAAGGAGGCGATAGGCATTGGAGATGAATAACCAGGCAATGGAAAGCAAATATCACAGCAAGCTTACCGGAGATACAGCTCTCGTTATAGTCATGCTTGCTTTGCTTGTATGTGTGGAAGGATTTACAGCATACAGGATTCTCTCAGAGACGTGGGAGATTGCTTCCGGTTTCTTCTACCTCTATATAATCTTTATTGGACTGATTGTTTCTATAGAGACTATTGGATGCCTGAAGGTGAGAGAGTCTATTAAAAACCACATGTTCGAGTTCAAGTACTACGATTAAGGAGACTAAAGACATGGCAGAAAAAAATATCATTACAGAAGTTTTTGACATCGTATTTATCTTCGTGCTTGCCTTCGCCTGTGTGGTCATTCCTACAGTGCTCCAGGGAGCAGTACTTGTCTCCTGGGAAGAAGGAGGATCAGGGATAGGTTTTGTCTGGGATCCTGTTGGTTTCTTCAGCCTCTTGCTGGTGATAGTTGCTTTCTTTGTTGTAATTCTCTATCATTCAGTAAAGCACTATAAATACTGAAAAAGAAAAAGTAATTAATAGAGTAGTGCCTGCCTGAAGGGGAAGTTCAGGCAGGCAATTTTTAAATTCAGGCAGAATATTATCTTCTTAAAGCACGTGTAGGATTCTATTCTGCCATATGAGCATAATCTCCCTGAAAAGAGGGAGTTATTCAGGGAGTAATGGAGGGATTTATTTGTGGATTTTTTGTTGATTTTTTGAGAAGGCCAGATCTGGCTTCTGCTCAAGGAAGTCCAGGCTCTGAACCATCTTCAGGAAGTACAGCACATCTTTGTGGATGTCCTGAAATCCAGGTCCGTACTTCCCGTAAAAAGTATAATGGAGCCCCTTAACTCCTGAGAAGCCTTAGCTTATGGCCCATCTGCAATAAAAGATTATTGCTAATAGTATTTATATTTTTCTACGCTAATTTTAGCCAAAGGACTCTAGTATAAATAGTTTTGTATTTTGATAGTTTTCTAGATAGAAGTATATATATAAGATGCTTTGAAAACGGATGAAGAGAAGTAAAATAGAGACATGCTTAAGATCTGTGAAAATTAAGAAAAAGTAAAGACACCAGGGATCGATAAAAATTAAGAGAAGGTAGAGAGCAGTCTTTCGAGCTGAATTCTTTCATTGGCTGCATCCTTAAGACATACATCAGCTTCGGAAATTTTTACAACAAGACGAGCAATTTCTGCGTCCGATTCTCCTGAATCTACGAGAGCTTCGGAAAGTCCTTCAAGAATTTCAGTTCCTGACAAGCCTTTTTCGATGATCATCTCATCGATAAGCTGCCGCCCTTTGGAAAAATCTCCCTCAAGAGCCGCAGAAAGCAAATTATTAATATTTTCATCCCTGCCCAAAGTAGTAGCTTCATATACCATCTCTTCGGTAAGGATCGATCCACGTGCAAGCAAAGAAACAAGCTGTAGAGTCTGTACCGCCTTTGCAACGTTTCCTCTTGCAGAATAAAGGATCGCATCCAATGCGCCTTCCGAAAACTGCAACTTTTCGGCACAGCCGATTTTCTCAAGATGAGTTTTCAGAACAGCATCCGGAACATATGCAAAAAAAATTTGAAGGCCCCTTGAGCGAAGTGGAGAAATAAGTTTGGAAGGTTTGGTAGTGGAAAGAATAAACCTGCATGTTGAACTGTACTTTTCCATAATTCGCCTGAGAGCGTGCTGTGCGTCAGAATTTAGGGACTCAGCATTGTCGATATAAATTAACTTGTAATCGGCATCAAGCGAAGCCATTCCAGCATACTCATTGATAATTTCCTTGAAAATATCGATCACGCTTTTATAGATCTTCTTTGGGTCATCTGTGCCCAGAAAACGCACAAAACGCTTATCTCGGACAAGATAACGCTTCCCCTGGTCAAAAAAATCCGAAGCGTTGAAATATGTAAAATTGTTTTTCCAAGTACTTCCATAAAGCTGCCTGGCAAGAGCGAGAGCCGCTGTTGTTTTTCCGGAATTTTCAGGCCCATATAAAATAAGGTGGGGCAGGGTCCCTGACTGCGACAATTCGGAAAGCGTGGTTACTGCCTGTTCGTTTCCAAGTATTTCCTTCAGGGTACCTGCCCTGTATTTCAAAGTCCAGAGATCCTGCACACATTCACCTTGTTTTTAGTTTTTAAATATCAATTTTGGGCCTTTATCTTTCCTTAAATATTTACTCGGTTATGCTTGCGTTTCCATTTTCATCTACATGAAGGAGTTCCTTGATTACTACACCATAAACCGGCCTTGCAAAAATCACACCTATGAAGACACCAATGATGGTAGTAATTGCAAACCCCTTCAAAGAGCCAAAGCCCATTACGACCAGAGGAGACAGAGCAATTATGTTTGTGGAAGCTGCCCCTAAAATGATTGTAAAAGCCTTTGTTATCCTGGACTTGAAGACCCTTGTTGGAGGGAGTTTGCCTTCGTAAAGCACTTCATCCGTAATAATTACAAGGTGGTCAATTCCAGTACCAATGGACGCGATAATACCTGCAATTGATGCCAGATCAAGCTGCCAGCCTATAACTGCTGCAACTCCAAGGATCATGATAACTTCACTGAAGGAAGTACCGACCATGGGTATCAGGATTTCAGGCCTCTTGTACTTGAAGTAAACAACGGCCGCAACTGCAACCAGGGAAATCAAACCTGTAATCAGAGCTGCAGTTTTGAACTGCTCCCCGAGTCCTGCGTCCACATGTCCTGAACCTACAAGCTTTACATTGACAGGAAGAGCCCCTGCTCGAAGGTGAACCTGAAGTGCTGTAGCTTCGGTTTTAGCAGCTTCATCAGTACCCGTGGAAGCTTCCCAGGAATATATAGGACCTTCTCTCAGTTTTTCAGCTGCAGAGTAACTTAAAGGAGCTCCATATATTTCAACTTCGTCAAGATACATTATTAGGTAATGGGAATCCGGATTGTCAATTGCCCCAGTTTCGAGTGCAACTTTTTGGAGTTGTCGAGCTCCCTCCTCATTCAGGGTAAAAGAAGTATGCCACTGTCCATCATGGAAGCTTGGAATTCCCACACTTTGAATGGCATCACCATAAAGGACATGTTGGGTTTCATTTCCGGTTGTCTGAATCCTGATCTCAAACTTTCCAGGCTTTTCAGCTATTTCCTTGGCAGTTGCCAGATCAATGCCTGCAAAATCAATAAGGATATAGTCCTCCCCTACAGTCCTTACAGGAATATCTTTAAGGCCAAGAGAGTTCAGCTTGTCGCTGAGGATTTCTTTTGTCAGGTCCCTAGTCTCAGTGCTGACCCCTTCTTTGAAAGCTAAAGTCCCATCTTCGTTCTTGTGAATCGAGGCTCCGACCTTCTCCAGTAAAGTCTCAAGCTGTTGTTCAGTAACTGCAGTCCTGATTTCGTAGGTAATTCCATTCTCAGTACTAATAGAAACTACTTCAGCATCAAGAGCTTTTGATAGGTAAGTCTGTATGAGGTACTCTTTACTGGTATCAGAGATAGTTACCTGAGTTTTGCCTTCACTCAGCTTGTCAACGCTTACCGTACCGAGAGACTCAAGCTGGGAGGCACTAACAGCCGCAGATGTTGTAAAGGTGACAGATTTCTCTGCAGAGCCGCCGACGTCAAGGCTATTTTTTGTGATTTCAATAGGGGACCCAATTATAGGCTCGACAATTCCGCTGACTAGCTTTCCTGAATTGGCATCAATCTGGGCAAGTGCACCCTCAAGTTTTATCTGGAGCCAGGACCCGCCTTCCAGGTCAAGCCCAAAGTTAAGGTTAGTAGTCACACCTTCTCCGGGTGTATAACTTGGGTGAATAGCCACAATAGAGCCAAGAAGGAGTAAAAGGAAGATAATTACTCTTGGATTCTTAAACAGGCTTTTTATATCGCTCATCTGTTATACCTCCCTCTGAATTCGGGTTTCATTACATACCATCGTAGAATTCCCGTATTCAGGAGCCAGGTATTCATCATGTCTGCAAAAAGTCCCGCAATAAGCACGATTGAGATCTGCGAAAGCAGAGTAATCTGTGTGAATGAGGGAATGACCAGATATGAGAAAGTCGAAACTAGGTACATGACAGCGAGAGCTGCAAGGGTAGTGGTGGTCATGGTAATACCTGTATGCATAGCCCGGGAAACTTTCTCATCTACGGTTCCACGGCGCTTAATTACCCTATTTGTGAGCAGAATGTCACTGTCTACAGAATAACCGATAAGCATAAGCAGGGCGGCAAGTGTTCCCAGGGAAAGTTCAATCCCTGCAACTCTCATGAAAGCGGCTGCAATTATAATGTCTGAAAAGGCAGAAAGTATCACTGCAAGGGAAGGTATAAGGGTCCGAAAGATCAGGAATACTACAATGGACATCCCTATAAAGGAAATACAAATGGCCTGAATAGCCTGTATCTGCAAATTCTTTCCATAAGTGGGCCCAATATGCTGAATCTGAACATTGGAATAGTGGCCCGTGACATCTGTTTCAAGCTGCTGCTGCTGATCATTGTCCATGACTCCAAATTGCATGATAACCCTACTTCCTGCCTGCCGGATATCGGTAAGAGGGTAAGAAGAATACATTTTTTCAAGCACAGCAGGAGAATCAGCTGTTTCTATCGAAATCTGAGTACCGCCCTGGAAATCCATTCCCAGGATTACCGGCGACCCGCTATTTACAAAGGAAACTAGCAGTATTAATAAAGAAACTGCGAGTATTGCAAGGGGTAACACCAGCAACTGGCGATTATCGTGATTTTTCACGAAGTTATCTAAAATATCGGCCAAACTTGTTGCCATAATTAATACTCCGGATGTATGCATCTATTATTATATTGAATTATCCGAACACTATTCACATCCAGAAATATAGAATCCGGATGTAAAATCCAGAACACGAGATTTATAATCAGATATATAAACAAATTTCTTTGAGAATCTTGAACTTATTCTGGCTACTCGGGTTCAGGTAAGGGGGATAACTTTCTGGATGTCTCAATAATATAAATAGGTTAATATTATAAATAAGTTAATTTGTTTTAATTCTGTAACTTTACAGACTACATTTATTCTCACAGATTATATTAATTCTTTCTCGAAAAAACTTTTTTCTATACACCGTTAATTCATTCCACTTAAAATTAACTCTTAAAAATGGTAGAATCTTAATGTCACAACTCTAATATACCACTTACTGTTCATTAAAAACAATGATAAAAAGACCTTCCCTTGACGAATATTTTCTCGAAATCGCCTTTGTAGTAGGCAAACGGGCTACCTGCCTCCGAAAGAACGTGGGGGCTGTGATCGTCCGGGACAAACGCATTCTTGCAACCGGATATAATGGAGCACCCAGCGGCATGGATCACTGCCTTGAAATCGGGTGTATTAGGGATATGGAAAAAATCCCTTCAGGCACAAGACAGGAAAAGTGCAGGGCAGTACATGCAGAACAGAATGCAATTATCCAGGCTGCAATCCATGGGGTAAGCATAGCAGGAGCAACTATTTATTGTACACATCAGCCCTGCATCCTTTGCACAAAAATGATTATCAACTCGAACATCAAAAGAGTAGTATATGCAACTTTCTATCCTGATAACGATTCACTTAAGTTTTTCAGGGATGCGGGTGTAGAAGTGGAACATATACCTTTTGAGTTGAAAAGCGAGACTTCAAGCGAGAACTGAATCTGCAAAAGTTAAAATCATCCTCCGCTAACTCTTGCATAAGAACATTTTCATAAAAGAATTAAAATAACTAATTACCCAAGATTTCTTGCATAAAAGAATATAAAAACGTGTTCTGAAGGTATTTTATTCAAAAATCTGAAGAAATACAGAGTCTGACGTGACTGGATTATATCCGCGCAAAAGTTTGTCAGGTACCTGAATAGGTTACGTAAACTGATGGAAAAGCGATAGAGGTGGAATAGTGTCTGAAGAATTAAAAGCTAGAACATTAAGAATAGACGCTTTGATTGAATACCAGGAAGGAGCCGTTGTAAGCAGAGAAATTATCCGTAAGGATACAGGGACCGTAACTATATTTGCCTTCGATAGAGGCGAGGGACTGAGCGAGCATACTGCCCCTTTTGACGCCATGGTCCAAGTAATAGATGGAAAGGCAGAAATCACTATTTCCGGAAATAAAAACATTCTGGAGAAGGGGGACATGATCATAATGCCTGCCAGCGAACCCCACTCACTCCGTGCCCTGGAAAGGTTCAAAATGGTTCTAACAATGATCCGTTCTTAACACTATTGGGTTCATATTAAGTTGAAGCAAATTGTTTTTCAGCCGGGCAAAATTGGAACTAGAAGCCGAACCATCCAAGCACTCTCTTTAATTCAATTCTTTTTTTGAAGGCAGCGGAGTCCTTTTTTGATAATATCCTGCTCTTCAGAACGATACATTTCCCTTATAGAAGTATTTTCATTATAATAATAATCAAGCCCTCGAATTACGACTACAGGAGTTCCACCTGCACCTTCACCCATTAGAAGATTTGCAGTGCCTGCAAGCTCATCAGCAATTGCTTCCTCTGTAATCTCAAGGACTTTTCCGAAGAGATCTTTTTCTCCAATCCAGTGCTTGACAGGCTTTATCTTGTAAATTCCTATAGCAGCACCGGTCTGCCCTATTTTGAAAGCTCTCCCGTTTGTATCCGTGACAATGACACTTAACTTTTTCCCGCTCAACTTTTCGAGTTCTTCCCCAAGCCTTGCAGCACTGGCATCTGGATTCTTCGGAGGGTAGAGCAGAAATCCGTCTTCAATATTTGACTCATCAACTCCTGCATTTACGCAGGTATGTCCTGCTAGAGTTGTCACAAGCATAAATGGCTTTTCAACAAGGACCTCCCTGCTCCTGGAAAGCACAGACTGGATAAACCTCGCATCTTTTCCGCTCCGAGTTGCGATCTCAAGTGCTACTTTTCCTGGAGTAATATCCTCTAGCCTGAAGATCTCCCCTTCAGCTTTAGCAACAACGGTCGAGGCAACGATAACAATGTCTCTGTCCTGAAATTCTATGTTCTCATAGATGATCGAGGGCAGATTATCCCCACTATGTATAAGGGGAATATTCTCAACGGCTATGGCTTCAAATTTCAAGTATTTTCCTCAAAGTCTTTGAAACTAATAAATAAGAATAGCATTTGTTCAGTTAGGTATAGGAAATAATAGGACTGATCTATTAAACAAATAATTTACAGCAGTAAAGGCAGTAACCATAAATAAGACCACCGATATACTGGATCTTGCGGCGATGATGAGAGTTACCCCAACTGAGCAAAAGATGATGAAAACAATTTCCTGATGCCGCGCTTTTCACCTATTTATTAAGATCCTTATTTTTCAGTTTATTTTGTTTTTAGTTTGCATTATTTGCTTTATTTTAATTTATAGTTGCTTAACTTACTATTTCTAGATCTATTTATCTTTTCAATCTATAGATCCTTAAATTAACTTATTTCCTAAAGAGATTTTATTTTCGAACTAACTCTATTTTCGGTATTTTTATTCACCGATAACACCTGTTTTCTCTTGAAGATTAAAGAGCTTTTATCTGCTTGCAAACCGAAATTGAATAGAGGTGTTAAATACGAGCCAGTATGATCTGAATGAAATTATAGAAAAAATAAAAGATAGAAGCCCTTTTGAGTTAAAGGACAACGAACGAAGCAGAATCTGGAGTTTAAGGGTTATCATAAGCAAGCTATATTACTCCCTGGACTATGAGAACGAACCTCAAGCCACTAGGAAAAAAGTAACTCAGCTTCTTCTTTATCACGGACAGTTTAGCAAAGAAGAAATTGACGAGATCTTTCAATTGTCAGCAAAAGAAACTACTGAATATTCAATGGAGTTTTTGAAACAGCACCCTGAAGTTGCACAGGCTGAAGCCCTGAAAAGTAAAGAATTTCCAGAGGAAATAGAAGGAGAGAAAGAAGAGAGAATTAAAGAAATAAAATATATTTTTCCGCGTTACTGCTGAGTTTCTGCGATGTTTTTCAACAAAACATGAAAGGAATAAAAAGGCAATATAAAAGTAGATAGTGAATCAACAAGTTGATAAATAGAGGAATTAGAGAAGAAATTTTCATATACTATTTGTATGAAAAATGTGAAGTTGACGAGATCTTTATGACATTATCCTCCATGAAAAAAATAATATTATTTTACAAATAGATATTAATATTAAAGTCAAATTAATCCTCAGAAAGAGCTATAGAGCTTTATAAATTATTTAATTAATGGAAGATAATTTTATATCTAGTAACCGCTAATTTTTGTATTCCCGTTTAAGGGTAATAAATATTGAAAAATGATATCTCAAATATATTCAGATAACAAGATAATATGAGAAATTATGGAAGGTATTGGAGATACAAAAAGAGAAGCTCTTTTCAATTACGAGGAGAATGAGAACACTAGATATTCCCAGGCAGCTCATGTAACGAAAGTTGGGATGGTAGTCAACGTTTTGCTAACAAGTTTTAAATTTGTGGCCGGAATTGTAGGAAATAGCTCGGCAATGGTTGCTGATGCAGCTCATTCTCTATCTGACTTCATGACTGACATTGCAGTAATAGCGGGTTTAAGGATTTCCAAGAAACCCAGGGACAAAACTCACAACTACGGACATGGAAAAATCGAGACACTAGCTGCGGCATTTATCGGGCTTGTCCTTGCTGCAGTGGCGTTTGGGATTTTTTGGGGTGGACTTCAGAAGGTTTTAGCGTTTTCCCGGGGAGAAGCGCTGCCAGCTCCAAGTTCGATTGCGCTTATTGCGGCAATTCTGTCAATTGTGTCAAAAGAATGGCTCTACCGTTATACCATGATATACGCCGGGAAACTTAAGAGTGATGCGGTAACTGCAAATGCTTGGCACCACCGTTCGGATGCCTTCTCTTCCATAGGAACCATGATAGGAATAGGAGGCGCCATACTTCTTGGAGGCAAGTGGGTAGTGCTCGATCCAATAGCCGCAGTAATATTAAGTTTCTTTATCTTTAAAGTGGCATTCGATATCTCTTACAAAAACCTGAATGAACTGGTGGAAGCTTCACTCGATTCGGAAACTTACAGAAATATTGAACGAGTCCTGATTACTACTGAAGGTGTTTTAGGCTTCCATGAGCTAAAAACCCGAAAAATAGGGAATGCCATGGCTGCAGATGTCCATATTGAGGTTAATCGGGACTTGAATATTGTGGATGCACATGAAATCTCAACGCAGATCGAAAATAGACTAAAAGAAATTTGCGGCAGTAATGGCCATTTTTCTATTCATGTGGAGCCGTGTTCTGATTCCAAGTATTATAATAAGAACTCCCGTGGTAAGTAACATAAATGAAATGATTTCCAAATACAAGACTCAAAAATTGAAGTTTTGAATTGGAATAAACTCAGAAATTAACAGAAAAAGATGAAAAAAGAAAAGACTGCGATTTTTTCCCGCAGTCTGATATGTTTTCAGAGTTATCTTTCCGGTCCAGAAAGATTACTCAATAGATATTTTCTTTGTCGGCTCTTCCAATTGCATTTTCGGCAGCGTAATTGTCAGGACACCATTCTCCATTTTTGCAGTGCTTCCCTCTTCCTTAACGCTGGTAGGCAGGCGAACTGCCCTGTAAAATTGAGTATATGCCCTCTCCCGGCGCAGATATCCTTCCTCTTCGGTCTCTTTTTCCTTCCCGGTCTTTGCACTGATCTCAAGCATGTCTTCTTTAAGGTTAATTTGAACATCCTCTTTATTAATCCCAGGCAAGTCGGTAGTGACAACAAGCTTGTCTTCCTCTTCCTTAATATCAATGGCAGGAGTGTAAACTTTTCCGCCTCCCCATTCTTCCATTGGCATAAAGTCTTCAAACAGCTGGTTAAGGCGTTCCTGCGTCCTTCTGATCTCTTCAAAAGGGTCCCAGCGTGCAGGGCCTGAAAATGATCTTCTCATAGGCCATCTCATATTAATTACCCCCTAAATTAAAAATAACACAGCTATGTGCTATTCTAAATATATTGAGAAAGGATATATACATTTTCTTGGGCAATTTCACAAAAACGTAATACAAAAAGAACCTGAACGATAAAAGAAAAAGTTTCCGAAAATCCAGAGCAATAGATTTTCGTGGAAATTAAAAAGATGAAAAACAAATAGGTCCTCGAATTGAAAACTAGAGAAGGCAGTTACTTGGCCTTCAAAAGTATTCCTATAATATCTGAAGCTTTTACAAGGCCCAGAGAACCTTTTTTAGCCGACTCTTCATCAAAAGTCTCTGCTCCGTCAGAATCCGTTTTGTCAGTCCTGTAGACTGCGAAGGGAATAGGATCTGGAGTGTGGGTTTTTAAGGAAATTGGAGTTGGATGATCAGGTAACACGAGAATCGTAAAGGGCTCATCTGAAGCCTCGGCATGTTTAAGAATAGGAGCTACAATTCGACTATCGAAATCTTCTACAGCTTTTAACTTTTTATCAATACTCCCCTCATGTCCGGCTTCGTCCGGGGCTTCCACATGGACAAAAACAAGATCCCTCGTTTTCAATACCTCGATTGCAGCACTGGCTTTTCCTTCATAATTGGTATCCAGATAACCGGTTGCTCCTGGAACTTCAATTACGTCTAGGCCTGCATAAACTCCAATGCCTTTCAGAAGGTCGACTGCCGAAATAACTGCTCCGGTTTTGTTGTACAATTCCCTAAAAGGCGTAAACTTTGGAGCATGTCCCTGGCCCCAGACCCAAATTGAGTTTGCAGGATTCTTACCTTCCTCAATCCTTTTCAGATTAACTGGATGCAGTTCAAGAACGATCATAGATTTTTTGATCATGTCAGAAAAGAAATCTCCGTCTTTTCCTCCGGGCAGATATTCCTCAAATTTTTTCCCGGTAATATCATGCGGGGGAGTGCATTCCGTTTCAGCTCCTAGATTGTTTCTGGCAACCAGGAGGTGCCTGTAGCTGATACCTGGATAAAAGCTTAGTTCTTCTGTACTGAGTTCAGTATCAAGGGTTTCGATGAGAATCCTAGCTTCTTCACTGGTGATATGCCCTGAGCTATAATCTTTTATTCTTCCGTGCTCGATAGTTATAAGACTGCATCTGAAAGCCACATCATCGGGTGCAAGAGCCACACCCATACTGGCAGCCTCCAAAGGAGCCCGACCAGAGTAATAGACTGACGGATCGTACCCGAGAATGGACATATTTGCGACATCACTCCCAGCAGGAAGCCCATCAGGTATAGTTTTTGCAAGTCCCATTTTTCCTTGGGCTGCGATATAATCCATAGCAGGGGTTTGGGCTGCCTGGAGAATGGTTTTTCCACCCAGCTTTTCTATTGGGTAATCAGCCATTCCGTCTCCTATAAGTACAGCGTATTTCATTGCTTCACCTGTCTTCAACTAACTTAGTCTTTCATCTCGGGAATTAAATATATTATTTTCTACCAGTTACTGAGATTTATTGGGAATTTGCCAGCAGTTTTTTCTTCCTATCTGGAGATTTTAGTTTCTAAACCCATTTTACACAAACATTATAATATATTACCCATATCCTATACAGAACAGGTTCTCAGCATAAAATATATTAGTGGCAAAAGAGCCGATATATAGCTTTCTCTACAAAAAACCATCTTATTGAGAAGAAACCTGCAAACCTGCAGGAATCCCGGAATTATTCATTCCAATCCGAAAAATTAGTGAGGGTAACTAAATTAATCAACAGTTTAAGTAAACGGTGTGAAAATAATCAGTTAATGATAAAACGTGATCCGATCATGAAAATTGTAATGAAATTTGGAGGAACTTCCGTTGGGGACGGAAAAAAAATCCGTCATGTTGCCCAACTTCTGAAGAGGTATCATGAAGAAGGCAACCAGATCGTGGTAGTAACCTCGGCACTCGGTGGAGTAACCGATGGGCTTCTGGAAAATGCACTATTTGCCTCAACAAAAGGCAAAGTCACCCTTGTGAAGGAGTTTAAAACAGAAATAACAAACAAACACCATGAAGCCGTGAAGGATGCCATTGATGACCCCACAGTAGCAAAAGAAGTTATCCAGACTCTTGACCTTCGAATTGATGAGCTCGAAAAAGCGTTGATTGGAATCTGTTATCTTGGTGAGCTTACTCCAAGGTCAATTGATTACATTTGTTCTTACGGAGAACGCCTGGCTGCTCCGATTGTGTCAGGAGCTATCCGTTCTCTTGGAATAGCATCGACCGAATTCACAGGTGGAGAAGCAGGGATTATAACATCATCGGATTACGGAAATGCTAGGCCTCTAGAACAAACTTACGAACTTGTAAAAAAGAGGCTTGGGTGCAGACTCGAGTCACAGATTGCTGTAGTCACTGGATTTATAGGAGAAAATGAGGATGGGATTATTACCACTCTTGGAAGGAGCGGGTCTGACTTCTCAGCTTCTATCCTGGGTGCAGCTTTGAAAGTTGATGAGATCTGGCTCTGGAAAGAAGTAAGCGGGATCATGACTACTGATCCGAGAATCGTGCCAGAGGCAAAGACTATCCCGCAGATTTCTTATGCCGAAGCCATGGAACTCTCTTACTTCGGAGCAAACGTGCTGCATCCACGGACGATTGAGCCTGCCATGCGTGAACACATTCCTGTACGTGTTAAAAATACTTTTGAACCTGAGTTTCCTGGCACACTTGTAGTTTCGGAAAAGTTCCAGTGCAAACATGTTGTAAAAGCCGTAAGTCTGATTAAAAATGTGGCTCTTATCAATATTGAAGGTGCAGAGATGGTGGGAGCAGTCGGGACTGTAGCAAGGCTCTTTACGGCGCTTGCAAAAGCAGGCGTTAATGTTGTTATGATCAGCCAGGGCTCTTCCGAATCCAATATCTCTTTTGTAATCAGTGAGGCACACATCGAGCCCGCTTTAAAAGCTCTCCATGAAGAATTTAATCGGGAAATCGTAAGGGAAATCACTTCAGACAGAAATGTCTGCGTAGTTGCAGTCGTGGGTGCAGGTATGGCAGGGACTCCAGGCGTGGCAAAAAGAGTCTTCGGAGCGCTTGGGAACTCAATGATTAATATTATTATGATCAGCCAGGGCTCTTCTCAGTACAACATCTCTTTCGTAGTGCGGGAAGATGATGCATTTGCCGCAGTCAAGACTCTACATGATGAATTTGAATTATACAACGGAAACGGAATTAAAAAACCGCTATAATGCAGGCAGGGAGGGGCAAAAAATGAGCGAAAAACACTTAACGTATGCAGATTCAGGCGTAGATATTAAAAAGGAAGAAAAAACCGTCAAAACCCTTATTGAAAAACTCAGTTACGTTCGAAAAGGTATAGGAGCTCCCCTTACAGGAATAGGGCATTATGCAGGGCTTCTGGACTTCGGAGAATATGCCCTTGCCCTGACAACGGATGGGGTAGGTTCAAAAGTTCTTATTGCAAACGAAATGCAGCGGTGGAACACAGTAGGCATAGACTGTATCGCAATGAATGTAAATGACCTTCTGGCCATAGGGGCCGAACCCGTAGCCTTTGTAGATTATCTTGCCCTGGAAAAGCACGAAGAAGGTTTTGCTGCTCAGATAGGAGAAGGGCTGGTAAAAGGTGCGGAAATTTCCAGGATGTCAATTGTCGGTGGAGAAACCGCAACCCTACCTGAAATAATTAAAGGTTTTGACCTTGCAGGTACATGCCTTGGAATCGTCAGGAAAGATCAGATTGTCGAGGGAGAGAAAGTAAAGGTAGGCGATGTGATTGTAGGTGTCCCGAGCACAGGCGTCCACAGCAACGGCTATACCCTTGTAAGGAAAATCATTGAAGAATCAGGATATTCTTACCATGATCTCTGCCCCTATGACAGTTCAAAAACAATCGGAGACGAGCTCCTGACTCCAACAAGAATTTATATTGAGATTCTTGATGTGCTGAAGGCATGTGAAGTCCATGGGCTTGCCCACATAACAGGTAGCGGACTTTTGAAACTAAGAAGAGTGACAAAACTCGGCTTTGATTTCTACGATCCCCTAGAGCCTCAGGAAATCTTCAAATTCCTCCAGAAAGAAGGGGGAGTCGAAGATCTTGAAATGTACAGAACCTTCAATATGGGCATGGGCTTTCTTATCATCTTGCCGGAAAAAGATGCTGCAAAAGCTGCAGAAATTACCGGCGGAAAAATCGTAGGGAAAATTGTAGAGAGCGGGATCAAGATCAAAGACTTGGTAATAGAGTGAAAATGTACAGGATTCTGTAAAAGATCGATTAGAGTGAAAATGTACAGGATTCTGTAAAAGATCGATTTTGAAAATCAATTTAGAGGGAGAGTAAATTTTTCTTCCTCTATGTTGAAATCTATTCTCCTCGATGTTGAAATCTTCTGTTTCCTCAGTACTCCTCGATGTTGAAATCTTCTGTTTCCTCAGTATTGAGGCACTTTTCCTAGGTTTAAGGTATTCTCTTATTAGTATTAAGACCTTTTTTCCTCGGTGCTGAGATTTGCTCCTTAATCTTGCCATTCCAGCTTTTTAGATTTTATTTTTTCCACATATCCCCATAGCTGGTCAGAGGTGACCTGGAACTTTCAGTAGATTTACTTTTCTTCACTGTAGTTGTTGCCTTTTCTTTTCCTGTCTCCCTGAGCCGATTGATCTCTTTTATGCTATCCTCATTGTCTATGCTCAGGACAAAGCTTCCGTGGCAGGGCTTTGTATAGGGGAAGACCAGAGCATTTCCCTTTGCGCCAACTGCAATGGGAGGTATTCCTATTATATAATAATCTTTGAAAATTTTGTAGCCAGGAGATACGTAGTAAACCTCGTCCGAGTTTTCCTCAATATATTCTCTGGCTTCTTTGAAGCTTATCCTTTGCAGGTGGATTGTGTACTTCATTTGCTCGATACAGCTCATTTGACGATCTCCTCCATCACCTTGTCCAGTTTGTTCTTGAGACGAGTGGGATTGTGAGCATCCTGTGCAACGATCTTTTCACAATCGAATTCTATTGATTCGGCCAGTGCCTCGGCGTTCCTGCCAAAGACTATGGAATACATCCTGGCCTGAGAAATGGAGCTCATAGTCGTTGCATAAGTCATTCCGGCATCGTTATGCATAAAAGCAAAGCACATGTCGAAATCCGTTCTTTTTTCAATGATATCTACTATAGTTTTGTCGAGATCTATCAGCTTTTTTACATAATAGCCGTCGAAATCGGAGACTTTCAAGAGCTTGCTTGCGGCAGCTGTCCCGGCAACGGTTACATCAAATCCCAGTTTGGTCAGCTTATGGGAAAGATATAATGCAATGCTGGTTTGAATCGGAATCTCTGGACATCCCATCATGAGGAGCACTTTTGCGCCGGTCATAATATTTCATCTCTGAGGTATTTTATATTTAGAAATGGAGTATAGGTTAATTATAAAATTCAATTTTTGCAATTAAGATTTCTGCGAAGATCTTTGAAACCAGAAAAACATTTGAGTGAGAATATTGAATTCAGCGTATGTTCTATGCGGCCAAGTTTCAATTTTCTAAGTCCAATTTAACCATTCTTATTTTATCAATAATCTATATATTAAATTGTTGACACCAGAATTAAAACTATTTGACATTGAAGTTGAACCTTCATCGAAGTTAAACTTTTATTCAGTTCATTGTGTTCCAGACAAAAGAAACAATAAGAGTACAGAAATATTGGAAATAAAATTAAAAAGAATTATAGAGAATCTTTTGTTGTTTTTTCAGAATGAAATGTCTAATATATCATTCCTTTATATTTTAATGTATAAATTTAATTAGTAGTCGATTAAGGATTAACGATTACAAGGGTACTTTGGAGCTGATAAAAGAAAAAGCATGAAAGGTACGAAAATGGCGTGCTTACGAGAATACAGGTATGAGATTCTCCTGAAAAACATAACTCTCAAGGAGTGCGAGGACTGCATAAAGAGGTGTTCTGAGGAAGTATACTTAGTACCTGGGGGGTATAAAGTAAAAGGTATCATCTTGCTTGGTATAACTGCTCCTGTAGGCTTTTCAGGAGACGATATTGTATTCCAGTTTACAAAACCCTGTTTCGGTTTCTTTGTAATCAAACTGAAAAACGAAGTAGAAGAAATAAAGAAACTAAGGGACCAGTATAAAAAGGACAAAAATGTAAAAAAGATTAAATGAAGGGTAATAGAAAATTGTACCTGTAGCTGCTTATTTTCCCTTAAAGTTTTTTTATGCTTATTTCCAGTTTTTTGCTTTAATTTTATCTCAGGCTTTTACCTTTTTTGTACATGCAACCCTGCACTCAAAGAATCCAGCTGCAGGGAGCTCATGTATTGTGGTTGCAACGATCATACCTTCTCCGATTTCTTTTACGACCATTATAGGCCTGCCCTTATCATCATTTAATACTACATCAGCATCGGTTTCCGTGAAGTAACCGTCACATCCTGCAGGGAGGGTAATATTTTCCACAAGTTTCTGGGCATCATGCTTACCCACAGGCTGAGGAGTACACGGGTTTTCTTCCATTACATATTTCAAAGAAAAAGGAAGCCACTCATAATCATATTCCGGGACAAGAGGACTAAAAACAAGAAGAGTCCCCCCTTTTGTCACAAACTTTTCAAGTGAACGTTTGCCACGTTCAAGTCCCACACCTGTTTTCGTATAATGTTTATTTGCAAAACCTGTCGGCAGGATCATAATCTTGCAAGCAGGAAGATAGGGAGTACCAAGAGAAGTTGAGAGCGCACGAGTACATTGAAGCCCGTATTCCACAAACAATTTTTCAAAAAGAAGAGGGCAATCCCATAGCAAAATTACGTCACTCATGGAAAAGGATAGGAGACTCCCACATATGAATTTATCCATCATAATGAATATTAAGTAATCAAGAAAGTGAGGATTCAAGATTAATTATTCCACAGAAACATCGGTTGAACCAAGGTTTTTCCCGAATTCGAACAGGATCATATGGGGGCTAGTTGTGACTGTAAAAGAGTAGTCAATTGACTTGAGAATATTAGAATAATATTTTGTAATAGATTCACATACTTTTTTGTCAGAATAATCATGAATAAGTTTCACATATTCTCTGCTCTTTTCAGTGCAAATTTCGATATCACTTCCTATACTGTCCGTCAGGTAAATTTCTTTGAAAATCATGATATGCTCAGCAAGGGTAAAGGCTGTAGGAGGCCTGCCTGTAATTAACTCAAAATTTCTTGTCACTTCAGCCACGGATGGGAGATTCCCTGAAACAAAAGCCTCGAAAGTCTTTCTTTGCATGCTGAGCCGTTGGTAATTCTGCTGCCTGTAGGCTTTGATAAGGTTTTTCCAGAATTTCGGCTTTTTTTGAAGTTCTTGGAAAGTGCTCTCCATAAATCCGAAGTGTTCCTCAAGCCCTTTAGGAACCTTTTGAAAATTAAGGAACTCAAACCTTTTAAAGTAGACCTTTGTTACGTTTGATCTGCAGAATAAACCCTGAACATCCAGTTTCATCTGTTTTGCAAGATAAAGAGCCAAGCTATGAGCCATAATTCCCCTGAAACAGGAATTCCCGTTTGATAGAGTAAGGCTTGCAGTTTCCGGCTCTATGTCCTGACTGTACTCCGCATCAACCTTAATGTTCCAGCCCATTTTCTCGTTGAGCGAATTTATATAACTGACAAGATCAGGGATTCGTTTAATTTTATAAGGATTTATTATTTCATATACAGTTGCTTCGTCGATCGATAACCCTGAAGTCCTTTTAATAAGCCATTCAAGCAGAGTATGATGAACAAGCAGGAATTCATCTTCCTGAATTAATTTATTACGAAATTCTGCATCCTGTGAAACCTTACTTGAGTCTTTTTCTCCTTTATCACAGGTCCTTCCAGCCAGAGCGAGAGAGGCAGTTTCGATAGCATCTCTTATTGCCGCACTTAAGTTTCCATTATTTTTCTCCAGAAAGGGCTTTAATTTATCCACATAACACTGATCAATAGAAATATTTTTTCGGATTATCAAGCGGATTCCCTCTCCTGTCTTCTTGAGACTGTGAGCAGCTCAAAATTCTTGATATAAGCACATTTTCATTTTCGTAAACCCGATAATAGATTGTTGCTTCTACTTCTTAATATTTTTGCTAGAATTGAAAGCCAAAAAATGCATGTTGAACTAAAAAACTTTAAAAATTTCGGAAAAAAAGTAGTTGCATTAGAACGAAAAATGAAAATGAATAGAAAAATCAAGAAGTAAAAAGTAAAGATAACAGAATAATAATTCACATTATGTAGATAAATTTAAAATGTAGAAAAAATCTTGAAACCAAAGATATTCAGGAGAACATTGAGTATTAGAGAGTAAACAGTATTAAGACGCCCCTGCAAACTCAAAGATAATGAGATTTGATATTGTTCTGACCTCGAATGCGTAGCCTGCGGCCCGGAATACTTTTGAGAAAAGCTCAACCAATTTGAGAATAACCTTTTCGTCGGAAAACTGATGTCTGATTTTTAAATACATATTCCCGCCTTCACTGGTCCTTTCAATCTCACTTGCGAGCTGGGTGACTGAGATTACTTCATCACAGATAACAAACAGCTCGGAGAGAGGGATTTCCCAAATAGCTTTACCTGTAAAGGTTTCAAAAAAGCTTGTTATATCCGGAACTCCACCTGAGAGGAAAACTTCAAATGCATCTTTATTAAGGTTTATTCTCTCATATCTGTGTAGCATATACCTTTCCACAAGAGTTATCCAGAAGTCGGGCCTGCTTTTGATCTCTTTAAACGTATAATCTAGAGTTCCAAAATTTTTCCTGATCCCAGGAGGAATTTCAGTATCAGATTTATAATCCTTAAGAAAAATCAGGATAGAGTTAGATTTGCGTTGGACAAAAGAAACATCAAAACTCAAGTAACGGCCAAGAAAAATAGAGAGTGCTTCAGCAATAAAGGCTCTTAAACTGGGCTCTCCATGCTCAAGCATTATTACTTCAGTCTTGTCTTCCTCCCAATTGATTAGAGAGGCTTCAATTCCCCAGCCGTGGTTCGTACTGCGTTTATTCATATATTCCAGAAGTTCTGGAAGGCTTTTTATTCGATAGGGGTTAAAAAGTTCACTTACGAGTTCGTCAGCAACTAGAATCCCATTCGTATTTTCAATAAACCATCTGAAGGAAAGCTGACTTATAAGTATACATTCGCCATTTTCAATCAAATTATTTCGCATTTCAGGATACTTTGCAGAATCCTCTGTGAAATATTCCAGTGCATCCTCTACAGACTCATGTCCCTCAAGAGCTGCATCTGCAAGCTCGATTGCATCCCGGATTGCAGCACTTAGATTTCCATTATTTTTATCCAAGAAGGGCCGAAGTTTTTTAAGGTGTGTATCCTCCATGGATACATTTTTACGAACCAAAAATTGTTCCCGCCTTTTTTAAATTAATTTTTGAAAACAGCCTCACAGTAAAGGAGACGCGGCTGAGCTTAAAAGTATATAGAGATTTAGTAGATCCACCCTTATATATAAATTGTTATTTTAATTTCAGCGCCATATCTGAAGAAATTTTTCAGTTTCTTCGTACAATCTCCACGAGAAGAAAAATCAAAAATTATAAGTTTCGATACCTAACTTAGGCTAAACTTATGCCAGCCAGCTTCAAAAACACTGGGATTTCCAGAAGAGGGTGAAGCATCTGAAGATGAGTTTCATCAAGGGAAATATTTTTCGAATCAACACATCCTCAATTTGTTTTTAAAACCCCGCTCACTCAGGAGTTTAGCTTATCGATTTTGCTTAAAATGTTTTAATATAAATATTTTATTGTTTCCTTCGAAAAATATAAATTGATATAAATTTCCTGCAGTAAGGCCCCAGGAAATCCAGATAACCGGAATGGCTTTAAGGTCTGCATATATTACGTACTGCTATGAATTATGACACTGAAAGACTTGCCAGAGTCCGCATGATAGCAGACTACCAGTTTGGAAAAGGCACCGGAAAAGAACTTTTCCCAGATGGCTCAACATTCCAGTTATCCAGGACAAAAAGAGTACGTCAGGTCTTACACTCCGGAAAACGTATAGCCACAGCAAGAGCAAAAGATGGCTTTTTTACCCTCAGTATTGAAGGAGCTTCCATCGTCCACAGGCTTTTGCCAGGAAAAAAGCTCAGGGTCGTTGTCTCAGAGGAAGCTGCTCCTTTTGTGGAAAAAGGTAAAACCGCTTTTATAAAACATGTAATTGAAATTGATCCTGAATTGAGAGCCGGAGAAGAAGTGCTCGTGACAGACGAGGCTGACAGACTGCTTGCAACAGGGCAACTGCTTCTATCTCCAGCAGAGATAATGGCTCTTAATAGTGGCGCAGCCGTGGATGTAAGAGTAGGAGTGGCTTCGAAAAAAGAAAAGTGAATCTAAAGCTTCAGAAAACTTATGGAGATATAAAAAAGGTACATCAAAAGAGAAATAAGTGTTAAATTTTATGCTAAAAATTACAACTTTTTAAGTTTTACGCAAATTTACATATAGTTAAATATGATATAAATTGCTGCTTATATTGCTGAAATATTCTTATAATGAACGAATAAAATGAATAAGAATATATCATAGATAGTAATTTTTGAATGAATGCTATTCGGAAAAAATGGGTTTTTAAAAGCTCAGTTTCAATCTGAAATCCAAACTTTAAAAGATACAAGTTTCAAGAAATAAAGTTCCAAGAAATAATAGTTTCCCGGAGAGTGAGCACTATTCCAGAGCCAGAACAGATTCTAAAATACTTCCTGGTTCCAGATGATACCAGAATCGAAGCAAACATGATTACAGTCAAGGGAGACGTTATTGTCGGCGATCACTCTAATATTGACTACAGCATAATCGGCGATTCTGTTATTATGGGAGAAGGAGTGACTGTCTCCGGAGATATCGAGGCAAGTAACGATATCAGGATTGACATGTGGTCGAAACTGGGGAACAGGGTAGAGGTCGGGAGAAATGCCTACCTAGGAGAATTTGTAACCATTGACGGGAAGCTGCTCGTACAGGGAGATTTGGACGTAGGAAAAGAAGTTAAAATCCGGGGAGGATTCGAAGCCAAGGGATGGATAGTGGTAAGGAATCCGGTCCCTGTAATTATTTTTCTATTTCTTTATATAAGGGAAATGATGCGTCTCGGCAAAGGAGAAGAAATTGAAAAAGCCGTAGAGGAACTTTTTGATGATTCCGAGGACACGCAAGGCCTTGAAGGAAAAGAACCCAGTGAAAATGTAATGATAATACCTGCCAGCGCAAAGTTTTCCTCTGAAACTATTGAGGTTACCGGGGAAGCCGTTATTGGGGACAACTGCCTGATAATAGGGAATATTAGGGCACAGACTGTCGATACAGGGGAAAAACTGACCCTCAAGGGAAGCATTTACTCAGAGGGCAAGATCTTCGTTGGTGAAAATAGCACTGTCTATGGCAATCTCTATTCAAAAGGAGATGTTCAGATTGGCAGGAACAGTAGAGTTTTCGGTGGAGTAAACGCTAACTCGGTCTTACTATATGAAAACGCAAGGGTAGATGGTACAATAAAAGCACCTTCAGGAGTATCTTTCTTACGTGATGCTGCAGAAAAGCCTGTTCTTGCAGAAGTCAATGCTTTAGGGAAATTAATTATGCGCGAAACTAATGAATTGCCCGAGAATGAGCCAAAGGATGCAACAGAAAATGAGCCTAAGGATAAACCCGTAAAACCCCTTAATATGGTGGAAATAGATTCACCTGTCAAGCAGATTGTGAAAGCAAGTAATATTTTTGTGCCTGGTAGAAAAAGAAAAACTGCCAGAACTCGGGCCCTGGAAAGAACTAGACGTTTCGCAGGGTCCAGAACTTATAGAAAGGAACAGAAGTCCGGAGAGTAATTTGAAAGTGATTAATCCGGCTCGGGTCCGTTCTTATTCCTTTGATTCCCAGGAAACTCCGTAATTTCCCCTGACCATAACACTTCTGAATTTTCATTCAAGATCTGGCGAATCTTATCCTGCAGGGTGTGAGCTAATTCCTCAGGGAAAGAATTGCGGAAAATTTCTTTTTTGAGAAGAAGCAGTAACATTCATAGGGAATCAGGGAATTATCTGAATTTCGTAGAGGACATAGCAGAATTCAACTGTGTAATTCAACTGCCACTCTTCAGATCCTCAAAGTAAAAGACTTTCAAAAATTTAAACAATACATTCATTTAGAACGATACGGCCTCCAGATTTAGATATAACTCAAAACCAAACTTGAAACTCAAAACCAAACTTGAATTCAAAAATATTCATCCTTTAATTCGTTAAACATTCCAATCAGTTTAAAGTAGCAAATTTCATGAAGGGATCCAATTGACAGAGAATGTTATAGAGCCTGAAAATTTACAGGCTACAGAGCCTGAGAATCTGCAGGCGAAATACGATTCAATTGTAGAAAAAGATTCAAAATATGTAATGCAGACCTATGGGCGTCAGCCCCTTGTACTCTCAGAAGGAAAGGGAGCAATTGTCAAGGACATTTACGGAAAAGAGTACATTGACTGTGTAGCAGGAATTGCAGTAAACAATGTTGGGCACTGCCACCCAACAGTTGTCAGGGCAATCCAGGCCCAGGCTGAGAAACTGCTGCACGTTTCTAACCTCTATTATACTGAAATTCAGGCCGAACTCGCAGAAGCCCTGGTCTCGGTTACAGGTATGGAACGCGTTTTTTTCTGTAATTCCGGGGCTGAAGCCGTGGAGGCTGCAATGAAACTAGCCCGTCTGGCTTCCGGAAAAAGCGCCTTTGTAGCTGCTGAACACTCCTTTCACGGCAGGACAATAGGATCGCTCAGCGTAACCCACAAGAGCATGTACAGAGACCCTTTCATGCCGCCTGTGAGTTCCGAGACTACTTTTGTCCCGTACTCCGATGCTGATGCTATCAGGCAGGCTATTTCGGAAAACACGGCTGCAGTGATCCTTGAGCCCATTCAGGGAGAAGGCGGGGTTAATATCCCGGATCCTGAATACCTCAAAGAAGTCAGGGAAATCTGTGATGAAACTGGAACTTTCCTTATCTTTGACGAGGTGCAGACAGGCTTTGGAAGGACAGGCACATGGTTCTGTAAAGAACAGTTCGGTGTGGAACCCGATATCATGAGTATGGCAAAAGCAATAGGTGGAGGCGTTCCAATGGGTGCTATCGCGGCTAGGGACGGGCTCAGCTTTGGGCGTGGACAGCACGCTTCTACTTTCGGAGGCGGGCCACTTGCCTGCGCAGCTGCACTCGCTTCGATTGAGGCAATTAAGGAAGAGGGCCTCCTTAAGCGCTCAAAAGAAAATGGGGCTTATTTCATGGGAAAGCTCAGGAACATGGACAGGGAAGATATTGTAGATGTCCGCGGGAAAGGGCTCATGATAGGAGTTGAGATAAAATATCCCTGCAGCAAATTTGTGGATTTTGCAAGGGAATATGGAGTACTCATAAATTGTACTTCTGACTCGGTGCTCCGTCTGGTTCCTCCACTTGTGATTACGAAAGAACAGATCGATACGGTAGTTGATGTTCTTGAGCAGGCCTGAACTGATAAAAAAAGAAATCTTTGATATCGCAGAGTACGTTCCAGGGAAATCCATAGAAGAAATAGCTTCTGCCTACGGGCTTGATCCGGCTTCAATCATCAAACTCGGCTCAAACGAAAACCCCCTCGGGCCCTCTTCAAAGGCTGTTCAGGCCCTGGTGGACACCGCTCCCTGTGCAAATATTTACCCTTCAGCAGACGCGATAGAACTCAAGGAGGCTCTCTCAAAATACACAGGCTTCCCGATTTCAAACCTCATAGCCTCAGGACCAGGAATGGACGGGCTTCTAGATGGGCTTTGCAGGCTGATTATTGAAAAAGGAGACGAAGTCATTGTCCCTACTCCGACTTTTGCCTATTACGAGCTTCCGGCACGAGCATGCGGAGGAAAGCCGGTCTTTGTAAGAAGAAACCAGGATTTCTCGATTGATCCTGAAAAGCTTCTGGAAGCCGAGTCCAGCAGGACAAAAATAATCTTCCTATGCTCTCCTAATAACCCTTCAGGCAACCTCCTTCCCGAAGCTGATCTGAGGAAAATCCTTGAAAATACCAGGGCTCTTGTATTCGTTGACGAGGCATATGTTGAATTTGCTGACAGGAACCTTGCAGGGCTTGTAAGGGAATATGATAACCTTGTTGTGGGCCGAACCTTTTCTAAGGTATTCGGGCTTGCAGGCCTGCGCCTGGGTTACGGGATCATGCCTGAGTGGCTGGCAAAAGAGTATATAAGGGCAGCAACTCCGTTTTCAGTAAGTCTTCCGGCTTTAAAAGCAGGAGTAGCCGCCCTTTCGGATGCTGAACACCTGAGAAAGAGTATAGAAATCGCAAGACAGGGCAGAGAGTATCTTAGAGAAAAAATTTCTTTTAAGATTTATCCTTCCCAGGCAAACTTCGTACTTGTGGATGTTGCCCCCTTGAAAGCAAAAACCGTTACACAGAGCCTCATGAAAAAAGGAATCATTGTACGTTCCTGTGACTCATTCAGGGAAGCTGGAGATACTCTTATCAGGGTAACGGTCGGGACTCCGGATCAAAATGAAAAAGTTATCAGGGCTTTTGAAACAGTAAAGTGTGAGGTTTAAAAACCTCTATTTCTTTACTTTAAGTTCTACTTTTTACATTAAGTTCCATTTTTTATATTAAATTCTACTTTTTATTGAATTATACTTTTTATTAAATTCTACTTTTTGTATTAAGCTCTGTTTCCTACTTTACTATATTGTCCAATTTGATCCATATTTTTCCATATTTTAACACTTTGGTCTTTATTTTAGAGGCTATTTATCTTAAACGTTTACCTCTTCGATTTCTATAATTTTCATCAGCGGATAACTCAGTTCCGGGTCGTATTCCATTCCGACTTTTATCCTTGAAGAGTCGTATCTTACAGTGATTTTTACTTTAAGCATAGGCCCCTGAAGTTCAGAATAACCGAATTCGTCGTTCAGCTTGCTTCTCAACATATCCCTGTCGATTTTTACGGAAATATCTTCCACATAAGGCTGGACTGAAATGCTTTCCTGGATAGCCTGCTCAAGGCTTGAAACAGTGTTCAAATTTACAGGAGAGCCCGTAAATTGGTGATAAAGAGCTCCTAGTTTTATTCCTGCCTCAAAAAGTGCGTTATCTCTGTCAGTTACTTTTTCTTGAACCAAATAAATCACTCCCTTCGGGAACTCATAGTGTATGTCTCAGATAAACTGGTTTTATTACTTTTCTTTCCCTGCTCTCAGTCCTTTATTTCGATATTCCTTACTACCCAGGTTGCTTAATAGAGGGACCTTGAAAAAGGGAGAGAAAATGTACGTCAACATGAGGATAAAAGGTAGGATCGAGAAAATCCGCATATATTCGACATTATACAGGTAGAGAAGCATTGTTATCCCGAAAATGGAGGCTATAAAAGCGAGAACCCTGGCATTCCTGATCTTCGGATAATTTACTGAACTCACCATAAGAATAGAAAGACCAAGGGTCAACGCTAAGAGGAAGTCTATTTTGACAAGGTTTTCGCTCAGTAACATGTATGTAACAAGCATAACGCATCCTGCAGTTATTGGAAGACCTTCAAATCCCGTTTTACTGGAAGCCATGGAATTGAAGCGTGCAAGCCTGAGTACTCCGCAGATAGCATAAAAAGCCGGAAATACCGCAATAAGAGGGTCTTGTTCTCCGACAAGAGGATTTATTTGTCCGAACTGCAGGTATACGAGAAGAGCCGGAGCCACCCCAAAAGAAACCGCATCTGCCAGGGAATCAAGTTGTTCCCCGAGTTCTCCTCCTTTAAATCGCCTGGCTATGTACCCATCCGCCCCATCTGCAATTGCTGCGATAAGAAGTAAGATCAAAGCAAGGGCAAAACCATCCTGGGCTGCCGCCGTTTGGAATGTGGCAACCTGGACTGTAGCCTGAGCAGCTACCGCAATTGAGCTAATTCCACAGATAAGGTTCAAAAGAGAGACCAGGTCCGGGAGTCTTAACATTTGAAATACGTTCATGTTCAAAAATCCCTGTCATTTTTTATTGTCGCTATAACGGTTTTGCCTGCAAGTACCCGCTCTCCTTTCCGTACTATAATTTCGAAGTTGTGAGGGATTGTTACGTCAACTCTTGACCCGAAGCGAATCATTCCGATACGCTGTCCCTGCTCGATACTATCGTTTACTTGAGGATAGGAGACGATTCGTCTGGCAATTGTGCCTGCAATCTGTATGACACTGACATCCCCATACTTGCTGTGAATAATAAACTCGTTCCTTTCGTTTCTTTCAGAGTCTTTCCAGTAAGCAGGAAGATATCCGCCTTTCTTGTAAGTTATTTCCCTGATCGTTCCCGAAATCGGAGCTCTATTTACATGTACATTCTGGAGAAACATGAAAATACAGACTTTCCGGCCTCGAATGTCTATGACAGTACCATCGGCCGGTGAAATCATATAAGTGTCCGAAACTTCTACCTTTCTTTCAGGATCTCTGAAAAAAAGAACCATAAAGAAAGTCATTGCCATTGCTATGTAAGCAGCGTAGTTTAAATTGGAGCTGTTCATTGCCTTGGAAAGGATGGCAAACAGTGCAGTAACAAGCGCAGCGGTAAAAAGCCAGGGTTCCGATCCTTTTGCAAGCATTGACCTCAGTCTCCTCCAGACTTGCGCAGAAGGGATCTCAATTCTTTAGAAAATATGACCCAAAGGCCATCAATCATTTCAAACAATTCAGGCAGAATCTGGAGTACTACATATGAAATTATAAAGAGGGCAATACCTGAACCTGCCTTTGCAATATAATTATGCGCAATTATAAAGCTATCAGCCCCAAACCATTGCTCTCCATAAGCAACTACCACGAAAATGTCCCTGATAAGATTAAGTATATAGATCACTGGCACTGACACGATAAAAGCCATAGCCAGGCGGTTAAGGGGAGCTCTTACTGCACCTATAAGACCCATAAAGAGAGCAATGCTTTCAATTGCCGTACAGGCAAGAATAATCTCAACTGTATATCCGTTAAGTGTAATCATATTCCAGGCTTTCATGTATGCAGGGACGTCGAAATATTGGAGAACCCAGAAAACCTGAGAAGTAACTCCTCCTATAATCCAAGTGTTTAGAGAGTCAATATTCGCAAACGGGAAATAGACAAGAGCTCCTAGTGCACTGGCACTTGTAAGCATCGAGGTTACGTCAAGAGAATCAGCCTCACCCTGGGCTGATGTTGAATGCAGTACCTCTCTATTATTTCTTATTTTTATTGGGCCTTTTCTGTACTCCAGAAACATGATGTACGCTACAAGTAGACAAAATAGGGTTACTACTATTGTTAGGAGCACATTGGCATAGTCCATGATTTTGAGATAATGGAGAGGCTGATAGCTCCAGTGGATGGAAAATACGCCCCATCCAATCCCTCCGACAAGTTTACGAACCCTGAGAGTTCTGGGGATGACGGATGACGTAACCATTAACCCGACTGCGAGCCATAGTATACTTTCTATCATTTTTCACGACCTCTTTTGCCAGAGTAAAGTTTAGTTCTGAAGATTATCCTGTTTCTGAAAGCTAAGAAAGTCTCTGGCAAGTTATGAAGTTTCTGGAAAGTGACGAATGAAATTATCTAAATAATTAATAGATTTTCATATAAATCTAGTAAGTTCGTTAGTTCATAGTCTAGTATTTAGGAACTCAAAGGTTATGGATTTTACTTCCCATATTAATGAGATATAAAAATATTACCTCCGTTAAGATATTGATAGAGAGTGGTTAAGCCTGTAAATAAGATAATAGATTCCTATTATAGAAGAATAACGTCACAAACAGAACGTTACAAAATGTTCTAATATATATAAAAGTAAAGATTGAGAGATTTCAGAAATAGGAAATAAACTCCTGTTTCTATAAAAGGGAAACATTTAATAGAAGCAACCGCATAAGGGATTTTTCTGCGTGATAGAAACTAGACTTACAATGTCAAAATTGAAATAAGATGAAGAATTTCTACGTTATGCACAATACTAATATTATTCTATTCTGGCGTTCTTGCCAAAAAAGCTAATTCAAAAGGGATTGGTGGCGGAAAAAAGATCTCCCGGAAAGGAAATGCGAAGGCGTTTTATGAAACCTCAAACTCCTAGTTTAACCGTTGATACCATAATCCTCTTTAAAAACAGGCTTGTACTCGTGAAGAGAAAGAATCCCCCATATCAGGGAAAATTTGCACTTCCTGGCGGTTTTGTAGAGATCGGAGAAAGTACCGAAAAAGCAGCAGCTAGGGAAGCTTTTGAAGAAACAGGCCTTTCTGTAGAGCTTATCAAACTTGCAGGGGTTTATTCCGATCCTCACCGCGACCCCAGAGGACATACAGTTTCTGTATGCTATCTCGCAAAGGGATTCGGAGAGCTAAAATCAGGATCTGATGCGGAGTCCGTTGATCTTTTTGAGCTTGATTCTATTCCTGAACTGGCTTTTGACCATAATAAAATTATAAACGATGCAAAAAGTGATATTAATGCAATTCTGTCCCAAATGTAAAAGTATGATGTTTCCTAAAAACGGTAATTTTGAGTGTAGAAAATGCGGAAACATAATACCAATAAAAAATGATGAAAAAAGTTTTGTTTCTAAAGCTAAGATTGATGACCGTGAAATCGTAGTTCTGGAAGGGGAACAGACTTCAGGTCTACCGACAACAAATGCAAAATGCCCAGAGTGCGGAAATAATACCGCAGCCTGGTGGCTCAGACAGCTTAGGTCTGCTGACGAATCCGAAACTCGCTTCTTTAAATGTACGAAATGCGGATTTACTTGGAGAGAATACGACTGAAATTGCTCTTCTATCAACTCTTGAAAAGCACACATTTCCCGGAAAAGTAGATTTATCAGGCTACAGCTTCCTTTCTGCCTCAAGCAGAGCCTGAAGCCATCCTGTTTTCTGACCAAGATTTATATAGTTGCCGGGAGTTTGAATCTAATGATTTTTCCGATTCCAGAAACCCATTTAACCTTATTCGGAGAGCTTACTCTTCAAATAGAGTGAGAATTTCCGAATCTGTAAAGGAATTTATATCTCAAGAGTAATAAAGAGTCTAAGACTTAAATTTATTTATTGGAGAAGAATTATGTTCAAGGCAGCAATTAATGCAGAGCTTCTGAAAGATGCGGTTGCCGCACTGGCTGTAATTGTAGATGAGGTTAGATTCAAGATAAAACCTGAAGGTATTTCGGTAAAAGCCGTTGATCCTGCCAATGTTGCAATGGGAATTTTTGAGCTTGGATCATCAGCTTTCGATGAATATGATGCTGATGAATGTGAAATCGGAGTCGACCTGAACAAGATTATGGACCTGCTGGGAATTGCAGATAAGAACGACACAGTCCAGATGGAACTTGAAGAAGGGAATCATAAACTCCTGATTGATGTCGGAGGGCTGTCTTATACACTTTCTCTTCTCGATCCTTCTACTATTAGGGCAGAACCAAGAGTTCCCCAGCTCGAGTTGCCTGCCAAAGTCGTCCTGAACGGTGCAGATCTCAGACGTGCTGTGAAAGCTGCAGAAAAGATAAGCGACCATATGCTTATGGGAGTTTCTGACGATACTTTTTACATGGAAGCAAAAGGCGATACCGACCAGGTTCGTTTGGAGATGGGCAGAGACCAGCTAATTGATCTTAAGGCAGGTGAAGCCTGTTCTCTTTTCTCTCTGGACTATCTGACCGATATAGTCAAGCCCACAAACAAAGTAAATGAGGTTACTCTCTCCCTTGGAAAAGACTTCCCAATACTCATAGATTTCGAAATTGCAAACGGTGCAGGAAGGATTTCTTACCTCCTGGCTCCAAGAATTGAGTCGGACTGAGATGGACGAGGAACACATAGCTCTTTACCCATTTGCTTCAGAAGTATCTGCTTATGTAGAAAGCCTTGGAGTTTCGTTAGAGAGTTTACTTAACTCTCCAGCCTTTCGGAGATCTCGAGCTCGCGGGATGGAAAGAGTAATGCAATCCATCGAGGGAGAGATTGAAAAATCGCTGACAAAAGATGAAAGCTGGCTTCTTTCCGAAACTCTCTCTTATCCTTTTGCTCAAATTCTGGTCGCTTGCGTAGATGATCAGTTATTTACCAAGCGATATGCCCTTAAAGAGGCAGAAGCAGCCTTAAAATGGCTCGAAAAAGAAAGTACTGATTTTTTGCTTGAATTTGGGGAAGATTTTGGGATTCAAGCAGAAGCTGAAGAATTACATTTCAGTATGCATTTTGCAGATTATATACGCTTCTCTTCTTCAATAAGGGAACCCATATGGAAATTAACAAATAGACAACTTAAATCCGGAATGGTCGTAGTTACGAAAAAGGACTTCGTAAGACTTCTTCAAGAAGCGATCAAAGAAAGAATAGAAAAATCGTTTCCTGCTCCTAAAATCCCTTCTGAAATCTCAAGTTTCTGCGCTCCTTATGTTGCTGAAATAAAAGACCATTTTGAGATACACAAGAAAAAATTCGGAGCAACAGACTTTGGCGCAGTGGAACCAGAACTCTTTCCCCCCTGTATATCCCATGCCCTTGCAAACGTACAGGGTGGAGTGAACCTTGCCCATTCTATGCGTTTTGCCATGACTTCCTTCCTGCTCAGTGTAGGAATGTCAGTGGATGAAATTCTTAACCTCTTCAATGTCTCTCCTGATTTTGATGCGGAAACTACCCTTTATCAAATAGAACATATTGCAGGCGCAACAGGGAATATATACAAGCCTCCTGCGTGTGATACGATGAGAACCTATGGCAACTGCATAGGAAGAGACAGATTGTGTGAGAAAATCAATCATCCTCTAGCGTATTACGAGAAAAAATTATATCTAAAAAATAGAGAAAAGGAAAAAGGAAAGGAAAAACAGGAAGAAGAGGAAAGAGGAAAGGAAAAACAAGAAGAAAAGTAAAGGGAAAAGAAAAGGCATAAAATCAGATATTTTATAATTATAAAAAGATATATATTAATTATACTCTTTTAATATTAATTATTGACTTGATTGGTACAAGATCAATCTCCTTTAAGGATAGCATCAAATTCGTGCGGGAGTCACGCATTTGATGGCATTTATGTTGTTTTCTAAAATTGTTTGCGTAATCTTCTTCGGAGGCTTTTAATGCCACTTGATCCTATCTGCAAGAAAATAATATCTGAGAATACTGAATATTTTTCGTACTATGGGGGAAAGAGCTATTATTTCTGCAGTCCCGAATGTAAACAGAAATTCGATGCTCTAGAAAAAAGTGTAATCCGGCTCAAGCGAAATCTTAGCGAGAAAGAGAGAATTTCCTTTGGAAAATTAAAAAAGGACATTATAAAACCAGGTATATGTACGCTCTGTGGAGCCTGCGCAGCAAGTTGCGAGTATATAACAATAGAGGATGGCGCACCAAAGCTGGTAGGGCCTTGTAAAGCCTGTGGGGTCTGCTACTACCAGTGTCCGAGAACCATCACCACAGAAGAGGGACTTATAGGAAGTTTTCGCTTCTCATATGCAGCAAGATCTGCTATTCCCGAAATAAAAGGACAGGATGGTGGAGTTGTGACATCCTTGCTTTTGTACGCCCTTGATGAGGGATTGATTGACGCTGCCGTGGTCACCACCCACTCAAAAGAGGAAACCTGGAAACCTGTACCGATAGTTGCGAAGACAAGGGAAGAGATCCTTGAGAGTAGCGGCAGTATTTATTCCCACTCAATGACGCTTGAAGCTCTTATGAGTGCAATTAAGCAGGGAATGAACAGCATTGCCTTCGTAGGGACAAGCTGTAATATTGATGCAGTCACTAAAATGCAAAAAAGTTCCTATGGATTTCTACATCTTTTCATGAGAGCAAAGGTTCTCAAACTCGGGCTCTTTTGCATGGACACCTTCTCCTATGAGGGAATTAAATCAGTACTTGAAAGTTATGGAATCACGCTGGAAAACGTAGATGCCATGAAAATTCGGAAAGGAAAGTTTGAGGTTACTCTGAAGGACGGAAAACAACAAATTTTTGAACTCAGTGAGTTTGACGAATATAGGAGTTCTTCCTGTCGTTTTTGTACGGATCTTACCGCCGAAAATTCGGATATCTCCTTTGGTGGAGTTGGCAGCCCCAGAGGCTGGACTACAGTCCTTGCTCGCTCAGCCCTGGGATACGAAATATTCAACGAAGCCGTAGACAGCGGCTACATAGAGGCTAGAGATCTTGCCGACAATGAACTTGAAAAAGTACTCAATCTCGCAAAAATGAAAAAAGTCCAGATGTACGATCTTAATAGAAGACAGAAAAAGTAATAACAAGTGCTAATGCACTGCTGCCATCACATCCAAATTAAAGTTACCCATAAATCAACACTCTTTAGCAAAAAGAAAATGTACCGTCCTCCCAAGATGGAACTTGGGTAACAATTGGGAGCGGAAACGAATGCAGGGGGAGATGAATATATATTTATCCCATTAACCTGTTTCTATTATGAAGCAACCAATAGCATTCTATTCGGGATCATTCTATTTTTGAGGAACTTTCATGATCACAAAAGAAGATGTAGAACACATCGGCTGGCTTGCTCGCATTGATATCAGCGAACAGGAAACCGTCGAATACATGGAAAAACTTAATTCAGTGCTGGGATACTTCGGACAGATTGATGAATTGCCGACCGAAGATGTAGCTCCCACTTATCACGTGGCTGAGATTTATAACGTATTCAGGGAGGATGTGGTAGAAGAATCCCTCCCACAGGAAGTCGTTCTTGCAAACACCGAACACAAACAGGATGGAACTTTCAGGGTTCCGAAAATCGGCTGAGGAGGATTTTTGATGGCAAAATGGATGAGTGTTGCACAGGTAAAAGAGAAAATAGAAGAAAGTTCAGCCGAAGAAGTAACAGCTCACTACCTCGAAGTTATAGAAAAAAGCAAAATTAATGGTTATATAAAAGTCTCTGAAAAAGCCCTTGAGCAGGCAAAGAAAATTGATGCTGAGGGACATGACGGCCCTCTTGCAGGCGTGCCAATTGCAATAAAGGATAATATTTCCGTAGTCGGACTGCCAAACAGCTGTGGTTCGAAAATTCTGGAGGGCTATGCTCCACCATTCAATGCTCATGTTATCGAAAAACTTCTTGCTGCAGGTGCTGTAATCCTAGGAAAAACCAATATGGATGAGTTTGCTATGGGCTCTTCTACGGAAACCAGCTATTTTGGGCCGACTGCAAACCCCTGGGACCTTGAAAGAGTACCTGGCGGGTCTTCCGGAGGCAGTGCAGCAGTTGTTGCAGCAGGAGAAGCTCCTTTTTCTCTCGGCTCGGATACAGGGGGATCCGTACGCTGCCCTGCAGCTTTCTGCGGAGTAGTCGGGCTTAAACCAACATATGGAGCAGTTTCAAGGTATGGAGTAGTGGCTTATGCAAACTCTCTTGAACAGGTAGGACCTCTTGCAAACAATGTAAGAGACATTGCAGTGCTGATGGATGTTATAGCCGGCTACGACCGCAGAGATTCCACTTCAATTGACAGTAAAACCGAATACCAGAAAGCCCTTGTCGAAGATGTAAAAGGACTCAAAATTGGTGTCCCGAAAGAGTTTTTCGGAGAAGGCATACATCCAGACGTTGAGAAAGCCGTATGGAATGCCATACACAAATATGAAGACCTTGGAGCAACCTGGGAAGAGGTCTCTATGCCCCACATAAAGTATGCCCTTGCTTCATATTATATCATTGCAATGAGTGAAGCTTCTTCAAACCTTGCCCGTTTCGACGGAACACGTTACGGACTTAGAGAGAACGGCGAAAACTGGCATGCCATGGTTTCGAAGACAAGAGCTGAGGGCTTTGGGACAGAAGCGAAAAGAAGAATTCTCCTTGGAACCTATGCTCTTTCAGCAGGATACCATGACAAGTATTATTTAAAAGCCCTGAAGGTCAGGACTCTTGTGAAGCAGGACTTTGATAGTGCTCTTTCAAAAGTTGATCTCCTTATGGCTCCAACTATGCCGAACCCTGCTTTCAAAATAGGAGAAAAAATTGAAGATCCGCTTACCCTCTATCTCTCGGACGTAAATACCTGCCCGATTAACCTTGCAGGTGTACCCTCAATTTCCGTGCCTTGCGGCTTTACGGACGATCTTCCGATAGGGCTTCAGATAATTGGCAAACCCTTTGACGAGCCTGCTGTACTGCATGCAGCATACACTTTCGAACAGAATACCGATTATCACACAAAGAGACCTCCGGAGGTGGCATAAATGGTCTATGAAAACCCTGACGGGGTAAGAATCGGGCTTGAAATCCATATTCAGCTGAATAAGCTTAAAACCAAGATGTTCTGCGGCTGTTCTACAGACTATCACAATGCCGCTCCCAATACTCATACCTGTCCGGTTTGCCTGGGCCTTCCGGGAACACTGCCTGTGCTGAACAAAAAAGCAGTGGAAGCAGCAATTAAAGTGGGGCTTGCCCTTGAGGGAGAGATTGCAGAAGAGACGCAGTTCCACAGGAAGAACTATTTCTACCCTGATCTTCCCAAAGGTTTCCAGATCACCCAGTACGATTTCCCAATCGTGAGCAATGGAAAAGTCGTAATTGAAGGAGAAGATGGGGAACATGCGGTAGGGATTACAAGAGCCCATATGGAAGAAGATCCTGGTAAACTCGTGCACATCGGAAGTATAGGGAAATCAAAAGGTGTTCTTATCGATTACAACAGATCGGGAATGCCTCTAATTGAGACAGTTACAGAGCCCGATATGCGCAGCCCCAAAGAGGCAAGAAGGTTCCTTGATAAGTTCAGGAACATCCTTGAGTATCTGGACGTTTTTGACGGAAACCTGGAAGGAGCAATGCGTGTGGATGCAAACGTTTCGGTCCACTGGGGTACCCGTGTTGAGATCAAAAACATTTCCTCTCATAAAGGAGTTGAAAGAGCTCTTCTCTATGAGATCATGCGCCAGAAAAATGTGATCCGACGTGGAGGAAAAGTCTCACAGGAGACTCGCCATTACGACGAAGGCCGGGGCGTAACACTCTCGATGAGGACAAAAGAAGAAGCTGAAGACTATCGCTACTTCCGCGAACCCGACCTCATGCCTATGCAAATTACAGATTGGATTCCTGCAATTAAGGAAACTCTGCCTGAACTTCCGGACGCAAAACGTTCCCGTTTCATAGAGCAGTACGGAATTACGGACATGCATGCAAAATCTCTGACATCAAAGATTATGCTTGCCGATTTCTATGAAGACGTCTGTGCAGAGGGCGTGGACCCAAAGATTGCAGCAACATGGACGGCTGATGTTTTCCTTGGGGAATTAAATTACCGTGACCTTGCAATCTCTTCTTATGACGGGAAGAAGATAAGTTTCATCCATGCAAAAGATCCGAAGATAAAGAACTCCTTTAAAGTTTCATATATGGTAGAACTGGTTAACCTCTTTGCCGAAGGTAAAATCAGTGACAGGGCTGCCGTTGAAGTAATTCGAACCATGCTGGACACTACGGAGGAAAAGACTCCATCCCAAATTATTGAAGAAAAAGGCCTTTTCAAAGCCGAAGACGATCTGGTGACTAAAGCAATTGCCGAAACAATCGCCGAGAATGAAGCGGCAGTGCAGGACTATCTTGGAGGCACGGAAAAATCCCTGAACTTCCTTGTAGGACAGGTCATGAAAAAGACAAAAGGTACGGCTGATGCAAAAACGACACGCGAACTGATAATTAAAGAGCTGAAAGGGTAACCCTGCAGGGTTCACCTTTTAATTTTTCAAATGATTTGGTCATTTTAGTTATTTATTTGGTTATTTTTTACTATCTAAACGATTGTTTTTGTAATTTAGGTTTATTTTTCAACTTTGATTTTAGATTAATCCATTATTATAGACTTTTTTGTCAGATATATGGTAAATTCAATATTAAATTAATAAAGGTCAGGTCTACGGTCTTCGAGTATGGAACCTGTTTGTCTGATCTCTTTTGCCTCCTCGAGATCAATTTCCGCAATGAGGGCACACTCTTCCTTTCCGGCTTCTGCCAGAACCCTTCCCCATCCGTCGGCAATAAGAGAGCCACCTGGATAAGTTGAGTATTTATCATTTCCCACTCTGTTACAGGCGATATGTAGTAGCTGGTTTTCAACTGCTCTAGAAAGGGACATAATGCGCCAGGGATATAGATAAAAGTCAGGAATGTCGGCAGCTGAAACCAGCAGGTCTGCTCCTTCAAGGGCAAGTTTTCGTGCAACTTCCGGATACCTAATTTCGTTACAAACCATGAGCCCTATGGAGAGCCCATATTTTTGAAGCTGAATAGGATGTATCTGGTCTCCAAATGCAAAATATTCTTTCTCAGGACCGTAAAGCTGGGTTTTTCGGTGGATGCCAGCTAGCTTTCCGGATTCGATGCAGAAACCCAAGTTGAACTGAGAGGGAGATGGCTTTTCTGCACCTATTAATTGCCTTTTTTTCTGTTCTATCATTGAACCTGCAAGAATACATCCATGTTCCTTTGAAAAATCACATAAAGCTTCCAGAGTGGGACCGGAAACAGACTCAGCCACCTCAGCTATGCGGTCATAGCAAAACCCGGTTGAGAAAACTTCCGGAAATACGAGCAGTTCAGCTTCTTTCGAGACGGCTTCTTCTGCCAGAGAGAGGGCACGCTCAAGGTTTTCCTGTTTTGAGCAAAGGGAGATATTCATCTGGATGCAGGCAGCTTTCATGGTTGTCACTTTTTCCTTGCACGAAGTATAGTTACCTTACTTCATAAAGTTACTCTATTTCAGAGTTTAGGTCAGGATCCCGATTCAGGCAATAAGTAACTCGGAAAAAAAGCAAAACAAGTTTTTACAGGTAAAATAGGCGAATCTAACAAATACCCATTAAACGCAGGCCAAAACCATTCAAACTCCGAAAAATGAGCTCGAAAAAACTCAAAATTTCAAATTACAGGCAGAAATCAAAAGGCTTCACCTCTACAGAGAATCGTATTCGACTTAAAAACTGACTTAAAAATTAAAAAAGGAGGAACTTTATGAGGGTTTTAAAGTTTAATGCACTCCTTAAAATTCAACTCCTTTTAAAATAATGAACCATACTGGATTGGGAGAATGGTATACAGAAATCCTCCAAAACCAGAGCTTGCTGGACCTTTATTGATAACAGTTACAGGTGTTTCTGCTTCATCCGGGGTTTCAGAGGAGGATTTATAACTTTCATTAGAGGTCTCTCTGTTTTTCTCGCTGGTATTTTCTACCACTACAGCTGGCTGCGTATTATTTTTCCCTTCCATTTGAACGCTGCCGGATGTGTTCAGTGTAGTATTCATTCCTGCAGTACCAGGCTGCTGTTCTTCGACAACGATTGTCTTTGCAGGATAGATTACATATCCTCCATTACTTCCTTTTCCCTCATCAGAGGTCTTAAAATACCACTCATCCGTAATGTTAGTCATGCTATCAGCATTAAGATTAATTTTTATGGAATTGGCATTTGACATTACTATCAGATTTTCAAGAGCCTGGTCCACTTCAAAACTGCCAAACTTATCCCCGGACTTAATGGAAAGAGGCTTGTCTTTATCTATCAGCCAGGTATATTTGAACACTGCAAAATTTGCATCCGCACCTGAAAAGATAGAGTCTACAAAGGTAATGAAATAAATATGTGAGGAGTTATCCCCGAATTCATCTTCTGCAGTAAATATCCTATCATCTATAGTGCCGTCCACAGAGACTAAAGCAGTATCTAACTCCGTATTATTCCTGTAAAGCGAAAAATAGCATTTATTACCGTCAATGTCAATCCCGTTCAGAGTAAGGCTGTATCCGCCGGCAATATCCCAACTCTCTCCTTCCTTGAGTGTTATCTTTTCGTTTTCATCCTGCTGGAACAATATCTTAGTGAGCTGTGTTGCATCATCATCAATAGTACAATATGGTTTACCAAAGAGCGGCAGTGAATAAAAGAAAGACACCTTTGTCACATTTTCTTCTTCAGAAAATACCCTATATTTCGAAGGGAGCTGTTTGACAGTATAAACGAGTTCACCCTCATCGATTATATTGGCTGAAGGATTATCTTTCCCAAGAGAAGGACTGTCTCCTTTGTCCTCAAAATAAAGATGCTCTCCAGACCCATTCATGAGACTACTGTACTTATTTGCACCAAAGAAAAAGGCTCCGAAGTTTCTGAAATCCCACGAAATATTCTGCGCATCCGTACTTCCGGTATCAAAGGGTGTACCTCTTATTTCAACCGACATAGCTGCACACGTTCCTGCTAGCGCCAGAATAAGCGTTAGCACAAAGATAGCCAGAGCTAAAGAATTAAATGTTTTTAAGTTCATAAAAATTCTCCACTAGTTAGTAGTTTTTGTTTTTCTATATTCAGCCTTTTATCGTGAAAGCGAAATTCAGGCTATTATGCCCTTTTTCTGTTATTCAAAATATATTCAGTTCTTTTACTTCCTCTGCAGGGGCAGACACACTTTCCTTTTCATATCTTCAATTTCCCTGACAGCTACTTTTACACCATAGACCGAAGACATCATTTTGCTGGTTACAACCGTTTCAACCTCTCCCAAAGCAACCAGCTTGCCTCCGGTCAGAGCTGCAGCTCTGTTGCCCACCAAGAATGCATGGTCCGGCATATGTGTGTTCATCACGATGGATATTCCCATAGATGCCAGTCTCTGCACAGTTTCCAGCACAAGGATCTGGTTGCCAAAGTCAAGGTGAGAAGTAGGCTCATCCAGTAGGAGCAGAGACGGCTTCTGGACTAGAGCCCGGGCAATCAGCACCATCTGGCTCTGTCCACCGCTGAGACTGGAAACTGGCCTTTCCGCAAGATCAGAAAGTCCAACCACTGCAAGTGACTCCCTTGCAATCTCCATATCCTCTGCACTAGGGGATGCAAACATGGAAAGATGAGGTGCACGGCCCATTATAACAAAATCCAGTACGGAAAAAGGAAACACAACCTCATTCTGCTGGGGCACATAACCTATAAGCCGGGCAATGCCCCTTGCCCCGAGAGAAGCTGTATCTTCTCCCATAATTCGGATAGAACCGGCGACAGGTTTGAGAATCCCTGCAATGCACTTGATCAATGTGGACTTTCCAGCCCCGTTCGGGCCCAGTATGCACATAACCTCGCCCTTTTTTAGTAAGAAAGATACATTCTCAAAGACCGGCACGTTTCCATAGGAAAAGTCAAGTGACTTTACTTCCAGCATCAATTCCATCCCATGCGCCCCCTTCTGAGAAGATATGCAAACAAAGGAGCGCCTACCAGAGACGTGAGGATTCCCAGGGGAATTTCCGTAGCTGCAATAGTCCTTGACAGGTCATCTACAAGCAGCATAAACGATGCCCCGAGAACCATGCTCATAGGCAGGAGGCGGCTGTAGTTGGGACCAACAATCATCCTTGAGATATGGGGCACAACCAGTCCGACCCAGCCAATAACGCCGCTGATGCTGACTGCGGCTGAAGTCATAAGGGTTGCACAAACGATGATAATCAGGCGCATTTTTTCCACGTTTATCCCGAGAGCTTTAGCTTCCTCGTCTCCGAGGGACAGGATATTGATCCGCCACCTGAGAAGAAACAGCACCAGAGCCCCAATAAACATGGGCAATAATATGTAGAGCAGATCAGCATACCTAACAGTAGCGAGGCTTCCCATAAGCCAGAATACTATTGCAGGAAGTTCATCATAAGGATCTGCCACATATTTTACCAGTGAGGTAAGAGCCGTGAAAACAGAACCGACTATCATGCCGGAAAGCACGAACACCAGAGTTCCCGTACCTTTACTGGCTTTACCCATACTTATGGCAAGAAACATCGCCAGCAGTCCGAAAGCAAAAGCCATCAGTTGTATAAACAGATAATTATTCCACAGCAGTATTGCCAGGCATGCTCCAAAACCCGCACCTGCGCCCACTCCCAGAATATAGGAAGAGACGAGGGGATTCCTGAAAATCCCCTGAAAAGAGGCACCTGCTGTTGAAAGCGCAGCTCCTACCAGTAAAGCTGCAAGTATCCTGGGCAGCCTTACGTTGAATAGTACGGTGTGATGGGTGGAAACCGAAGCAGGAGTACCAAAAAAGAGAGATGAAAAAGCTTTCATACTCTCGTCCACAACCACCGAGACAGGAGTCTGATACCTCCCTACGAAAAGGGAGACTATGAGTAAGGCAACGGGCAGCACGTACACTAGAGCAGTGCGGGAATACCTGCAGTCAGGCATGAGTACACCTCAGCCTGGGCCAGATCCCGGAGGAAGGCCTGTGAAAAGACCTGTTAGGCGTGGCTTCTTCAAACGACATGCCATAAAACTGCTGGTAGAACTCATCTGCTTCCTTTTTCAGGTCAATTCCTGAGTTTCCCGGGTACAGCCTGTCTGCTATGTACATGAGCCCGAGTATCCAGCGGGGGTTTCCAAAATCCCAGGATGGTGGGATAGCATAGACACGCTGCTGTTTTACAGCCTCCGCTTCTATTCCGTATTGCCGGCATAGGTCGTAGAATTCATCAAGTGGGCGGGAAAGGAAACCGGAGATGAAAATAGTGTCAGGATTATGCTCATTGATGAATGAAGGAGAGACATTTATACCCGGCTTGCCCTCCTTTTGAAGCTGTTTATTGATGCTCACACCTCCGGAAAATGCCACAAGGTTATTTTCCATTCTCCCGGCGTTCAGGGCAAAGAGAGGAGAACCCATGCAGTAATACACCTTATGACCGCTGTTTTCTGCTGCAAGAGACTGGACAAGCTCCAGGCGTGTACGGATAAAGGAAATAAGCTCTTCTCCTTTTTCCGGCACATTTGCCTTTTCAGCAATAAGCCTGATAAATTCAAGATAAGAATACGGCTGCTGTATCATATGGTGTATTTGCATAAGGGTCTCAGTATCGGAGATCTTCCCCCAGGTCTCTATTAACCTGGAATCGTCCAGTATTCCCAGACATGTAAGCACTGCATGAACCATCCCGAAAGCCCGGCTTATCCTGTAACCGCCAATGAAACCTGCCTCACTGAAACTTTCAGTTGCAGTTAGCCCTTTAACTGGAACACTGTTACCGCAATTACATGTATAACTTATCCAGGGTTTTACAGGCCTGGATCCCATGGGCCCGTGAAATTCCCGATCACTCAGGAGGCTGCCACATTCAGGACAGTATGTATTCAAGAATTCCGTACCAGGGGAATTGAAGAGATAGACATAATCTACGTGCTTACGCAGAGAGGTGCACAGGCTCTCCGCCTCTCCTATTGAGGGTTCAAGCTCAATAGGAGCATCCCCAAAAGGAATAAATCTCATGACCTGAACCGGAATGGTTGGGGAAATATCAGACAGTGTTTCTGCAACCTTTATCACTTCTTCCTCATTTCCCCTCGAATAAACGACTGAAGTTTCAACATGTACACCCATATCGAAAAGTTGGGAAATATTACGGAAAACAGGAGCTGAGGAAGGAACTCCACAGTTTATATAACTCTTATCAGAATAACCTTTAATTCCGATATTTACGAAATCCACAAACTGCCCAAGTTCTTCTAAAGCCTCGGCTGTGAAATAGCAGTTGGTGGAGCAGCCTGCGAGCAAACCTATTTCTTTTGCCTTCACTGCAAGGTCCCTGAAAAGATAATAATTTGCAGCAGGCTCATTGAGTGTGGAAACTACACCCAGACATTTCTGCTGCAGAGCCCTTTCCACTACCTGAGAGGGGGTGAGAGAGGAACGGGGAAGAGATTTACCTGATGCCAGCAAGCGAGCCACACACCCGGAACACTGGAAATTGCAGCCGGCACTGAAGACCTGAAGGAACTTACCTGAGGGATAATAATGGAGCAAAGGAATTGATTCTATGGAAACAGGGTATGCCCCCATGTATCCCATATCAGGATCCTGGACTATAGTATCACCGGCACAGGCGTAAGTGCCGCATCTGCCCCTGCTGTATTCATTGATTTCACACCCGAATTCGCACACATTGCACTTCATTTTTTAACCTCTTTTGCTTAATACCACCCAGAAACCCGACCCGTCCTGGACTACGCGGGAGAGAATTTCGGTCTGCCTTCCAGCTTCCTGTATAGCCTGGATGTTTTCCGGACTGAGGCGTTCTTTCGAACTGTCATGCCAGTCCGGGTCTATCTCAACTATTTTTTCAGCTATCTGTGCTTTCAACTCCTTTGTGCCGAAACCGCCCCCTATCCATGCCTGTCCGCCAGGAGCAAGGACGCGGGAAATTTCCGTGAAAGCCACAGGCAGATCTTTCCAGAAAAATACTGAACCGCGGCTTACTATGAGGTCTGCGCAGTTATTCCTGAAAGGAAGCAGGTGCACATCAGCCTGCAAAGGAACAACTTTGCCTGAAAGGCAGTGGCGGTAAGCTTTGTCTTTTGAAAGCCTGCACATCTCCGCTGAAAAATCAACACCATAGACCTGCATATCTGTGATTTCCGCAACAGCTATTCCCAGGGATGCAATACCGCATCCCAGGTCCAGACATATGCCCTGTTTTCTTTCGCTCTGTTCGATAATTTGAGCTGCTATTACAGGGTAGATGGGAGCAAAGATATGCTCAGCAATATAGGGAAAACCCGGAGATTTGCCCTTCTCGCTCACTTTCAGGCCTCTGCTGCAGGGTTAAGTAGCGTATTCAGTTCTTTATCGGTGAGTTCATAGTGGAAAAACTCTGAATAGAACTCCCGGGTTAACTGGGGAAGATCCATGTTTGTGAAAAGGTCCGGATACAGCGTTTTTGCAGTCCAGGCAGTCCCGATAATGAGATGAGGGCCCTGGGGCCTGTCAATCCAACAGAAAGGATTCTGAGGAGCAAGGTATACCCGTTTGTTCTGCACAGCATCCACGCTTGCCCAGAGAGGATCGGAATACACCGTTGAATAGAACTGCGGATCTGATGTGATAATTACCTCGGGGTTCCAGGTCATGACCTGCTCTATTGAAACCTGCGTCATGCCTTTCCCTGGTGTAAGCTGGCAGTCTGCAACATTGATGCCGCCACAGATATCAATAACCTGAGAGTGCTGAGAGCCTGAGGGGTCGGTCATCAGCCCTTTGGGGCCTTCGGCATAATAAACACGCACTTTTTCGTCTTCGGGGATATCTTTTACAGTGCTGTTGATCTCATTGAGAATTGAACTGCGGAACTCAATCAATTTTTCAGCCTGGGATTCACAGTCAAGCAGCTTACCCACGTATTCGATAGTAGGGTCAGATTGTGTCACAAAGATAATGGATTCATCAACAGCAACCACTGGAATGCTGCCGAAACTTTCCTGCCTGCGTTCTATGGCTTCATGGATTTCTCCATCCGTGGTGTACCCTTCAACAACAATGTCAGGATGCATATTGATTATAGTTTCATAGTTCCCGGTCTGTGTCCCGAACCAGCCCCCTATTTCAGGCAGCTTTGTGCAATTTTCTTCCATGAAAGGCTGGGTGAAATTATTTTTGAAATTCCAGCCTGCAAGTTTGTCCGGCGCAAGCATATAAACGAGGATAGTTGACGGGGGAGAAGTGGCTACTACCGAGGATATTTCACCCGGTACAGTTAGCTGCCTGCCCAGCATATCGGTGATCTGCACAGTACCTGAATTCTGAAGTTCAGTACTTGAATTAGGAACGGCCTGCTGCCCCGTATTTTCTGCACATCCGCAGGACGCGACAGCCAGAACCAGTAAAGAAATTATAAATATCGTACCTATTTTTCCACGCATAGAAATCCCTACACAGACTTTTGATGGTTTAGTCGATATGTTCGGATAAACATAATGGTATAAAAACATATTCTAACCTATAAGAAAAAGGAAAACGCTCCCGAATATGTTTTTTAAAGAGTTTATGCACATTTAAGGTATACCGATAGTTTTCCAGAAAAAAGCAATATCAAGCGATTGTGCATGGGAATTTTCTGAGGATATTATTCAGAGTATAATACAGGAAAATAGTAGCCTGATCGCCTTGGACCTTATTCAGCTCTATTTTTCTCTTCATATTCTTTCCTCACTTCAGCCGGCACCCTGTTAAAAGGGCATCCAAAATAGATACAGCGGGCACACTCATACCTCCATATTGTCAATAAAAAAATCAATATGGAAGTCAGGTAAGCTCCAAGCAGGAATGGTGTTTTTAAAAGCCAGGGAAGAGGGAATAGGATTATGATTATAAATCCCAGAGATGTAATTGCCAGATCAAATTTGCTCGGAGGGCATGGTATTGGTTTAAAATGCCTTGGCCAGCCCCAGTTCATCATACACCTCAGACACTTTTCTCCCCTGACAAAATAAAGGCAGTAAGTACAGAAAAAGCGCTGTTCCAGAATACCGAAATGGAAGATAACTGTGAAAATGTATGCAAGAAGCCACCCTGTTGAACTGATACCGATCGCAAGCCCCGCAGAAAAAAGAATAGTCAGCGTTACAAAGTTCCAGTAAAGGAAATCTTTAAATTTGTGTTCTACTCTGAGAGAGGCACACTTGCTTGAACCTTCTGCCTGAAATTTTTTTTTAGGAAACTCAATATTCTCGGAAATTCCATCCTTTTTTTCAAATTCTTCTTTCATTCCTGCAGGCACACAATTCATAGGGCATTCAAAGTTAATGCAGCGGACGCACTCGTATCGTCGGGCTGTCAGAAAGAACAGCGCCCAGGAGACAATATAGGCTCCCAGAAGCAAAGGGTCCCTGATAAGCCAGTATACCGGAAAAAGAAACATGGGAAGAGCCCCGAGAACAGTAACAACCCTCTCAAAAGGGCTGTGAGGGCCGGGGCGGGCTTTAAAGATTTTTGGTACTCCCGGAAGCATCATACATTTTACGCATCCCTTGCCCCGGATATAGTAAAGACAGTGGGTGCACACGAACCTGAATTCGATAATCAGGAAGAAAAAAAGGGCTATTCCGATGTAAACTGCTACCCATTTGAGCGAATCCTTGGCGATTGCAATAGAACCGATAAGGAAAGGGATCATATTGAGGAAGTTCCAGTAGAGACGGTCTTTTGTAGAATGTTCTGTTTTTAGGGGGATGCCGGAATTAAGGGGAGACATGGAGGAGCTTTTGGGAAAGGAAAGGTAAAAAGGTTATGATTTCTTGGAATTAGACTGGAAAACAATCTTGTATGAGAGCCCAATTTTGTCTTATTATGGTCTTCTATATGAGACTACATGAAAGAATCCTGCGTTTTCTGATTTAATTCGGCGAAAAATAGAAGAAATAATAGAACAAAAACTTCACCCAGGATGTGCGAATATTGGATCTCCGTCCGTCCCGTCCCGTTCGCTTGCGAACGGCCTGAAACATAAAACTGAAATGAAATGAAATGATAAATAAGAAGCAAAATTGTATAAAAAGTAGTAATAAAACTAAAAGGGGAAGGGGCAATGAAAGAAAATAATCCTAGAATTAAACTCTATATCGCCTGCAGCCTTGACGGCTTTATCGCTAGAAAAGACGGAAGCATAGACTGGTTAACAGAGTATGACAATAATTCCCAAACCGACTACGGCTATTCAGATTTTTATGCATCAATCGGCAGAGTCCTTATGGGCAGAAAAACATACGAACAGGTTCTGGGCTTCGGAGACTGGCCTTATGCGGAGAAGAAAATATACGTTTTTACAGGACAAAACAAACCGCTGCGCCGAGAAAAAAATGTAGAATTTGTTTCAGGGGACATCGGAGAGTTTACACGCAGGCTGAAGGAAAATACTGATGAAGATATCTGGCTTATGGGTGGATCACAGCTTATTAAGGCATTTTTTGAAGAAGACCTGATTGAGGATATGATCATTTTTATTGTTCCAATCATTCTTGGGGATGGAATTCCACTGTTTGACCGTATAGGAAAAGAGATCAGGCTAACAACTGGCAAGGTTGAAAAATATGAAATTGGGCTGGTGAAAGTAGAGTATCAAGTCAAAAAGAGACAAAGTTGAGAAAATTAATACGGATTATCTTGAAGATGGAGCAATATAACCAATACTCCTAGTCATCTGTCTACTTTACCGATAAACCAGCTCAATAAGAAAATTTTTTCAATAAATACATATACTTGAAGTTGTAATAATAGTTTGAAATCAAACTAAATCACACCTAAAACGCACAAATGTAAATATACCAAAAAAGAAATATTAGTTAATAATTTGGGATTAAATAAGGAATATTCCAAAGGAGCAAAATAAAACTTCTTGAATGAAATCCCTATTTGAGAACAAAATTTCCGTTTTAATAGGATTTTAAATTGATTTCAGACAAATAAGGAAATTAAATAACACAATTGTGCTAACCGTGTTTTGCGGGAGAAAAAATATATATCTGTATTCAAGATATATACAATTGATTCTAATCTGCCTAATTTATAAAAATAAGTCCAGAAACAAGAATCAAAGACCGAAAACCCAGACATTAGCCTGGGAGGACGTCGTGTGAGAAGTCATGAAGAACATGCTTAAAACTACAATTTTGCTTGCCTCCCTTACAGGTCTCATGGTCCTAATAGGAAACTACCTGGGGGGTACAGGCGGAATGATTATTGCTCTCCTGTTTGCAGTAATTATGAATTTCGGAACTTACTGGTACAGTGACAAAATAGTACTCAAGATGTATAGAGCAAAAGAAGTTTCCCCTGCAGAAGCTCCGAACCTGCACAGGATTGTCGAGGGATTGGCTCTCAAAGCTGGAATGCCAAAACCCAAAGTATATATCGTAGAATCTTCAATGCCGAATGCCTTTGCAACTGGAAGAAATCCAGAGCATGCGGCTGTGGCTGCTACAACCGGAATTCTTGAACTGCTCTCTTATGAGGAAATGGAAGGTGTGCTGGCACACGAACTTGCACATGTGAAGAACAGGGATACCCTGATAAGTGCCATAGCTGCAACCCTTGCAGGTGTCGTCACAATGCTTGCCAACTGGGCACAGTGGGCTGCAATTTTCGGCGGCTTTGGCGGCAGAGATGATGACGAAAACGGTGGAATCATAGGCCTTATCGCGATGGCCATTCTGGCACCTATTGCTGCAACTTTGATTCAGCTTGCAATCTCAAGGTCAAGAGAATATGCAGCCGATGCAGAAGGGGCGGGAATGTGTAAAAAACCATGGGCTCTTGCCAATGCCCTTCAAAAACTTGAATATGGGAACTCTCACTACAACCCAAGAGCCTCAGATGTGCAGGCAACGGAAAGCAGCGCTCATATGTTTATTGTTAACCCATTAAAAGGAGGAACGATTCAGTCTCTCTTCAGCACTCACCCAGAAACAGAAGAGAGGATAAGGCGCCTTAGAGCAATGAGAGTCTGAGAACCTTTCTCAGACCTTTATTAAATTCTTTTCTTCTATTCAGGCTTTTTTCTTTAGTTTTTTCAAGTTTTTAATTTGATATTTTTATCCAGATTTAATTCAGTTTAGATTCAACTGCTTATTATTCTTTAAATTTGATTTGATCTCTTTTCCGTATTTTTTTGTCCGGAATTCCATTTTTCTTTTTTACCCGAAATTTTTTTAAGTTGGGCATGCTATATGCTATCAATAGTCATGGTGAAATTTAAGTTATATCTGAGAGAAAGCACTTATAAAAGAAAGTGCTGAATAAAGAAAATAGGATAAATAACTCTACCTGTGTAGAATATTATACCATATTTAGCTATGGGAAAGTGTGTCCAAAAAATCCTAAAAATTAGAGATATTAATCAAAATAGCAGATTTGAGATATTTTTACCGGATAACGATATTAATTGTGCATATCCGGATTTTATCGGGGAGTTTTCAATGAAAGATAAATTTGGAATTGGCAGGATCGTCAGGGCAAAAACTATTTCTGATGCATGGTACCGCGGGCTTAACATTATCCAAAATCACGGGCAAGTTATTACGGATGAAAGAGGAAGTCAGATCAGGGAATTTATGGATTTGATGATAGTAATTGAAGATCCCTATACTAACAGGATCCCGCACGAGACTGCCTGGAATGAAGAAAGGCTTGAAGAGTATGCAAAACAACTGATCTCGGGAGAAAACATACAGGACTTTGAGTATACATACGGGCAACGCCTTCGAAACTGGCATGGGAAAGTAGACCAGATAGAATATGTGATTGAAAAGCTGCAGGAAAGTCCTACTTCCAGGCGAGCAATAGCGATTACCTGGATCCCTCCAGTGGATATGAAAATTAATGAAGTCCCCTGCATGATGCTCGACGATTTTAAAATAAGAGATGGAAAGATACACCTCACAACTCTCTTCAGAAGTCATGATTTTGGGGGAGCCTATCCTGCAAATCTTTATGGGCTCTCAAAACTTCTCGAGTACGTAGCTGACAGAGTGGGAACAGAACCCGGAACAATCACAACTATTAGTATCTCAGCACACGTCTATGACCATGACTGGGATATGGTAGAAAATATCGTAAAAGGCGTAAACTGATTTCTAAACCGGGTTCCAATTCGAGCTCTTAACTGAGTTAAAAGTACATTTAAGGTTTTTTCACTCGGATCAAATAATTAGCAGCATTACAAAAAGAGTATTCAGAAGGCTAGAAGTAAGCACCTGAGTCTCATGAAAAATCAAAAATATGAAATCGAAGAGATCTGGTACACATGCGTGTTTCTATCGACAAATCCTCAATCAAAGGGGAAGTCTTTGCCCCACCCTCAAAGAGTTACACTCACAGGGCTGTAACCCTTGCAGCTCTCTCAAAAGAATCAATCGTCAGGCGTCCCCTTATTTCAGCCGATACTCTTGCTACAGTCAAGGCTTCCGAGATGTTTGGGGCCTCCGTTGAAAGGGAAAAAGACAAGCTTATTATCCACGGAGTCAAGGGTAAACCCAATATCCCGGATGATGTTATCGATGCTGCAAACTCCGGGACAACCCTTCGTTTCATGACCGCAGTAGCAGCGCTCACTGATGGGATTACAGTGCTTACCGGAGATGCCTCCCTTCGTACCCGGCCAAACGGGCCTCTTCTTGAAGTTCTAAGTCAATTGGGAGTAAAAGCTTGCTCCACTCGAGGAAACGAGAGAGCTCCGCTTGTTGTCAAAGGCGGACTTAAGGGACAGGATGTAAGTATTGATGGCTCTATCAGTTCCCAGTTTATCTCGGCTCTTCTAATAACCTGTCCGCTTGCTGAAAACAGTACCATTCTTTCCATAAAAGGAAAACTTAAGTCAAGGCCTTACGTGGATGTAACCCTTGAGATGCTTGAACTGGCAGGCGTTAAAATTCAAACCGATGACAGTAACGGTACCAGATTCATAATCCCGGGAAAACAGAAATATGATTTCAAAGACTATACCGTTCCCGGAGACTTTTCCTCTGCATCCTATCTCCTTGCAGCCGCAGCCCTTACTGATGGGTCTGAAGTTACAGTCAAAAACCTCTTCCCCTCAAGACAAGGGGATAAAGTAATTATTGAAATCCTGAAACAGATGGGAGCAAATATAACATGGGATAAAGAAGCAGGTAATGTAACCGTCAGGGGAGGAAGGAAATTAAAAGCAATAACCTTCGACGCCGGAGCAACTCCTGACCTTGTCCCGACAGTCGCTGTCTTGGCTGCAGCTGCCGAAGGGACAAGCAGGATTGAAAATGCCGAACATATTCGATATAAGGAGACAGACCGCCTGAGCGCCCTTGCAACCGAACTTCCTAAACTTGGGGTAAATCTTAAAGAGGAAAGGGACAGCCTGATCATTACAGGTGGAAAATTACATGGAGCTTCAGTGCATGGCTGGGATGACCATAGAATTGTTATGGCTCTTGCACTGGCAGGAATGGTTGCAGGAAATACAACAATTGACTCGACTGAATCTGTATCAATTTCTTATCCGAACTTCTTTAAAGATATGCGCAATCTTGGAGCAAAAATTGAAGAAATCTTAGAAGAATAAGTTGAGAATCCAATACAGATTTCTAAGTGTAAATTAAATCAGATTAGATGCAGATTTTGTTTAAATTTGATAATTAATAATGAAAGGAATCCTCAAACTTTCAGTATTTTCTTTTTTAGAATTAAGCTCCAATCGGTCAAAGAAATCATTTACCTTCTAAGAGAGTCTGAAAAAATTTAGGGGCAATAAAAAATAACATAGTACTTATACAAAAATTCCATATTTAAATATATGGAAATTAGGTGTAAGTGTGGAGATACATGCATAAAGCCTATTTCAACAGCAATAAAAGACATTGAATTATTCTACAAACCGTGCAACGATTGCAAAACAGAAAAAATAAAGAAATTCTCTCCTCTAGCAGAACAGATTAATTTAGATGAAATAGATAACAATTTTGGAAGTTGTAAATGCGGAAAGAGGCATCTTGATGCTGTAATATCTCACGTGCTAAAAATAATGATGGATGAAGGAATAAAAGACAAAAAAGCTAATTTAAGGAATGCATGTGTCCCTCTTGTAACTCCTGGCTATCCAACTAATTCTATTCTCTATTTGCCAAAGGATTCTTTAGTAATATTATCTAATAAAGTAGATAAAAAATGTGCTGAAATAATTGTAAAGGAAGTTAAGGAAGTTAAAGGAGTTTTAAAGGGGGATGTAAGAAAAACTGTGGGTATAAAAGATTCTGATTCTAATCCTCATGTATATGAACTTCTTGCTGGATGCGATTTGAGATGTGATATAATACAAACCCCTTATGGGATTTTAGGAATATACAAATATCAGCATGAAATTCACATAGAGTTTCCAAAGCTAAAGCCGCCCAAAATAGAGATACTTAAAAATGCTTTGGAAGCTTACGATAAGCCTACTGTTCTTGATTGTACATGTGGTCCTGGGACTTTAGGAATCACATGCCTTAAAGCCGGTGCTCGAAAAGTTGTTTTTAATGATATATGGAGTCCTGCAATAGAAACTACTTTGATTAATTTAGAAGTTAATGGATTTCCAGTTAAACTTTCAGGCAGTGAAGAAAAATTAGTAGCATCTGGAGACAAATTTGAAGTTTATAATATGGATATAAGAAAATTAGCGAATTGTTTAGATGAAAAGTTTGATATTTGTATTATAGACACATTTCCTGATGTAGATACAGCAGAATTTGTGGAATCCGCAGGCAAATTAGGCAAAGAAGTTGTCGTTATTTTGAAGTAAATTACGTGAGATCAGAATGGAGAAGAATGTTGAAGGTTCTTATCATTGAACCTATCCCAAAACCGATCTTATTTGTACATATAAAACTGATCTTATTTGCACATATAAGAGTTTCAGAACTATGCATAAATGTCAACTAGATATCAATTGAGCACCGATGCTTTTACGCACTGGTATCCTTCATACTAAAAATATATGCCTATACCTTCAGAAAAAACACTTTCAATCGTCATGAGAGGGCCTCAAGTTATAGATAGGATAAGTTCAGATTTGAGATATTTCTACTCCCCATTCAGGAATGGATCAGACGAAAATTAAGAGTGAGTTCATCCCAAAACCTGAAATTAGCCTCTTGAACCTTGTATTTTGGAAATTAATCAAGCTCATAATCTTTGAAAACAATTCTGAGAATTCTCAACTATTAAGAGTGAAGTGGCTTTTGGGATAGGCTCAGTAAGAACAGCAGTGTAGCGTATGTAAATAGAGGTAAAGTAAAGGTTGAGAACATACTTTAGCGAACTAATGTATTATTTTAATATATTCCTTGATACTGTATATAATATAGCTTTTTTGGGTAGAGGATATTAGTTTCATCCTGACTTTGACAGTTACATAAAAATAAGTGCTCTCTGTTTTGTATAATTCGGTCCAATGAACATCACAAAACAGAGAGCCTTCCCTACAATTCCTAACAAGAATATATGTGTTCCTATCGGATCTATTCTTGCTGTCCAATATTTTTATGAAAAGCTTAATTTCGGTGATATTTTTAGTAAAAATAAAAGCAAGGGTCTTGATCTCAATAGTTTACTAATCGGTTTGTTAAACTACAAATTAACTGATAATTTTAGCATCAAAGAAGCTGGCAAATGGTTAAATCAGAACGAGATTCTAGATATCTTAAACCTTGAAAGGTTTCACGAAAGAGTTCTTTACAGAACTCTTGAGCTTTTGGGACGTAACAAAGAGGAAATTCTGTGTGATATTCTGGACTCTCTATTTTCTACTTATGGTTTTGAAGATACGAATATAAACCTGGATTGGACGAGTATAGTCTTTTATGGGACTAAATCTAACCTTGGTAAATTCGGATATAGCAGAGATCATAGGCCTGACAAGTTGCAGATAACAGTTGCAGTTAGTGAGTTAGCTGACCCCATAAACATACCTATTGGAATTACAGTGAATAAAGGAAACGTTCTTGATCTTGAGCACTTTTCTGATACTTTTAACCAGGTTAAAAGTAGGTTTAAAAAAGGCTCTCTTATTGTTTTTGATAAAGGAGCTAATACCAAAGATAATCTCAACCTTATACAGGATGCTGAAATGGACTATCTCACTTCCATGAAACTGAATAAGAGTGATGATAAAATAATTGAAAACTTTGATCTGGAAAGAGCAGAATTGATCGATTCCAAAAAAGGTGATCATCCATCATTATACGGTTGATGTCTTCAAGATTAATTTTCCAGTGCTAGAAATGCCTTATGTTTCGTGCGTCAAGCATGTTATTAACCTTACTGAATTACAAAAAAGGTATGATGTGCCACTAAAATTGTTTTGGAAATAACATCAACTAACTAATAGTGCACGACCAATTTGACACTTACAGTTAAGTTCAAGATAAATGGAGTCAAAAATTATATTTTTGCGAATTTTGATCGAATCAATATAGCTTGATGGTAGTAAAAAAGAGTGGAATTACATAGAAAATATAACAAATTTTTATAAATTTAAACAAATTGTCAAGTCAATTTGGGATAAAAAAGAAGGGAAATAGTCAGTACCAATTAGTGGATACTGTCAAAGTCAGGTTTCATAAGTTTCCGATAGAGCCGATCTTTGCTAGATTCTAAATGTCATTGTTTTATACTGCAAAAGTACCATGTATATTTTTCTAACCTCTAAATATATATTATAGTACCACTGTCCTTAAAGTAGGTAAAAAATGACTGTTTTGAGTATAGTGGGTTGTAAAATGTTTCAGGATAAAATGGTTTGGTTTATTACAAATAATTCCCAAATAAAGAAAGTTCTAATCTTAGAAAATAAGAATATCTTTGAACTTACAGAAAAATTAGATGAACAGCGCATCTGTTATAACATCGTTCCTTTTAAAAAACTATTACAGATCCTTCAGAATTCAGGTATGTCCGTCAAAGCAGGAAAAATAATTAATTCTCTGTTCCCACGTTTTTGCCCTTTTAAGTTCAATAAATTATCGGGGGAAAAAACGTGATCCAGATTGCTCTCTACGGGAAGGGAGGCATAGGCAAGTCTACAGTCTCTGCAAATCTCTCGGCTGCCCTTGCTGATTTGAAAAAAAGGATCTTGCAGATCGGCTGCGACCCGAAACACGATTCCACCCGCCTGCTACTTAGCGGGGCTGTTATCCCAACAGTGCTTGATTATATGCGCGAAACTCCCCAGGAAGCTCAGCAACTTGAAGCCCTGGTATTTGAAGGCTACGGAGGTACTGCCTGCGTGGAAGCAGGAGGCCCAAAACCCGGGATTGGCTGTGCTGGCCGCGGGATCCTGAGCAGTTTTGAGGTCTTAAAACGCCTGGGACTCAGGGCTTCTTCCTTTGACGTCGTTCTCTATGACGTGCTTGGGGACGTGGTCTGCGGCGGGTTTGCAGTTCCCCTCAGGAAAGAATATGCAGATGCGATTTTTCTGGTGACTTCCGGGGAATATATGGCCCTGTACGCAGCAAACAACATCCTCCGGGGGATCATGAATTTTGAGGATGCAGCCCCTAGGGTTGCAGGCATCATCTTCAATAGGCGAAGACTTTTTGCTGAGGAGGAAAGAGTCTTTGCCTTTGCCCGGGCGGTAGGGTTGCCAGTTCTTGCCTCCATCCCCAGGGATGAAGTCTTTTCCCAGGCTGAAAAAGCCGGAAAAACCCTGGCAGAAGCTTTTCCTTCCTCTACTCCTGCAAGTATATTCAGAGAGCTGGCAAAGTATGTTGAAACCCTGGAAAAAGACAGGAGCCTGCTCCACCCTGCCAACCCACTTGATGACCTTGAGCTTGAAGCTCTGGTGCTGGGAAGACGGGAAAGGCCCTGCATAAAGCCATTAGGTACAGATCCTGCTCCCGATAAAAAAACCGGTACTGAGCTTTATTCCTCCAGACAGGAAAACAGTCATTCCACAGAAATCTCCTCCGGAATTCACGAAACAAAGCCTGCAGAAACTCCTGAAGAAATGTCCACACCGTTCCCGACAGCATATCCCTTCAGACCGCCTCTTTACGGCTGTGCGTTTTCAGGAGCTGCGACTGCGACTTTTCAGGTTAGAGATGCCGCTACAGTCCTTCACGGGCCAAGGAGCTGTACTCATATCACGGCCGATGCCCTTGCCTGCTCGTTTTTAAGAGGAGGTGGAATAAATGCAGGTGGGGTTGAGAAGGTTCCAGGTATCCTGCCTACAGATATGAAGGAAGAGGAAATCATCTTCGGAGGGCTTCAAAAGCTTGAGAGTAAAATCGAAGAAGCCCTGTCAGCCGGCTGGCAAACGGTCTTTGTGGTAAACACCTGCCCCGGAGGAATCATAGGAGACGATATAAGGGAGGCAGCCTCAAGAGCTGAAGCCCATTTTCCTGGAGCGATGGTCATCCCCCTCCCTGTGGAAGGAGTCCTTACGGGAGACTTTTCTACAGGGCTACTTGAAGGATACAAAAGAGTTGCTGACCTGATTGACCCTGCCGTAAAGCTCGAAAAAGGCCTGGTCAATATTATAGGAGAAAGGGAGTTTTCCCTGCGGGAAGAGGAACACTTCCGTACTATCGAAGGGCTGCTCAAAAAGCTGGGGTACAGAGTCAACTGCAGGTTTTTAAAGGGGACAGACACCTTTTCCCTTCGCTCTTTTAAAAAAGCGGAAATAAACCTGCTGGCTTTCGGTGACCCCGAAACACGAACTCTGCAAGCATATCTTTCCGGGCGTTTCAAGCTTGAGTTTTTTGAGCTTCCTTTTCCTGTGGGTTTCCGGGAAAGTTCCATCTGGGTAAAAACACTCGCAGAACGCCTGCTTCCCGGAAAGGATGTCTCCCCACTGCTACAGGAACAGGAAGAACTTTACAGGGCAGAGATTGCAAAATATACCCCCTATTTATTGGGAAAGCGCGTACTCGTGGTGAGTTACACCGAGGAGATTGACTGGATTCTGGATACGATCCGGGATCTGGGAATGGAAATTATCAAAGTTGGGATTTCAGTTTCATTTTTCGGAAGGGTAAGCCCTGGGCTCCGGTCTCATGAAGACTTCTCGGTGGAGAAAGACTATACGGATGAAAAAAGGGCAAAGGATGTCAGGACCCTGATGCCGAACCTGGTCCTTTCGAATTATGCCCCTTCGGTCCATGAAGAAGGAGTGCATTACGATACCATTCCTTTCTCCCCTCAGGTAGGGTTTCTGAGCGGGCTTGAACTTGCAAAACGCTGGAGTACGCTTTTAAGGCTACCGGTTGTGGAAGGGTGGAAATACGATGGAGGTGAATAATGTTGATTTTTTCCCCTGACGCCTTTACGGGTTCTATCCTAGCGGTAGAAGGAATCAAGGACGCGGCTGTTATCCTTAATGGCCCTATAGGATGTAAGTTATACCACAGTTTTCTCTCGGATAGGCAGTTTCCCAGGGAAGGTTCCCATGACCCCCTGGCGTTTCAGGACGAGTTCTATTTCGGTCAGCCTAGAGTCCCCTGCACTGGCCTGGACGGGGAAGACTACATTCGGGGTTCCCTTGAAAAATTTGAAAGGGCGCTTACGACAATAGCAGCAAAAGAAAAAGGCTTGCTTATGGTGCTAAATTCCCCTGGAGCAAGCCTTGTGGGAGACGACTTGGAGAGTGTAATCAAAAAAGCAGGAATGCAGAACCGCTGCTTTGTGGTGGAAAACCCGGGTTTTTCCCTTCCAGCAGCCAGGGGATTTGAAAATGTCGCTCTTGCTCTCCTCGAGAACATGAAACTCCGGTCCCTCCATCGCCCAAGAAACCCTAAAAAAGTGAATCTGATAGGACTTTCCCTGCTCCACAAGCATTGGGAAGGGTCGGTTGCAGAAATGAAGCGGCTCCTTGCTTTCCTAGGCCTGGAAGTGGGGGCAGTTTTCCTTGCCGGAACTTCCCTTGAAGAAATTCGGGAGTCAGGCGATGCAGCCTGTAATATCGTCCTTTTCCCCGAATACGGCAGAAGGATTGCAGAATGGTATAGAGAGAGCTTTGGGACCCCTGCTGTTTTTTCTCCTCTTGGAGCTCCCATAGGGTTTAATGCGAGTGAAAGCCTGCTGAGAGAAGTTGCAACTGTCCTGAATATCGACCCTGCACCTGCCCTTGCAGAAATCCAGAAAGCCAGAAAAGCCAGTTACCGGCAGATTTCGCGTTTCTACTCTTACTCGGGTCTCCCCAAAGGAGCCAGCTTTTCAATCCGTGCCGAAAGCTCCCTTGCCTACCCTCTTACACAATGGCTTTACTCCTACCTGGGAATGGCTCCCTTTGCAGTAAAACTGCTTCCCGGAAGCGATCCTGAAATAACAGGATCTCTCAAGGCGTTTCTGGAGGAAAAAGGATTTTGCGAAGCCTGGGATAGAGATCCTTCCCTTGAATCAGTTGATATTGCTTTTGCTGACAGCCCCACCCTTCAGCTTTTAAAAGCAAAGGGATGTTGCAAAGCTTGTATCGAAATAACCCTTCCGGAAGAAGGCTACATCCATATAATCCCGAAGACATATTTGGGAGTTTCAGGTGCACTTCTTCTTATAGAAGAAATCATTAACGGACTGCGCTCCAAATGAAAATCTATATTTGAAGGGCAGGAAAGAGAAGAAAACTATTGAAGTGCTGAGAAAATAACAGAGAAATAGCATTTAGAGCAACAGGATTTTTTGAATAGGTTCTAAGGGTTTCTGGAAAAATCATACGAAAAAACAGATAGAAAAAGAGACAAAAAGTAGGCCAGAAGGCCTACTCTGTTTTAGAATATTCAGTTATTGAGTTTATTTTGCTGGAATGACGAGGGATCTCTCACCAGCAGGCACGAACTCTCTCATGGCGCCGCGACCGAACTCTCTCCTGGGCTCAGCGAAGTTGAAGGGCAGGAGGTCGTCAGCGAAGCAGACCTTAATGAGTGGGTTGACGGTGAATGCGTCTCCGCGGCCTGAGTGAGCAGCCTGAGCGATACCTGCGTATCCACCCTGGTGACCGACGTTCATTGCGTAGTTGGGGTAGTTTGGACCACGGAGTTCGTCTGGAAGACCTTCGTCGCCCTGGTAGGACAGAACGTTTGCGGCACCACACTGGTCCTGCAGGTCGTATCCAAAGAATCCGAGACGGCCCCATGCTTCCTTGTGCAGATACATGGAGAGGTACCAGCCAGAAAGACCAGCGTTTGCGTTTGCTGTTGCAAGTGCAGTTGCGACACCGGCTGCGGCTGCGAGCACGGTTGCTCTCTGGGAACCACCAAAGTGGTCTTCAAGGGCAGTCGGGAACTTCTCGTAGGTCTCGATACCGTATAGTGTAGACTCAGTTGCGATGTCCTTTACGACGTCGAGAGTTGCCTTTATCTTGTTGTCCTTGCCGACGTTTGCAGCACCGTTGTATTTGTCGTTGATGTAGTCAACGTCATAGTACACGTTGTTGTCGAGGATGTCATCAGTGTATGCAGCTGTTGCATACTGTGTGAATCCGACACCACCGGACATGTAGGAGCCGAGCCAGATCTGGTCGTAGAGCATACAGCCTGCACCGACGACTTCAAGGGCGATCTTTGCTGGGTCTTCAGAGATACGGCTTGTCTGGATAATGTCTGAGAGGTGACCGAAGGAAAGTCCACCGGGCTCGTTTGGTCCACGTGCACGCCTTGCTGGGAGCATTTCACCCATGGAAACTGCAGCTGCGTGTTTTGCAGCGAATGACAGGTCAGCGACAGCTGCTTCACCAGCGCACATTGCGTATGCAGAGATGAAGGACATACCAATCTGCATAGCTGCCCACCTGGTGGTCTGAGCACCATCAGTTGTTCTGGAAACAATTGTTGGGATGTGGATTGCCTGCCAGGAAGTCTTGCCGATGGATGCCTTAATCTGGGCTGCCTGTTCTTCAGAGAACTCCTTGTTGATGTCAATAAGATATTGCTTGTCGATTTCGTCTGCAAGGGCGTCATCGCCTGTGAAAACTTTCACGTAACAGTCGTCAACAAGGGCAGGGTGAGTTTCAACCATCATTTCCTGAACCACTGCTGCACCGGGCATGGCATGGTTAAGGACTTCAAGGTAGTGGTTGATGGTTTCAGGAGTAACTTCCTTACCCAGCCTCTTCTCGAGGGTCTCGTGAGCCATGTCAAGACCGACAACGCAGGTTCTCCTGATATCATCCCACATCTGCTGCATTGCAGCGTTGTTGACGTAATGGAGGTCATCAGGTTCTGCAACAATGTCGGTGCCGGAAATGGTGTAAGGAGTGATTGCACGCTGACCGAGAGGAGCACCGGAGTGCATCATTGGGTTGTAGAATGCAATGCCTCTCTTCTCTGCGATTTCCTTACCGGCTTTAATCATTTCGACCTTTCTGGGGTCCTGCTCAGGGCCTAACCTCAGGAACTTTTCAGTCTTGCCGGTGATATCCCCGCCAACCTGCTTGTTTGAACCAAATTCCTGTGCGAATTTGACTTCCATTGAGTTTTTAAATTTTGAGAAAATGTCTGCTGCCATTGTGATCACCTCACCTTCGGCTGGAATCCGTATATTGTTCTCTTATCGAATATCCTGTGTACCCATTCAATGACTTCTGCATCGTCCCTGAAGGCTACATTGTCCACACGGTAAATGGTGGTTCTCTTTGCGGCTTCTTCACTGGACATGGGTTTGCCGAGGTCTACTTTCCTGTCGAGTGGAATTGCAACCTGATCTTTATCCATTATGATGGTGCCGTTCTCAAGTCTTCTCCTGTCGAGCATGTCGAACATTACACCGTCTTCCTGGAGACGGACAGAGTGACCGTGCACAGTTGCACCACGCATACCTGCGAGTGCATGGTCAGTAATTTCGGTTTCCATCTGAACCTTTGCGCACTGTTCCATATCTCTTTCACGGGCTTCAACAATCTGACGGCCGGAAAGAGTACCTGGGTCTACACCTCTGAAGTTGATTGCTGCGAAGTATGATCTGAAGTATGGGGTTGCAGGCGCGTTGTACATTGAGTCAGAAAACTGGACGTACCTGACTCTGTCACCGGCCTTTGCACCGGGGGTAGCATCAACATTCTCGCGGGTCGAGCAGGCAGGCTCTCCCATTTCTGCAAGTGGTGGGTGGGTGCTTGGGTAGTCGCTCCCTGGGGCACGGTGTCCGAGAACTGCAGTTAAATCTTCGTCTGAAATTTCTCTGAGTTTCTCAAGTTTTCCAGACATGTGTTTTCTTCTGTTAGCGGCAACTGATGTTGCGCCTGGATAAAATTGTCTTTCGTAAGCCATCTCATGCAACTCCTTTATGATCTTCTAACTGGTCTAATGTAGTCTTGACGTATTTAATGATCAGATTTAGCTTGTCCCTGGGACAGGAATCACCACGTGTAACTCCGCTCACCATATCCATCACAATTCCCTTTGTAAGAATATTTTCATCCCTTGGCATCACTAATCTTGTCTTTACTCCTGCCTCTGCAAAATCCTCAAAATCTACTGGGATCTGGCTGACTACAATCGCCGGAATATTAGCCTGGCTCAGGATTTCCCTTGCCTTTCTAATCACATGGTCCTTGATATTTCCGAGGTGAATAACAGCCAGTTTGTGCATTTCAATCTGTGCGACTTCTACCGGACTCAGTACAAAAGATCCTGTTCTCATACCTGATTCAGGAATTCCGGAACCTGAGTAGAGTACCAACACACTTACCTGAATGTTTTCTTTCCTCATTCCATATGTGATCTCACATACCGGTTTTGTGATATGTCTCTGGCCGGGACTCATAGCAATAGCTACTACCTCAGCACGGCCGGCTTCTGAGAGAGTACCTCGCTGAGCAAGCCCTCCTCCTTTACCAAGTCCTGCGCCGCATCGGCAATCGACTACCTGTGTTTCCCGATCGATCATCATACTTTTTCACTCATCTTTGTTTTTTTTCTCTTCTTGCTTCTCTTGTTTCTCAATAAAGATGAGCTGGTCTGTCTTGGCTTTAGGATCTACCATACCAAGCAACCTGGGGTCTGCTTCAGGACCAAGTTTAGCATAGTCAGTTACAGTAGGCTTTTTCCTGAGGAAATGTCCTTCCCTGAATTCAAAGGGGAATGGGAGCAATTTTTCGCATACTTCCCTGATCTGTTCTTTAGCTTCGGCGTTTGAAAGTTCAACTCTGATCCTGCCCACACAGATTTTCAATTCAATAACCTGATCTCCAATCTGAATGGGCTTTCTCAGTGGATGTTCCACTTTTTCCCCGGTGCCGGGGCCAGCAGACACCTTATCAGGCAGTCTGTTGCCCTGCACCATAACGCGGATCACCCCATCCACTTTGTAAATCTCAGCTATGAGCTTCTGAGCTGTCTCAGGGGATAGGATTCTACTGGGAAAGATTTCGATTTGAATAGAATCTTCTATATTTGAAGCAGAGTCTGACATCGTTAGACCTTTTGAACTATATGTTTAGAGCGCTCCTGCAACTGCCTTAATCGGCTCGCGGAATTCTGGTATTGAACCAAACACGTCACCAATCAGGCCGGATGTTGATTCGATTGTGAACATCTGAGTGCCTGCATCCAGTGCTACTGCTGCGCATACACAGGGGATTGCGAATCCTCTGGAGTGCCTAGTAACGACGTGGTTACCGTTGAAGACACCAGGCCCACCGCCACCATAAATGGAGTGGCTGAAGAATGAGAACCCTACTGCGGTACCCTCTACTTTACCGTAGTCGCATCCTGGAAGACCGGTTTCCTTTTCAAGGATATCGTTGAAGTAGAGAAGTGTTGAGGAAACGTTCTGAGCTGCACGGCCTGCACCACAGTTCACGAGAGTAGCTGCAAGAGTACCGACTGCTGCACAGGCATTCCACATTGGAACGTCGTTTGCTTTGTAGAAGTTGTATCCAGAAGGAGCAGTCTTGTCAACAGAGATAATACCGTCTTCAAGTGCCCTGCGAACAACGGACTCGATAACGGTTCCAATGGTACCGTCTTTACCGTTTTCCTTTACAATGTCATATAAGAGGTTGTTACCGTTAAGACCCTGGTATGCAAGACCGAGGAGCTGATGTCTCTCGAACATGCCTACTGCTCCGCCCATCTCGAAGATACCAGCCTGCTCGTAGATTGAAGAGAGAGCTGATGCGTTCATTGCATTCCTGTTGGAAATTGCTGCAACGTGGTTGGCCATGATATTTCTGAGGGAGAAGCCAAGACCTTCGTTGTTCTGGGGGATACTGAGAATACCCTGAACCTGTCCTCCCATGAGATCCATTGTCTGTGGGTAGCTTCCCCAGACGGCAGCCTTTACGATAGGAGCATCATATGGGTCGGTTCCAAACATGTCCAGAATAGTCTGGGTGACAGCTGCTGCACCAACTGTGGTTGCGGACATGAAGTCGGCACCTGCAATCATCCTGGACTGTGGGGACTGGATCAGAAGGCTCTTTCCACCCTTGACTTTGATGATGTTGGTGTCGTCGCCTTCATCAACCTGGACGAATTTTTTAACATTTTCTGCAATTGCATCAGCATTGCCTACAAGGTCATAGTTAAGTCCACGGCCTAAGATCTGACGGCCCTTTCCGCCCATCTTGCCGCTGGCAAGTGCACCCTGGATACCTGCGAGGTTGACTGCAACGGACCTCTTGGTGTCCATGATGATCTTTTTAATTGCTGCGTTTCTTGTTGGAGCAAGGCTCATAATGTCGACATTGCTCTCGAGCAGTTTTCCTCTGTCGTCGTAGATGTCTACTGTGTCAGACACTTTAATTTCCTCCTTAATTTATTAAAATCATTTTGGGACTGGTCACCTACTCGAGTGCTTTTGCACTCAATAAATCAAGTACCGCTCTGTTTTTAAGTGTCCACTTTCCCAATGAAAGCTCATTCGTTTAGAAGGTACTTAAATCTTTTGTGTTCTCCGATGAATGAATTCATCCATTTTTTTAAAATATATTTTATTAATATAGAATCTATTTTTGTGAAAATATATAAGAAAACGATATCAACGGAAAAATTATGTTTTAATAATACTTAAAGACCGAAGAGAATATGTCAAGATACTTAATGAATTTTTTTTCTTAATTGATTGAGAATTTGCACTAAATTATTTCATATGTTATTTTGCTTCCAGAGAGTCATACCAAAAAGATTTAGTAATACCTAGTAATACGAAAGTTTAATATGGAAGTAGTTGTCGATGTAGGCGGAAATCCAGGGGTAGACTGTAGAGGCTTCTGTAAGTATTGTTATTTTAAAAAGGTCAAAGACGTTCAGCCCTTGGGCTGCAAGTATTGTCTTCCTTTCAAGAAAGGGTGTGACTATTGCACACGTAGTGTAAAAGAATCATATTCGGGTTTCAAACCCCTTCAGATGGTACTGGAAGAAACTGCAAGAAAACTCTATTTCGCAAGTGGAGAGATAAAAAAATTCAGTATCAGTGGAGGAGGGGATTTAAGCTGTTACCCCGAACTGAAGAATCTTGTTTCTTTCCTGTCTCAATTCAAGACTCCCATACACCTGGGATACACAAGCGGAAAAGGCTTCAACAAGCCTGAAGACGCTCTTTTCTACATAGACCACGGGGTCACAGAGGTAAGTTTTACAGTCTTTGCGACCGATCCGGCTCTAAGAGCTGAGTACATGAAAGACCCGGAGCCTGAAGCTTCTATACAAGTTCTTAGAGATTTCTGTGCTCATTGTGACGTATATGGGGCTATTGTACTCATTCCGGGAGTAAACGATGGAGAGATCCTTGATAAGACCCTCAGTGATCTTGAAGCTATGGGTGCAAAAGGAGCTATTCTAATGAGGTTTGCAAATTTTCCGGAAAATGGGCTTATCCTGAATAACGCCCCTATCATTCCGGGTATAATCCCACACGGTATCCAAGAATTCACAGAATTGGTACGGAATTCTGCAGCAAAGCACTCTTCCATGAGGATTACAGGAACCCCTCTTGAAGATCCTTTAATTGGTTCTCCTTTTGCTATCCGGAATGTTCCCGAAGCCCTAGAAAAACTTCCGAGAATTACAAGAAGAGCCACTGTCATTACAGGCCAGATAGCAGCTCCAAGGCTGAGGGAAATCTTTGAAGCTCTTGGAGGCTCAGTGAATGTTGTCGCCCCAAAAAAAGACATCGGATGCCTCATAACTATTGAGGATCTCAAAAATATGGATCTCTCAGAAGTAAGCGAGACTGTTTTTATCCCAGGAAGGGCTTTTGCTCATGATATGGAAGTTAAAGAGGCCTTTAAAAGAGACGGTGTTGATAGGCTTGTTCGCAGGGGACCTGAGCTTCTTTCTGTAGACGGCGAAATGTCAATAGGAATGAAAAGAGAAGAGGTTCTGGAATTGGAAATTAAAAGCTTTAATGAGCTTATAGGGCAAATTAATTCCCTTGGGTTACCTGTGGCATGAATAAGGCTATAATTAAAATCCCAGTCCGAATCTGAGAAAAGAGAGTGAAAAGTATAAAAAAATAAATTCCGTCAAAGATACAGATAATCAAACAGATACTATATAAATAGCGCTGTAATTATATAATTACACAAAAAGTAGATAGGAAAAGTTTTCAAGTTTGGGAGAGTGGATTTTTTCCTATAAGGGTGCAATCGAAACCTGAAAAGAATCACTCCCAAAAGAAGAACAGTAATGTGGACAGTAAAATTAGAGAACTAATTAATAAATACTACTGTACTTTTGGGCTCTCAAACTGCCCTGCCTCCTTTCAATTCATCAGATTAATTTTTTATAATTTTATAATTCTTTTATTTCATTCTCAGCGCGCAGACCCGGACATGAAATCCAAAAGCCCCAGTTGCTTAACCCTATGATTCTCGAAAAGAGAACATATGTCTTTATCCAGAAGTTCAATTCTCTGTCGGGTGTAACTGGAAACTCCATATCGCTCCCCAATTTCTTTTGAGATCTCCAGATATTTACGAACAGCCCCTTCGTGTACGGTCAGCACTACATTACCTCCGCATTTAGGGCAGGCCCCGGTTAGCGGAGGACGCCTGAACTTCTCTCCGCATTTTATACAGCGCATCCGCTGCCTAGAAAAAGAACGGAGATTTCCGAGAAGATC
>NZ_DAGK01000035.1:189433-212354 GCF_002495725.1 Methanosarcina sp. UBA411
TTAGCAAGAGAAAGTTGAGCCTCCATTTTTTCAATCATACTTCCAAGAGTCTTATACGAAGAATTAAGCGGGCCTGCAGCAATATCCGTAGTATCATGTGTAAACATTAAATGCTCGTATTGCTCTGGGGTTCCAAGTCGACCACTCACCAAGTCCATAATACCTTCAAGTTCTGTGGGATTTTTGATTTCCTGAGTAGCCTTGTAGAACTCTAGAGGATATCTTGCAATCACATCTATATTATGCGCCTCTTTGTCTACTTCTTTGGGATCGATTCTGGTAGTAAGTACAAGAGGAGCATCCATTTTCCCACCCCTTTTATCAGGAAGATAAGATCTTGAGAAGTTAAGTATCCCATCCATGAGAAGCATTACGCAATCTTCATCCCCATCACAGTTCCTACGTTTTGAAGCATGAAAGAAAGGATGAGCATAACCGACTGAAGCTTTCGTAAATCCTATTAAACGCCCTAGCACGCCTGCAGAGGTGTGCGGAGCAAGCCCGATAAGCAGTACGCCTACAAGATCCTGGATTGTTTCGGCATTGTAATAGGGTTCAACCCCATAGTATTTCACAAGTAGGTCATCCACGTATTGTGCGGTACGCAGCATATACTTGCCCCCGTCATAAGAGATAACAAGATCCTGGACCTTCAGGCAGACAACCTGATCGTCTCTTTCAAGGGGATTTCCGTAAATATCCTCAAGATAACCGAGTTCCCGTAGCCTAGCTGCTGTTATCCCGATTTCGTCAGCCCTGATATGTGTAAGTGGAATATCTGACATATCATAGCGGACAGTTCCGTCTTTAAAAATATAGACATCATGTTTCGCCCGTAAAATTCCCTTTTCCAGAGGTTCGGGAGTCATCTGCCCGTTCATAAGCCGTTTTACGCCTTTGATGAGGTCCATTTTTTCCCTTTCTCCTACATTCTCAAAGGCCTGCTTATAAATTGAACGAAAATCCAGTTTAACATTTGCAACGGAAGTTAGCTTTCTACCACATTTTGGACAGGTTTCAGCTCCCCTAATATCAATTTTACAACGTGGACAGGAGAACTTGGGATTAGTATATTCTCCGCAGTCACAGCGCCAGAAATAAGTCTCTTTCCCGCAAGCAGGACATTCCCTGATTCCCATTTCTACTTCAATTTCGCCGATTTTTCCATTCATGGAAGCCGAATAAGCTGAAGCAGATACGAGATTTCGAGTAATTCCTCCGGCGTTACCTATGGGAAAGAGAACCTGAGCTGCAGGAGACATCTTTCGCAGGTCGGATTTTTCCGGTCTTCCCATCCTTGCCCCTATTCTCGAAGGAGCTCTAGGGAAAACTTTAAACCCGCTTAAAATCGCTGCAGCATCCACCATATTGTCGGTATCAGGCACCTGGGCTTTCTCTTTCAGGTCGCAGTCAAGCCCAAGGCAGAAAATAAAAGGAAGAGCTTCTTCGATCATGATTGTGTCAGCTTTTACCCTGTGAAGTACAAGGAGCTTTTCAAGTACGAGTTTGATACCTGTTTCCACGCAGGTTTTCAGGGGCAGCCTGAGAATGCCATTTTCAACTGAAAAGTCTCCATTTTCGGCCACAAACTTCCTTAAAACTTCAAATTCACTTCGGTTTATATCGTGCCAGAGGTACGTAAACTTCGGATGGAGAGGGACATCATATTCCTCTGCAAGCCTGAGAACCAGAGCTGCTGAGGGGTCTTTCAGTTCGGCTTCAGGTATTGTTTCATGGCAGGCTGCTTCATAGTCGTAATGCCACCATTCGAAAACGTAAGGTGAAGGCATGAGAGGATGATTGTTTTCCAGGAAGTCCCCGTAATTAATCAGGATCTCCCCGATATCTACTATTACCTCAACCTGTGAGCGAAGCTCATAAGCTTCTTTTATATCGTCTACCCGGACAAGGTCTCCGGAACGAAGGCGCACAGTTGGCCCTTCTATCGAGTCTACGGCAGACATGGCTGCAGCTTTTCCAGGCCTTTCAACCTTGAGCTGAGTTCCGTTAGTAACAAAATCGTCAAGCAGAACCATACTAGATGGATTAATTCCTGCAGCTGCAAAAGAAGTGTTTCTGGAACGTCCGTAGCGGAGCCTGAACCCTCCTGGCCTTGAAGGATGGGAAAAAACCGGCCTGCCTGCAATAAGGTCTCTTATGTACTTATCCTTCGGCTTGATCTTGTTTTTCTGCTCATCTTCTTCATTGCCTCCGGTTTTTGCACCCCCTATGAGGACATCCAGCCAGTCCCATCCGTCCATGTTCAACTTGTTAACGTGTTTCTTGACTTTGGGGGCCTTAAGGGCGAGCCCTTCGGCAAGCACAAGGCACATTCCCCCTCTGATGCGGTTTGTCCCTATTCTCTCAAGATCTCTGTGCCCTTCAACCTCAGCTTCTTCGGTTGGGTCTCCGTCAATACAGACAGGGCAATTCTCGACTATCAGGCGGATCTCGTCTTCCGAAGGCATGTATTGCAGGCTTGCGACTCTCTTGTAAAGAACGATCTCTTCTACATAACGCTCTACTTCCTCAGGCCTTGGCTTGTAGCGGTCAATTCCTATCCCACGCCTTACGTAATCACCAACGAGCACGGAAAGGGCCTGGGCTGTCCCGCCTGCACTCCGGATAGGCCCGGAATAAAAAATCCGGATATACTCGGAACCATCGTCATTCTTTCCCAGTTCTACCTTATTAATCCCTTCAATCGGGGCTGCAACCACTCCTTCTGTGATGACAGCCATGGAAACCCGGATCGCAGCTTCAACTGCATCCTTTTTTGTTGCAAAGTTCCCCACTTCTCCTTCTGCTACCTGACGCCCGATTTCGAGAGCAGATTCTTCCCTTGACATTTTTTCTTCAAGTTCTCGGATCTTTACAGCGACTCCTTCTACTCCTATAAGGTTCTCAACCCTATCCGCAAGATCTTTGGCAAGGGGAATTTCCACAATGGGCTTTGGGTCTCCTCCACGAGCTCGAGCTGTATTCGCGATCTTGATCGCTTCTTTGAGCCTTACTTCAAGTTCGTCGAAGTATTCATGCATTTCCTTACTTGCAATTGTTTCGCCCATTTAAAAGCCCCTTTAAAAAGAAAAATTGGTATTATCTCGGCCTGCGAAGAGATCCGGATGCAAGAATGCTTGAAATTGAGGTTACAAAAAGGACAAAAATGCCTACCCAGATAATATAATTTCCTACCTTCTCCATGCCCAGAACTGTTAAAAGCAGGCCTGCAGCCAGCACTACCAGGTTAATCTTATTTATTTTTTTGTTCTGATCTACGACTTTTTTGTAAGCCCGCAATTTCACCAGATTTTCCTTTTTTTCTGCTTTCAAAACCATCCCTCTCAAACATTTAATTAAATCTGCAATTCTGCATTAATTCTGCATTTCTGCATCACAATTGAGCTTAAACAATAATCTTTATGGAGGACGCTTCCCTCAGTCGGTTGATGAGAGCTTCCCCAAGCCCAGAACGGCTGAAAGACCCATCGGCTACGATTACATCAAGCCCTTTCTTATCAAGCTTTCTGAGCCCTTCAAAGAGTTTCTTGGCAGCCACTTCCGGCTCTTTTCTCGATCCCAGTAAAAAGCACTCAGCTGAACCCAGATTTTCCGAAGCAAGGAAAACTGCGATTTCTTCACTGGTTTCCTCACTGAGAAGGAGCCCTACTTTCTGACTTTCGTTTCTGTAACTATCAAGTAATTTGATAAGCTTTTCTGAAACAGATTTTCCTTCTCCTTCCACAAGCACGACCTCTGTATCAGGAGTGTAATGCCCGTATTTCCGACCTGCCTTCTTTTCCGGCAGATTAGATTCGTCACCAGCTTCGCCGCTTTTGTATCCAGACCTCACTTTTCCTATAACGCTTTCAAGCTCATCAACACTTATGGCTCCAGGCCTGAGCACAACAGGCGGCTCGACAGTCATATCAATTACAGTTGATTCAAGCCCTATGGAAGCTTCTCCTCCATCAAGAATCACATCAATCCTGCCTGTAAGATCCGATATGACATGGGCTGCAAGGCTGGGACTTGGCTTTCCTGACAGATTGGCACTAGGAGCCGCAAGAGGAGTACCTGCTCTCTGTATGAGTTCCAGAGGAATTCTATGATCAGGCATGCGTACTCCTATTGATTTTAGTTTTCCGGAGGTAATATCGGGAACAATCTCGTTTTTTTCCAGGATAATCGTAAGAGGACCAGGCCAGAAATCATCCATTAGCCTGAAAGCACTTTTCGGAATGTTTCTTGCCACCCTTTCAACATCTTCCCTTGAGTGAACAAGCAAGCTAAGGGGATTTGCAGGAGGGCGCTTTTTTGCCTCAAAAATCTTCAGGACTGCTTCTGGATTAAGGCCGTCAGCTCCAAGCCCGTAAACCGTTTCCGTGGGAAAGGCTACAGTCCCGCCATTTTTGATGATCACTGCCGCCCTGTCAAGGACGGCATCAAAATTTTCTTCGGAAACCCGAAAAACCAGGGTCTTTACTTTATTTCCGTTTTCTGCTTGCACAGGGGATAAACTCCTTTTCAATTGTTATTCCTGTGATAACTATTCCTGCTATTCGTTTGCCGGATTACTTCTTCAGCCACTTATCAAGAGCAACCTCGAGTTCCTTGTGATTTTTCGCATATTCCTGCAGGGTAACACCCTCAAGGGCTGCTTCAAGTGCCTGCCTGCAGGCAGTGGCTCCGGCTGCCGTACCCATAGGATGTGCATGAATTCCACCGCCGAACTGCATAATAACATCCCTTCCGAAGATAGTGTACAGGTCAGGAATCATAGTAGGGGCAAGCCCTCCTGATGCAACCGGGAACATGGGCTTCAACCCTCCCCAATCCTGGGCAAGGACGTGCTGGCTTTCATCTGCAGGCACACTGTCGAGCACACACTCATCCCTGAGAGATAGAACTTCGTGTTTTTCTCCGTGCATCTTCCCGACAACTGTACCTATGTGAAGCTGGTCAAGCCCTATCAGTCTACAGAGCTTGGCAACGACAAGCATGCTTATCCCGTGGCGTGGGTTACGGGTATAGGCCGAATGCATGCATCGGTGGGCATGGAGAGCAATTCCCGCATCTCCGGCTTCTTCCCTAAGGGTCTGAAGTGCAGTCCAGCCTGCAGGTACGATATCTACCATCGCATAGCTGGCACCAAGGTCTTTGAGGAAGTTCATACGGCGGATCATTTCCTTACAGGTGGGGGCAGTAACGTTGCAGAGATACATTTTACGCTCTCCTGTCTCAGATTCTGCCTTTTCTGCAAGCTTCAGGGTGAGTTCGGCTCTTTTTTCAAAACGGTTAAATTTCTGATCCGTTAGATTCTCATCATCTTTAACAAGATCGCAGCCGCCTACAAAGGAATTATAAGCCACTTCAGCATGCTTTTCTGAAGTCAATCCAACTTTCGGCTTGACAATAGTTCCTATTAGAGGCCTGTCCTGCACACCTGTAAGTTCCCTGATTCCTGGCAACCCGAATTCAGGACCTCTAAACTCACGGATCATCGACTTAGGAAAAGCAATATCCTGCAGCCTTAGATTGTCAACAACTTTCATGCTCAGGATATTTCCTGCGATCGCACTGAGCACCTGCGGGACCGAACCAAGTTCAAAGAGATCTTCCGAATAAGCTACCTTTACAGTCTGTGTGTCCTCGTCTACATAAAAAACATGAGGCTTCAGCTTGGCTGCAAGTTCGGGACTGAGTGTGACAATTTCAGTCCAGGAATCTATAGAGCTTTCCCCTGCCATATGGGTTGCAGCCTCTTCAAAATTAACTCCTGCTGTCGGTTCGATATGGAATTCACATATCAGATCGGTATCCTTTGGGCCATAACCCGTATCTATATAGTCCCTTCGCATTGTCTTCCTCCTAACTGAATAGGTTAATCTCCAAATAAAATACATTGAAATATGCTAAACAGAATTATATTCCTGATTGAAGGAAGTAGCTGAACGTAAATAAAAACTTATTTACTTGAAGGAGCGAATCTGGATTGAAAAACAGAAAAATGCACGAAGAAAATAAAAATAAAGCATTTCCTTAAATATAAAAAAGGTTGTGGATAACAAATCTCAAAAAATATAATAAAAAGTAAATTTAAGATTTTGAGTTATCCACTTAAAATAGTGAAGAGCAAAAGATATTTTCCTTCAAATTTAAGGTAAATTTTTACTCTTCACTTTGGGGATGTAGTGGTTTTTGAGTTTATTTTTCGAATTTAGCTAATACATAAACTTTCCATGTCTCTTAGGCTTTTTCTCATTCACTCGAAACTATTACTTGGTTTAACTGTTGTACTAAATTAAAGGGGCACATTTTACGTGTCAGATATTGAATACAAACAGTATAACGAAATATACGGTCATCGAGACAAGTCCAAGAGGTAATCCAAGCCTTGCCCACTCTTTACTGGTTATACCCAATTTGCTTGCAGAGATAATATTCGGGATATTTCCTGGGATCAGCATTCCACCTGATATTAGAAGTCCCATTAGTATGCTTTTTATCTGGAATTCGCTGAGGATAGGCCCGATCTCAGCAGCTGCTAAAGTAGCGTTATCAAGAACGGCTGAGACCATGTTAATCCAGTAAAGAGCCATAGACGGGACCTGAATAAAATACTCGAAGATAATAGGCTTGAATCCTTCCCCAAGCAATACGAGTGCTGCAATAAACACATAGACCTTGACAGCCCTCATTATGACGTCTTTTACAGTCTCGTTATAGTCTGCAGCTTCCATTTCATGCTCACTTGCATCGGCTTTTCCAAGGAAGAATATTCCAATAATACCATAAGCAAGGATGCCTGGAAGAATATATTTACCAAGCATATTAAATAAGAACATGAAATCAGCATGGTAAGGCGCACCTGAAAGTTTTGAGATAGCGATTGTCGAAAGAGGTTCGCCAAGAGGGGTAAGAGCAGCGCCAAGCCCGATTGAGAAACATGCAATGATTGTCAGGTCTACCTTGGCTTTTCTTGAGAGAGGCATCGCATTAACCACCTCAACAAGAATAATTGCCGCAAGAATAGCCGACATCACGCTTGAAGATAAGCCAAGGACAACAATGAGAACAAAAGCCAGAACCCTGACTGAAAGCATATCAGTCAATTTTCTGATTGCTTTATGAATCGGAGCATGCCATTTATAGATAATCAAGCCGACAACTAACACAATCTGAAATATACCTATTGGTATGCCGGCTATATCTCCAACATGTAGTGGTGCAGTTAGTGATTCTTTGATTATCTCCAAACTCCAACCCGTCTCTACGCCTGGAATCTTCGCAAAACCTGAAAGAGTCATTGCAAGCACTCCGCATATGAAAAGGAATACTTCCAGATTCTCTTCAATAACATGTATTTTAAAAGGTCCTAGCAACACGGCCAGGAATATCACAAGAAATCCTATTAAAACTCCTAGATCAAGAGCCATCATTTTTCCTCCTCTGGTAATTTCTGGATTATAGATTGCCTGGGGAGACTTATATACTGATGAATACTACAAAGTCTCAAGTATCTGGTCATTAAGATGACCTACTTTGTCATATATTAGCCTACAATATATGATCTAATAATATATTAATTCCGTTTATATTCAATTTAATGTCCTGGTTGTCGAAAAAGAGCTTTAAGTTTAATTTACACTGGGGGGGTTAAAAGAAAATCCGTTACCGGAGCTTGCAGAAGCTACTTTTAATATTTAGATCGACATTGCAAACTTTACATATATACAAAACAAGCAAGCTTTCCAGAACCATTTCAATTAATATCCTAACAGCACTTTTCACGCAGAGCTTATGGCACTTGATCTGGAGCAAGCTGGTTCTGTCTATGCATTTGTTAGATTCAAGTAAACTATTTTTCTCAGTCGGTAGAAAGGATTGGAAGATAATAACCAGATTCTGGAGAGTCACTCAATTGTCAATTCAACCAAGGGGTTTCAGCCTTTTCCTTGTTCGAGACTATGCGAGATTTAAAAGCAGAGCATTAGAAATCAGAGTAACGATTATAGAAAAGGCGTAATGAACTTAGGGATGGATGTAGGGGATTTACAAATTTATAATTAAAGCTTAAATGTTGGGCACCTCATTGTGATCTTAAAAATACTGAATGAGAATAAATGCAATACTTAACGAAAAATATATTTTATCAAATTCGATGGAAATTTTTCCGGTAAAGGAATATGCAATAAGGTAAAGGAATATACAATAATTTACATCCTATACTTATGGCATTAGGTAAATATTTTAATATGTTTTTAAAATCCTAATAATTCATAGATGTGACGAAAATTTATAGAGCTGCTTTTTCCATCGAATTTGAAGATAATGCAATAAAACTGTAACCATTTCTTTACAGTTTTATTGCTTAAAAGATTTAATCAAGATTCAGTTTCAAAATCCAGCAATTTTATTTTTGAATTTGTCACTGGATTTTGAAACTGAATCCTATTTACACTGATGGGCAATTTTGAGCTTAAATTTTAAACACAAAGATGATGACGAAATAGATAGCCATCGTAATAAGGCCCATGGGGACTCCAAGTCTTGCCCATTCTTTGCTGGTTATACCAAGTTTGCCTGCAGAGATAATGTTCGGGATATTTCCTGGAATCAGCATTCCGCCAGCAATCAAAAGTCCCATAAGGATGCTCTTTATCTGTAACTCACTCATAGCTGGTCCGATCTCAGCGGCTGCCAGAGTGGCGTTATCCAGAATGGCAGAGACCATGTTTACCCAGTAGAGTACCCCGGAGGGGATTTGTATGAAGTACTCGACTATGATAGGTTTGAAACCGTCTCCAAGGAATGTAAGAGCCATAATAAACAGATAAACCTTAACAGCTCTCATTATGACATCTTTTAGAGTCTCGTTATACTCTTCGGCTTTTGTTCCCTGGGCTTTCATATCAATTTTTCCAAGGAAGAACATTCCAACAAGACCGTAGACAAAGATGCCTGGAATTATATATTTACCAAGCATATTAAATAAGAACATGAAATCAGCATGGTAAGGTGCACCTGAGAGTTTTGAGATGGCAATTGTTGAAAGAGGTTCGCCAAGGGGAGTAAGAGCAGCACCAAGGCCGATTGAGAAACACGCAATAACTGTCAGGTCGATCTTGGATTTTCGTGAGATAGGCAATGCATTAACTACCTCAACAAGAATGATTGCAGCAAGAATAGCAGACATTACACTTGAAGATAGACCAAGCACGACAATAAGGAGAAAAGCCATAACTTTAAGAGAAAGCGCTGAGGCTACTTTCCTGATTGCGTTTTGAATCGGCTCATGCCATTTATAGATAATTAAACCGACAATCAACACGATCTGGAATATACCTATTGGAATGCCGCCAATATTTAAAGCATTAAGCGGTGAAGTCAATGCTTCTTCAATTATTTCCATTCTCCAGCCTGTTTCTGTGCCTGGAAGTTCGACCATACCTGCAATTGTCATTGCAGCAATTCCGCAGACAAACAGGAAGACCTCCAGATTTTCCTCAATAACTTTTATTTTAAAAGGGCCGAACAGTACGGCAATAAATATTACAAGAAACCCAGCTAAAATACCTGGTTCAAGAGCCATTACTTTTTTTCCTCCTAATATTATTAAACCACAAAGTCTGAATAACATACTGTTAAACAGTGTTAGAGCCTAGAATGTTTTAGTCTTATAAAGACTTGCGCTATTTATTCTTTAATAATATATTAGTCTTTAATATTCAATATAAATTTTATATTTTTTACAAATAGGGTCTATTTACATATTATAAGGAGCTTTACCAATAATGCATTTTAATGGATACAGAAATTACTTTCGGTCTAAAATTCGGGAAAATCATATAGCTTTGCATTAATTCATATATTTGGCTAACTTTGTAAATTGTTTTATCTACAAAAATTGACATTAAGTACAAAAATTTTAGTTCAAATAAATATATAATTCCACATTTATAATATACAATGCAGATTTCATTCACCGATTTATCCACAAAATAATTCATAAAGTAGAATTTTATTTATGCTGCTGCCTAATTGAGAAACTAGATGACATTTTTGTGCACAATGTGGAAAATCGGTAAGGAGGAAGAGATATTATATATTTAATATTTTCATAGAGTAGAAGATCTGAGAATTTACACAGCCCATGAGGATTTCCAATCAGATATCTGTGGAAGAGAAGTTTCAGATTTTTGTCAAGTATAAATTTTCTTCGTTTTTATGTGTTTAGAAAGCTTTTCGGCGGATTGTAAATTTTAAGTCTCGTAGATTGAAGAAAAACTTGCTAATTAAAGAGAAAAACAATTAACGCGAAGATGAAATTTAGAAAAAATCACAAATAGTTCAAGTTGAGCACTAGAATTAATGACTACAAAACAAAAAAAACTGTAAATTAAATATTTTGATTTCTGATAACGATAATAGAGAGTCTGCAATAAAAAACAGTACTGTGAAGCTTAACCGAATAAGTATATTTTCTTCAAATTCAAGTAAGAGTTTTCAAATTGAAAATAAGAATTCTGGCAGCTTTAAGAAATAAAATCAATCCTATCAGTACGTTTTTCCAATTTGTTCAATACCAATTGAATATAAGGGAGCGCTAAACTATCAAATCTCCAGAAAAATCCTTGAAACTCGTTTCCCATAGAATTTGAAGAAAATACTGTAAGATAGACTCAATTTTATACTGTTTTGCAGAGTCTGATCCAGTTCCAAAATCCAGTAATTTAGCGTGTATTTTCTCTACTGGATCTTGAAACTGAACCCAAGTTATACTTATGAGCAATTTTGAGCTTAAATTTTAAACACAAAGATGATGACAAAATAGATAGCCATCGTGACTAGTCCCATGGGGACTCCAAGTCTTGCCCATTCTTTACTGGTTATACCAAGTTTGCCTGCAGAGATGATGTTTGGGATATTTCCTGGGATCAGCATTCCGCCGGCAATCAAAAGCCCCATAAGGATACCCTTAATCTGAGGTTCAGTAAGGTTAGGCCCTATTTGAGCTGCTGCAAGAGTAGCATTATCCAGAATAGCAGAGACCATGTTTACCCAGTACAGGACTGTTGCAGGGATTTGTGCAAAATATTCGAATATAATAGGCTTGAAACCGTCTCCAAGGAATGTAAGAGCCATGATAAACAGATAGACCTTGACAGCCCTCATAATGACATCTTTCAAGGTTTCGTTATATTCTTCGGCTTTCATCCCGGGATCGTTCATATCGACTTTTCCAAGGAAGAACATTCCAATAAGACCGAACACAAGAATGCCTGGAAGAATATAGAGGCCAAGCATATTAAATAAAAACATGAAATCGGCATGGTAAGGCGCACCTGAGAGTTTTGAGATAGCAATTGTTGAAAGTGGTTCGCCAAGAGGGGTAAGAGCAGCGCCAAGGCCGATTGAGAAACATGCAATGACTGTCAGGTCTACCTTGGATTTTCGTGAGAGAGGCAGTGCATTAACCATCTCAACGAGAATGATTGCCGCAAGAATAGCGGACATTACACTGGAAAGTAGACCAAGCACGGCAATAAGGATAAAAGCCATAACCTTAAGGGAAAGCGCTGAAGCCATTTTCCTGATGGCTTTGTGAATGGGCTCATGCCATTTATAGATGATTAAACCGACAACAAGCACGATCTGAAATATGCCTATTGGAATACCGGCAATATGTAAAGAACTTAGCGGAGAAGTCAACGCTTCTTCAATTATTTCCATTCTCCAGCCTGTTTCTAGTCCCGGAAGTTCGACAAAACCTGCAATTGTCATTGCAGCAATTCCGCAGACAAACAGGAAGACCTCCAGATTTTCTTCAATTATTTTTATTTTAAAAGGACCTAGAAGTACGGCAAGAAATATTACAAGAAACCCAGCTAAAATTCCTGGTTCAAGACCCATTAATTATTCCTCCTTTACTATTTAGTCTATAGCAGTCTATAGTGTTCACTGGAAAGTAAGCCTATACACTATTTTGTATACATTTGAGCCCTCTAAAGGCCTAAAGCTCTGTTTTTAGAGGATAAAATAGTTGGTCAATACATGGGAGAAGTAACAAGTATACTGTTTATTGATAAGTAAAATCACTAATTGTGAGCACTGTAGATTACAAAATGCCTTAAATTAACTAATGTTATACTGAAAAGCCCCGAATTCTTTAGCTTTACAACGGCCTCTTCATTTTTCCATAGATTAATTCAATATCTGTGCGTATGAGAAAGATTTTTAATTTACTTCCTAATGGAAGCCTTATCTAGATGTATTTTTGGCTCTTGAAGGGGGATATTTCTGTCATTTTTATCTTCCTTATTCGCATAATATTGGGTTCTTCTACTGATGAGACCTTCTACATTTTTCGAATCACTGCACGGTTATCTAGCACCTTCCACACAAGATTGATTCTAGTCCTAATGTAGAGAAGTCAAGTTCCTCTAACCAGATAATATCTTGAGTTTTTGTCCTCGATTACACATGCTTTTTTGTTATTTCGGGACTATAGATTCCCTGTTAAACAATCATGCGTATATATTTTTTGCTTTTGTTCATATTAAAAGTAAGGATGATTACACAAAGATTCACAATTATAAAAATTATAACATGAAGTCGCAGATTTTTTGGTTATAATTTTTTACAATCAATCGAATCTTATTTATACTAAGTAGGCGATGCATTATTTGATAAAATATATATTTTTGAATTTATATTACACCCCCATAATTTAGATCGGTTATTGTTGAGAGCTTCAACACCCAAATTAAGAAAATAGAATATTGAGATAAAATATGAGAAGGTATTACAAAAAAGCAGTATATTAACATATCAAAATCGAAATATGGGCAACTTATAAAATAAGACACAAATAGTAAATTAAAGTTAAAAACGGAAGATAAAAGTATTAAAGTGGTTAAAAAATATGTAGAAGAGCATAAATAGAATATACAAATAGTATGCATTAAAAGGTATAACCTTGGTTTAAACTAACAGTATCTTCTTTTTTAGAGGAGCTGCATACTATATGTTTTTAATTAGTATTTAACGTATGGTTTATCAGAACTGAATACTTAACTTTTACACTTACAATTTTCAAGCAGTTTTCAGTGTGTTTTTATTAGGTACTCCTTCAATCAGCTCTTCAATCTGTTGGACATCAATTAATTTCGATTTCAACGGGAATTTCGTCAGCACACCGTCTGAAAGTGACTTCAAGCACTCCATTTTTATAATTGGCTTTTGCACTCTTAGGGTCCACACGGGATGGAAGCTCTATATCCTGTGAATATTCAGATGTCCCAATAATCCTTATTTCGAGATTTTGAGCAGTCGCATGCAGCAGGAGATCTTCTTTTTCAATCTCCGGGAGTTCTGCAAGTACATGCACCAGCTCTTCGCTTTCAAAGATATCAATTAAAGGGTCTCTTATTTCGGAGGGGAAGAGGTTCTCTTCATCTTCAAAACGTTCCGAAACGTTTCCAAACTCCCGGAGTTCGGGATCTACCTCCGGGCGATGAATGATAGAAAATCCGTAAACGAAAGGGACGGATTCTCCCAGATCTTCCAGGAGGGCGTTGATAATATCTTCAAGGTTATCAAAAAATTCAGGTCCAAAATCTTCAAAGAAATCCTTTCTTTTTCTTGTGCCCACCATTATTACCTCTGCTTTTCCTCGTGCTGTTACACTTACAGTGTAATTTCCAGAATATCACTCAATGCTTATTGAGGTTCGGGAACTGGATTCCAGCCTCTTAAAGGTAACTTCCAGCACACCATTTTTGTATGTAGCTTTTGCACTCTGGGGGTCCACCTTTACGGGCAGTTCTACACGTTCGGAATATTTCGGATTCCCATGTATTGTTTCGATGTCAAGCATTAAATCAGTTGCGTTCAGTCTGATATTTTCTTTCTCGATACCCGGAATCTCAGCAATTACATGTATGGTATCTTCGGCTTCCAGTATATCAATCAAGGGTTTTCTTATGTCAAGATAACTCTTTTCTCCGGTTGTGGTCTGCTCAAATGTAGGAATATTTCCAAATTCGCGGATTTCAGGTTCTTCTCCTGGTCTCTGGGTTAAGGAAAATCCGTAGATGAAAGGGGACTGACCGAAATTTTCCGCACTCATACCCATTGCCTTACTGAGGCGTTCGAACATTTCGTCCACGTCCCCAATAGGATCAATTCCGAAGACTTCATCAAAAAAATCTCTTCTTGTTTTCCTGTCTCTATCCATATAATTACCCCATTATTAGTTTATCCATTTGTACAATTATCAGGTTAAGATAAATTAAATCAGCTAATACAAATTAGTCATTATTTTTTTAGTAGTCGTGAGTCTTAAAGAGTAAAAGACCGGTATTTGCCGGCCTATAAAGGATTGGGCTTACTGAGCCTGAAAGAAACCCGGAACATTTTCATGTTCGATTTCTTTTTCCTGCTCTTCAGCTTCGGAAGCTTCTTCTTCAAACTCAGTTGAGTATTTAGCAAAGAGTTCAGCACCCCGTTCATAAGCTGCAAGGTTTTCCCTGGATGTTGTAGGCTTTACACGGCGGATTGCACGTTCAAAGTGCTTCTTTGAAATCCGGACTTCTCCTGCCCTTTTCTCGACATCTTTTCTGCCAATTCCTGGAGTGACAATTTCCCTCAGGGCTAGCATTGCAGCCTCCCTGCAAATGCCCTCAATGTCAGCACCTACGTACCCCTCAGTCATATCAGCAAGTTCGGAGAGATTTACATCTTCTGCAAGTGGTTTTCCCTGTGTATGAATTTCAAAGATCTTCTCCCTGCTTTTTTTATCAGGTGGCTTGATATAGATGAGCCTGTCAAAGCGACCAGGCCTCAACAGAGCAGGATCTACCATATCAGGCCGGTTAGTGGCAGCAACAATGATCACATCCTTGAGTTCTTCTACTCCATCCAGTTCAGTGAGGATCTGGCTGACAACTCTTTCGGACACGTGTGTATCTGAGACAGAACTTCTTTGAGGGGCGATTGAATCGATTTCGTCAAAGAAAATAACTGTCGGTGCAGCCTGTTTGGCTTTCCGGAAGGTTTCCCTAATCGCACGCTCGGATTCTCCTACGTATTTGCTAAGCAGCTCCGGACCTTTGATGCTGATGAAATTGGCTTCGCTTTCACTGGCGACAGCTTTTGCAAGCAGGGTTTTACCCGTACCTGGAGGCCCGAACAGTAATACCCCTCTGGGCGGTTTTATACTAATAGTGCTGAAGACTTCAGGATACTTCAGAGGCCATTCTACAGCCTCAATAAGTTCCTGCTTTGCATTTTCAAGTCCCCCGATATCATCCCATTCCACGTGCGGAACCTCAACGTAAATCTCTCTCATCGCCGAAGGCTCGATATTCTTCAGGGCTTCCCTGAAATCCTCTTTGGTGACTACAAGGTTATCAAGAATTTCCTGTGGAATTTCTTCTTCGATATCGATTTCAGGAGTTATCCTTCTCAAAGCATGCATTGCAGCTTCCTTACACAGAGAAGATAAATCAGCTCCCACGAAACCATGGGTTACATCTGCAATTTCACCAAGACTTACATCCTGTTCAATTGGCATGCCTCTTGTGTGAATGAGAAGAATCTGCTTCCTACCGTTCCGATCAGGAATTCCAATTTCGATTTCCCTGTCAAATCTTCCACCACGGCGGAGAGCTTCATCTATGGAGTTAGGACGGTTTGTGGCAGCGATTACAACTACCTCACCTCTGGACTGAAGCCCGTCCATAAGGGAAAGCAACTGAGCAACCACCCTACGTTCCATTTCTCCTGTGACTTCACCGCGCTTTGGAGCAATAGAATCAATCTCATCTATGAAAATGATAGAAGGTGCATCCTTTTCGGCTTCCTCGAAAATTTCTCGAAGCTTCTGTTCACTTTCTCCATAATACTTTGAAACGATTTCAGGACCGCTGATAGTCATAAAATTGGCATCGGTTTCACTTGCAACTGCTTTTGCAATCATTGTCTTGCCCGTACCTGGAGGCCCATGAAGCAAAACCCCTTTAGGAGGCTCAATTCCAAGCTTCTGGAAGAGTTCAGGATGTCTTAGCGGCAGCTCAATCATTTCCCTGACAAGTTGGATTTCCCGTTTAAGCCCACCAATATCCTCATATGAGATTCCTTCTGGAACCTTGATCTCCTCAACTGATTTTTCCTTGATGACAATCTCTGTATCCTTAGTGACAACGACAGGTCCTGCTGGCCTTGTAGATGCAACCACGAAAGTCAGAGGATTATTTACAGTTTCCACCCTGATCTGCTGACCTTTGTTCAAAGGTCTTCCTTCAATAATTCTTAGAATATAGTGAGCCCCTCCAACAAGTCTTACAGGCTGAGAAGGAGCAAGGGTAACTCTCTGAGCGTGTTTTGCCTGGACTTTCTGGATTGTAACCCTGTCATCAATCCCCACTTTTGCATTACTGCGCAGGTTTCCGTCGATCCGGATCCGATTTTCTTGTTCACGCTCTACATTTGGCCAGACAATTGCGTAGGTCTTGGCTCTTCCTGAGATCTCAATTATATCCCCACTTACAAGCCCCATCTGTTGCATAAGGCGGGTGTCAATCCTTGCAATTCCCCTACCCACGTCCTTATGATAAGCTTCAGCAACTCTCAAATTCATTTCCTCAATCATTCGTTCTCAACTCCAGTCTCACATATTTTCCAGTAATACTGGTTATTTTTGATACTATACTCAATAAAACCCCTCTCTGCAAGATCTATCAGGTTAGCATTAATAATACTCGGATGCAAGCGCAGGTTGTAACATAGAGTAGCTAAGGTGGTTTCATTTTTCAAAAGCTCAAACAAGAGCTCACACTCTACAGAATTTCTGGCAACCTTTTCAATTGAGTCCAGACAACGATCCATAACTTCCGTGTACTCCGCCTGGAGCTGCTGCTGCATCTGTGCAAGTTCTTCTTGCCTTATTTTGAGCTCCTCAAGTCTGCTGTTCAATTTAAGAAAGAAAGCTGACGACCCTTCCCCGGCAGGAATCTCCTTTTTCACAGGAGATTCTTCTTGTTTCTCCCTATCAAGAGTGATATCGTGTAATGTTACTGTATAGGCATATGGAGATACCGACACTTCAAGTCTCATATTGTTTGCGATATTGAAGTACTTACGCCTTTGTTCATCTATACTGCATTCTATAAGTCCTGCCTGCTCGAGTAAACCTAAGTGACTTATTATGGCTTTTGGCCCTACTCCCAACCTGCTAGAGATCTCACTGACATAGCATGGGCGGTTTGCAAGAAGTTGAATAATCTTCCTGCGGTTTTCATTCCCCAGGATGTCAAGTAATTTTGCTGAGTCCATTATTTTCCTCTGAGAATCGTATAAATTATGGAATATTAAGGCAATAATGTCAGATTTTTTGTGATTGTTATTTTAGATTATAATGTATCCAGTCTTGAGTAAATTCTAACAGGAATTCTTATAATTCCTGTCTGAAACTTTGCCCGGAAGACTAGCTGGAAAGGAGAATGCACAAGATAGTAACCCTTAGTTAGCACTGAAGATATATAAATATATCCATTGACAGCGTACTTCTTTCGTAAATAAAAAAATAGAAAGTGCCAGTGGGAGATTTATATTAATCTAAATATAAAATAAAGCTATAATATATTGAGAAATATTTAAAGGAAAAGTTTAGAACGAAAATTAACAAAAATAAGGTAAGCTAATCATATTTTCAGGCTAAAAGCATAGGTTTCTATGCTTTAATCAATAAGATATCCGGAATTTATTCTCAAAATATCTAGATAAGAAATCTCCGGGAAATTCGGGAATTTAAAGTTTATTTCTGCTTTTTTGATTTTGGTTTTTCTTTTGGTTTTTCTTTTTGCTGGCTGAAAACCGAAGGTAAATGCAGAGCATAAGATCCTTCTTCTCGGATTGCCATAACAAGTTCTTTTCTTTCAAGGAGAGAGTCCAGGTTAAGTTCGTAAGAGCCAGGCCCAAGAATTCTTACGGACTCTACTCTTTCTTCATCTGTTTCCCTCTCGGCTTCTGGTTCCTGCTTTGTGTTTTCCTGTTCAGAGGCAAGAGCCTCATCAATATTTTTGACAACTTCATCCAGAGAGGATTCCAAATCCAACTTTTGTTCTTCCAGAGCAGGCCTTACCTGATTTTCCGAACCTTCACATTCTTTTTTCACATAAAGGAATTTATTCCAACCGCAGTTTGGGCAACCGCTCAGGATGACAGAATCTCCGTCTTCAAAAATGGTTCCGCATCTGGTACATCTGTGGGGCATGAATTCACCGGTAATAGATAGTGATTAATTAATAGATAGTGATTAATTTGTTGTTAATGAATTAATATAAGTGGATTAATTTGTTGAAATGAATTAATTTATTATAAATAATATAATAATGTACTCGGATTTTAGATCAAAATGCTATCCTGGATTTTCGACCACTCTGGTATCATGGATTTTAGATCAACATGCTATTCTGGATTGAGATTTAAATGAAGATACAAAGTGGCTACAGTGATAGCTTTATGGATATTTTAAATATAGATATCCTGAACAGATATGTATATTTGTATTTACAGCTTAACGCCTTCTTTTGAACGAAAAATATAGCTCCAGCCAATAAAAGTAAAAAACATCTTCTTCTGTTGTAGATCCCTTCAGTCTTTCCAGTTGAAAATATAAGCTATTAGCTCGCTCAGGAAGAAAATTAATAACAAAGCTTATTATAAAAGCCTCCAATGCTTCTTTCCATTGATGATCTCGGAACTGACTCTGCGCACTCTCTCCATTTCTTCCAGTATTTCAGGAAGCCTTCCTGGCTGGGTGACTTCAAAGACAATAGAGTCCAGATCATGGTTTATGTAAAGGCTGTGTTTAAGATCCTCAATATTCCAGGATTTTTTAGGGTTTTTTCTCATGCATTTAGTCAGGATGCTTATCATATCTTCCATGAAGTTCCAAGGATAGACAATCCAAGCCCAATCCTCAAGTCGTTCGCCCACATAATCTGGGTCAATTTTCGAGCTCCCCAAGTACTGTAATGTAGCGGTTCTCACTTCGGTGGGATTGCGACTTTCCACGTAAGTCTTGGCACTAAGCATACTTTCTCCGGTATCAACGATATCATCTACAATGAGTACCTTTTTTCCTCCCATCACATCGTCGGAAAGTGGATATCGAATGTAAGGCTCACCAGTCTCAATAGCCGTGGCTCCTATGTAGTGCTCGACTTTCAAACTGGATAAGTCATCAATCCCTAGAAAATCGCAGAGCACTCGCCCGGCAAACCAGCCTCCCCTTGCAAGAGCAATAATCACATCCGGTTCATATCCAGAACGTTTGATTTCAGTAGAGACATTTCGGCACAAGTTATAAATGTAGTCCCAGTTTGTAATCACACATTTGAATGATTCGATGCAAAGTCCTCCATGATCCGGAATTCGCACACATGGTAAGGATACTAGCAATTAAGAAGTATCACTTCCCAGGCTCTATATTCGAGCTATATAATTTAGTTATAGACTTTAAGGTTTCTTATCTTGTCAAAGATAACACAGGAAAAGATTAAAAAAGAACAGAATAAGATTAAAAAGGGATACTTAAAAAAGTATATTAGAAATTTTTTCTATATTGATATGATATAACTAAAGTTAACTTCAAATATCTCTAAAGTCGCTCTCATAGAAATAGCAAATTCCTTTAGAAACCCTTTCTGAAAAATCGAAGGAAAAATGAATCTTTCGCAGAAGCGCAAGATCTGGAAAGTGAAATTAATGGACAAATCTCTAATAGACCTCCTCTTTATGTCCCAGAAGAGAAAAGACCTTTTGCTCCTGCTCAAAAAAGGAGGAAAACCGATAGAGGAGATCACAGACAGTCTGAACGTTACCTCTACAGGTATGCTCCCTCAAATCAAAAAACTTAAGGATGAACATTTAGTTCTTCAGGAAGACCGGGAGTACAGGCTAACACCTCTTGCGGAGATCGTGGTCGAAAAAATGGAGCCTCTGCTTGATACTCTGATGGTCATTGAGGAGAATAAGGATTACTGGGAGGACCGCGATCTCACCGCCTTACCCAACCCCTTTCTGGAAAGGCTTAATGAATTAAAATCTTGCTTCCTTGTTAAACCTGACCCTGATAATATCTTTGAGCCTTCCCCCATATTCATGGAGAACATTAGAAAATCAAAAGAGATCGTCTTTTATTCATCAATATTTCATCCAGTATTTTCTGAAATATTTATAGCAAACAAAGACTATGATATCAAAATAACCCTTGTAGTAACAAGAAAAATCTGGGAAAGACTGAAAACCGATTTCGAAGAAGAACTGAAACTTTGTCTGGCCAGAGAAAAAAGGAGACTTTTTATTTCTAAGAAAGAGATAAAAATTGCTATGTTGGTTAAGACCGAATGCTTCATGGCTGCTGATTTTCTTACTTCGAAAGGGATTTTTGACCAAGAAACTATTATAGGATTCGAGCCTGCGGCTTTGAAATGGACTGAAGATCTAATTCTGCATTACAAAGAGCAGGCTCAGGAGATATAAGGGTAAATCCAGGAGAAAACTTGCAAATAAGAGAGTAAGATTGACATATATATTCCCGTCTTTGCAAGCAAAAAAGCGTTTTGAATTCTCCTTATAAAATTCTCCTACTTCGTATCCAGAAACATTACATTTTTCTTTATTTAAAATATTAATTGTTAGCTCAAGTTTGTTCAAGCTTGTTTTCTTCAGCAGAGTGGAGTGATACTTTGGAGTGCCGCTTAAAAAATGAAATACTCTTCCAACATCCCACTCGTTCCATCTTATGAGTTCATTATACTCATCAGGTTTGATTTTTCTGGCTCTCACCGTTGGAGTATAGTTAAGGAATGCTTTACTCTGGGAACGCCTCCTTTCTCAATGGTATCCATTGTCTTTGAAAGCAACTTTATTCCTGTAAAAAATAATTTCTGAGTAACTTGCTCAAGTTTTTCACCAGAGCTGATAGGAACCCTTTCCTGGAAAATGATATCTCCGGTATCCTCGCCTTTATCTATATAATGAATAGGTCACTCTTGGATTCAGGACATAATCATAGTATTCCCAGAAAAGAGGAACTGGCCCTCTGTATTCGGGAAGATGTGAACAATGGATATTAATAGTCCCAAATTTTGGGATACTAAATATGTTCTCCTTTAAGAGATGAGACATAGAATATACAACTATGAGATCAGGCTGTAGATTCTTCATCCATTTTTCAAGGTTCTCATTTTCTCCTTTCCTTAAAAAATAATAGGGAATTCTCAGTTTTTTAGAGAAAATTTTTAAATTTAAAGGATTCAAGGTGAATGAGTAATAGACACTTACAAAAAAACTCTCCTATTGTTTTGAGGAACGAATTCGGTTCACTCTCCCGAGAGCACTCAACAATTCCCACTACCTCATGTCCTGATCCAATGATGAATTCAAAAATATTAGAAATACCCTGCGTAATAACTGCAATTCTCAATTAAATACCACCGGATCTTTACTTGAGTTCGTAGAAAAAAATTAATTTTCTCACTTCTTTTGACTTGTATTCTGTGCTTGTACTAGATATTTTCTGCAAATTCAAGTTAGAGCCTTCTTGAATGCCAATTCTAAGTATTTTTCCTATTTGACTACGAAAATTATCTCGTTAAAACTTGAAAAATACAAATTGATACTTATGAGCATAAAATGTAGAGTTAACGGCGTTATAAACAATTAAATGAATAGTATATATAAATTTCACAAGTTTGTAATGAAAAATAAGAATTGAACTTTAACAATCGTGCTACAATACTAAATATATTCATTGATATCTGTATATAAAAAAGTTTATAAAGAAATTTATAAAAATTTGATATCATAAAAGATCTCAATATAATTAAGTAAACAAAAATGAAAACTGACCTACAAAGCTGCGAATAGAACTGAAGCTTAAACAAAGGATAAATCCAAACAGGCATATATTTTTCATAAACGTATTAGAGAGAATAAAAGTAGAAGAATAAGAGGGGAAAGAATGAAAATAGGAACAAACAATAAGGTTTGGAATTACACAAAAATTACAGTAGTTTTGTTTGCGGTCTTTATGGTTATTTTTTCTGGCTGTATTGGTGAAGAACAGAACGAAACCGAACAGGGAAATACAATAAATAATAGTCAGGGAGTCAATGGAACAAACAATAGTCAGGGAGCTAGTGGAGGCGATTACATATATGGTACTGCAAATGTAGAGAGTATCCAGATTGTTACCCTTGAGTCTTTTCCCGTACAGATACAGGTGATAGCAGAAGGCTACCTTCCTGACGGATGTACTGAAATTAACGAAATAAAGAATGAAAGAGATGGAAACGTCTTCAATATCAATATCAGTACGAAACGCCCGAGAGATGCGATCTGTACTCAAGCTTTAGAGAGTTTTACAGAGACTATTCCCCTCGAAATCAGAGACCTTAAAGCCGGAAACTACACTGTAAATGTAAACGGAGTAACCGAATCTTTTGAACTGGCGATAGATAATGTGCCTCAAGAAGCTTCTGGCTCTATGCCACCGAGGCAACAGGTAATAACCGAAGCTGACAGCGGAACAAGTATAAGTCTTGAAAATGGAAGCACATTTTTCCTCAGGCTTAAGGAAAACCCGACAACAGGTTATTCATGGGAACTTAATCTCAGTCAGGGGCTCAATAATATCTCAGGAGAATACTATCCTCCAGAGCAGCCTGAAGGAATCGGGCAACCTCTTGTTGGAGCAGGAGGGGTCCGCTTATGGGAAATTAAAGCCGTATCTGAAGGCAGCCAGCAAGTAACAGGAATATATAAAAGGCCCTGGGAGAAAGTAACCGGAGAGGAAGAAAACTTTACACTTAACATTGAAGTTGTCTAAATATTGGTTAGATCTACC
>NZ_DAGK01000035.1:212603-229194 GCF_002495725.1 Methanosarcina sp. UBA411
TCTTCTAGTTGACCTATTACAGGGATTCAAGAGCCTGTTTTAGATCCTTAAGGCAATTTTCGCAGATATAGGATGTACCAATTTGTGTGCATCCAAGAATCTCCTTACTTTCTTCCCTTTCTTTTTCCTCTTGACTTCCAGGATAGCCTTCACAGTAAACTCCGCACTTTACTTCACAATAAACTCCACAGAATAGGCATTTTGTCATATTATGATTTAGGATTCTGGATTTCAAATACGTTTCCGAAAAATCAAAGAAAAGGAAAAAACAACGGGCAGAAAACAAAATCTGAAAAAATTAAATGAGTTGCAAAATTTTTTCAAAGAAAGATATTGTTCTCAATAAATTATGAAGCTTAAAACGCCAACCGAAAAGTATATAAATTATAGTTCGTATGTTCTGATAGTTATCCCAGGCTGAATGGCCTGACAATAAAACCCTGTAGCGGGGTGGGGTAGCCAGGAGATCCCGACGGGCTCATAACCCGTAGACCGATGGTTCGAATCCATCCCCCGCTATGAAAAGTTCCTTTCTTAATCTGTTTGGTTATAACAATTAGTACGTTTTCATATTTTCTACCCGGCAACTTTTTTATAGCCGGTTACCGATTTATACCTAGAGTCCATTTGTTTATCCCGTTTTTAAGCCACTGAAACTTAAGGCTTATTAAGTAAGGTTACTTTCTTACACAAGATCAAAAAGCGTAATCTTTACAACGGGCTTTTAACTGTTTATAACTCAAGAATATTACTTTCTTACACAAGGTCAAAAGTGTGAGTATCTTTTCATATATCCTCAAAAACTGAGCAGGATGACTTTCATATGGTAATGGAAAAACTTGGAGACTCCTTACAGGGAGCGCTCAAGAAGCTGATCGGCGCGGGGCGAATTGATGAGCGCACGGTCAATGAAGTAGTAAAAGATATCCAGCGGGCTCTGCTCCAGGCCGACGTGAATGTAAAACTTGTTATGGGAATGTCCCAGAGAATCAAAGAACGTGCAATGAAAGAAGACCCTCCTGCAGGTATGAATCCGAGGGAGCACGTAATCCGCATTGTATACCAAGAACTGATGGAAATTATCGGCAAGGGAGCTGAGATTCAGCTCAAGCCGCAGATTATAATGATGGTTGGGCTTCAGGGGAGCGGAAAAACTACCAGTACAGCAAAGCTTGCTCGCTACTTCCAGAGAAAAGGACTAAAAGCAGGAGTTATCGCCGCAGATACCTTCCGACCTGGCGCATACCACCAGCTTAAAATCCTCTGTGAAAAGCTTAATGTAGCTTTCTATGGAGAAGAAAACAACCCTGATGCTGTTGAAATTACCAGAAACGGGCTCAAAGCCCTGGAAAAATACGACGTGAAAATTGTGGATACCGCAGGCCGGCATGCCCTTGAAGCCGATCTGATAGATGAAATGGAACGGATCAATGCCGTTGCCAAGCCAAATCACAAATTCATGGTGCTGGATGCAGGTATCGGACAGCAGGCAAGCCAGCAGGCCCATGCCTTTAATGATTCTGTAGGAATCACAGGCGTTATTATAACGAAACTTGACGGGACTGCAAAAGGAGGCGGAGCCCTATCTGCCGTTTCCGAAACAAAAGCCCCGATTGCCTTTATCGGTGTTGGGGAAACGCCTGAAGATTTTGAAAAGTTCGAAGCTGACAGGTTCATTTCAAGGCTTCTTGGCATGGGAGACCTCAAAAGCCTAATGGAAAAGGCTGAAGAGACCCTTAGCGAAGAAGACGTAAATGTCGAAGCCATGATGCAGGGAAGATTCACCCTCAAGGACATGTACAAACAGCTTGAAGCCATGAATAAGATGGGCCCTCTAAAACAGATTATGTCCATGCTGCCCATGGGATTGGGTGGAATGGGGGGCGTTAAGCTCTCGGATGAGATGTTCCAGGCTACAAGTGACAAGATGAAGAATTACAAAATAATCATGGATTCCATGACAGAAGAAGAAATGGCTGATCCAAAAATCATTGGCGGTTCCCGGATAAAAAGGATTTCAAGAGGCTCAGGCTGCAGCCCTGAAGAAGTAAGGGAGCTTCTTAAATACCACAAAACCATGCAGACAGCTCTAAAAGGTTTCAGAGGTGGAAAATTCAATATTCAGAAAATGATGAAGAAAAGACTCGGGATGTAATTTATTACCGAGTTCTTTTTTAGTCCTTTTTATCTTTATAAAGCGTCTATTTCTCTTTTTGTAATCAATTAAAGATTCAGGAATTTTTAGGCTCTTGAAATATCAATTGCGACCTTAATATTGCTCGCAAACTTCAAGGAAATTAGTAAGCAGTTCTTCTCCTTTCTCGGTATGGGAAACCTCAGGATGCCACTGAACGCCGTAAATTGGTTTTATCGGATGGCGCATGGCTTCAATCTCGCAGATATCCGAACGGGCAAGCTGGGTAAAGCCTTCAGGCAGAATGGCAACCTCGTCCGCGTGCGAAGCCCACACAGTAGTCTTGGGCCCAAGCCCGCGTAGAATATCATCCTCTTCAAGCACTTCTACTTCAACCTCTGCATACCCGCCTTTTTTCCCTGCATGAACGTGACCCCCGTATGCCAGGGCAATTGCCTGATGTCCGAGGCAGATTCCAAGAATAGGGAGATCGATTTCCCTGACGTAATCGAAACATAAGCCTGCCCTATCCATATCTGGCCCTCCACTAAGAATAAGGCCATCTGGCTCTTCTGCCAGGATATCCTCAATTGGCGTTGTATTGGGAATTATTTTAGTATCCATGTCAAGATCCCGAACAGCCCGGTGAATAAGATGGCAGAATTGTCCGTAGTTATTAACAACAAGAATTTTCAGTTCTTTCATAATTCCTTCAGTTCCTGTTTTAATATGATTGTATTTTCTAATGCTTTGAGTTTACTTTATTAGCCGGACTTATCCTATTTTAATTCTTGTATGTTTCCGAAGTTCATGGCCCATACTTGTTTTCGTAAGCAAGAGACTTAGAGCCCGATATCAGTTCTGTGATTCGGAACATATTTTCAATGGCGCCACTTATTGATAGCAAAAACAGAAGTACGACATAAGACCATTATAGCACATTGTTATACGTTAAAGTCCAATAATATTCGTTTGGATCTGGATGTATAACTTATCTAGTAGTTAAATGGAATAGATTTAAATAGATTAAGTGTGACAGTATGTCACACGCTAGCACGGATATCAATAATACCATCCATAAAAATAAGAGAGCATTTTGCACTCGAAGGGGATTATAATGTCAGAAATAGGTAAAAAGATACGGATAGAAAGGCTGATGAACCGGGAAAGCAGAAACATGGTCGTTATTCCCATGGATCATGGGATATCAGATGGGCCTATTAACGGGCTTATCAATATCACCGATACAGTGAACAGAGTTGCCGAAGGAGGAGCAAATGCCGTCCTTATGCAAAAAGGAATGGTAAAATACGGACACCGAGGATACGGCCATGATATAGGTCTTATCGTCCATATTAGTGGTTCTTCTTCCCTGAGCCCAGACCCCAATGCCAAGGTACAGGTCTGTACAGTAGAGGAAGTAATTAAGATGGGAGCAGATGCTGTTTCCATGCATATCAATATAGGTTCTGAAACCGAAGCTGACCAGCTTGAGCAGCTAGGAAAAATTTCCCGAGACTGTACCGAATGGGGTATGCCTCTTCTTACTATGATGTACCCAAGAGGTAAAAAAATCACCAACCCACACGACCCTGTAAATGTAGCCCATGCTGCAAGGATAGGGGCCGAACTCGGGGCTGATGTTGTAAAAACAGTATACACCGGAGACCCTGATAGCTTCAGAGACGTTGTCAGAGGATGCCCTGTGCCTGTAGTTATTGCAGGAGGGCCCAAGACCTCAACGGATCTGGAACTCCTAGAGATGATTGACGGAGCAATGGAAGCCGGAGCCAGAGGTGCTGCAATTGGAAGAAATGTTTTCCAGCATAGGGACCCTGTCAGACTCACCCGGGCCATTTGCGAAATCGTACATCATAGAAGGCCTGTAGAAGAAGCCCTCGAACAGCTAAAATGAGAGCAGGATATTGAAAAGCAAGCCCAGAACCCGAAATAGAAGTTAAAAAAGGGAAAAGGCCTGAGTAAAAACAGAAATCATACCGGGGTTGAGCCTTTGAAAAAGAAAAGTGTGTGGATAAAAGCCGATGAAGGCGGATGGGAACAACAGAAAGAAAGAATTACGACAGGCCTTGAATCAGGAGCCGACTGCGTACTTGTAAACCCAGGAGATGTCGGAAAAGTTAGAGAACTGGGAAATATTCCAGTAGCAGCCTTTGGCCGTGATAATAAATCTGGGGCCGAGATTATCGTTGTTGGGAAGAGAGGGGAAGGAGATGGTACGAAACCCCTACCTCTTGAGACTCAGGGTTCTCTTGACATAAACGCAGCAACCCTTCTAAGAGATAAAGGAGTGGCTGTGGGCGGATATGTTATAATCAGGGATAAACGCTACGAGCATTTTGCAGCCGAGCTGGGAAAGGTCTGCGACTTCCTGATTGTGACAGGTACGGACTGGAAGGTTATTCCTCTGGAAAACCTGATAGCTGAGCTTCAGCGTTATGACGTGAAAATTATCTTCGGGGTAAAAAGTGCCGAAGAAGCAAGACTGGCCTTCCAGACTCTTGAAACCGGAGCAGATGGCGTCCTTCTTGACAGCGGAAACATCCAGGAAATAAAAGATACCATCAAGGCTGCAAGGGAATTGGAAAACGAAAGCACTGAACTTGCGTCAGCAGTTGTAACCCGAGTCGAACCTCTTGGAATGGGAGATCGAGTCTGTGTGGACACATGCAATCTTATGCAAAAGGGAGAAGGCATGCTCATAGGTTCTCAGGCAAGCGGGATGTTCCTTGTAAATTCTGAATCCGATGACAGCCCATATGTGGCAGCCCGCCCGTTCAGGGTAAATGCGGGTGCAGTTCACTCTTATATAAAAATAGGAGATAAAACCCGCTATCTCTCGGAACTTCGAACCGGAGATACGGTAACCATAGTAGACTCAAAAGGCAGACAGAGAGAAGGTTTTGTGGGCAGAGTCAAGATCGAAAGCCGTCCCCTTATGCTTATTGAAGCAAAAGCAGGCGATCGTACTCTGAGCGCAATCCTGCAAAATGCCGAGACTATCAAGCTGGTTGGAAAAGATGGAAATCCGATCTCAGTCGCCAAACTCAAGAAAGGCGATGAGGTTCTGGTTCGCCTGGAAGAGGGAGCCAGGCATTTTGGGAAAAAGATTGAAGAGACGATTATAGAGAAATAACTGTCAAAAAGAAAAACTTCCCAAAAAGAAACGATTGCCAGCAGAAAAGGAAAACCGGAGAAGACGGTTGTAAGCGGAAGAAGAAAACCGGAGCAAGCAATGATTCATATTGGCCAGCTTGACCTTGAGAAAAAAGCTGCCGTTGTCGCAGTAATTCTTGATAAGCCCCTTGAAACTTCAAGAAAGGCCGCCGAAATGGGAGCCGACCTACTCGAAATCCGGCTGGATTTGCTTGGAATCAGGGACCTGGAAACAGCTGCAGAAACAATCAGAGAGATTAAATCCGAGACCGGGCTTCCGGTAATTCTCACAAACCGCTCCAGTACGGAAGGAGGGAAATGGGAAGGAAAAGAGACCGAGAGGATTGGGCTTCTTACAGATCTCCTTTCTACAAATCTCCTTTCCCTGAAAGATGGGCCAGATGCAGTAGACATCGAGCTCTCTGCCGGAAGAGAAGCAATAGACCAGGTAATAAAAGCGGCAAAAACATGTGGGAAAACCGTAATCGTTTCTTCTCATGACTTTTCGAAAACTCCGTCTTTTCATGAAATGAAAATTATTGTGGAAGAGGCTTTTCTGGCAGGGGCGGATATTGCGAAACTTGCTGTTATGCCGCAATCGAGAAAAGACGTACTTGACCTGTTAAGAATTGCACTGGATACCAGGGAGGCAGGAAACGCTATATGCACGATCGCTATGGGCAAGCTCGGAAAACATACAAGGGTAATTGCTCCTTTTTATGGTTCGGTCCTTACATATGCGGCTGTTGATAGTGAAATTTCTGCCGCTCCCGGGCAATATCAGGTAGATAAAATAAAGAAGATATTGGAGCTGCTCGAATGAAGCGAGTTTTTGGCGTATTTGGAGACCCTATAGCCCATTCCCTTTCTCCTGCAATGCATAACGCAGCTTTTTCGGCCCTTGGGATGGACTGTGTATATCATGCTTTCAGAGTCAAACCCGAAAAACTGGAAAAGGCAATTCTTGGAGCTGAAGCTATGGGCTTTGGAGGGCTCAATCTGACAGTGCCTTTAAAAGAGGCAGCCTTGAAACTTGACTGCGTAAAACCTGACCGCCTGGCCGAAAGGATAGGAGCTGTAAACACTATCGTTTTCAAGGAAAACGAAAAAATAAACGGATATAATACCGACGGATCAGGAGCAAAACAGGCGCTTCAGGAGTCTGCAGTGGAAATGAGGGGGTCTAAAGTCGTGCTTGCAGGGGCAGGAGGAGCAGCAAGAGCCATTGCTTTTCAGCTTGCGGCTGACGGCGCCGAAATCACAATAATAAACCGGACCGAAGCAAGGGCTATTGAGCTTGCAAAAGAGATATCAGCCGCAGCCCTTCCCGGAAAAGTTGAGGGAAGAGGACTCTCCGGATTAAAAGCCATGCTGCAGGATGCCGATATCCTTATCAACACCACAACTCTTGGAATGCACCCAAATACAGAGACTACTATCGCCACAGCCGAAGAGCTTCACTCTGACCTTACTGTTTTTGATATTGTATATAACCCGCTGGAAACCAGACTCTTAAAAGAAGCAAAAGCCTCGGGCGCAAAGACCGTGAGTGGAGTTTCAATGCTTGTATATCAGGGAGCTGAAGCTTTCAGACTCTGGACCGGAATCGAACCTCCAGTCGAACTTATGAAAAAAACCGTTCTGGAGGCTTTTAAGGCTTGAGTGTGAACCTGGAACCCAGAAACCAGACCAGTACGGATCAAAGTTCTGAAAAAACGAAGGTGCTGATCCTTGGCGGAACCGGGGAAATGGGACAATGGTTTACCCGTTTTTTCAAAGAAAGAGATTACAAGGTTACGGTCTGGGGAAAAAGTGGAAAAACGGAGATTGCAAGGAAACTGGAAGTTCCTTTTGCCTCAGATCTTGAGGAAGCTGTTCCGATAAGCGACATAGTAATAGTCTCTGTGCCCATCAATGTAACTGAGGAGACTATTGCGGAAATTGCCCCGAGAATGAAAGCCGGAAGCCTCCTTATGGACTTTACTTCCATTAAAGTAAAGCCTGTGGAAGCCATGAGAAAATTCGCTCCTTCCGAGGTGGAAATTCTCGGCACACATCCCATGTTCGGCCCGACGATTCCCACAATAAGAGGGCAAACTGTTATTCTTGTCCCTGTAAAAGGGCGCTCGGAGAAATGGTTCCCGAGAATAAGAGAGCTTTTTGAGGAAGGAGGAGCGAATGTCGAAATTACTACTGCAGCCGAACACGACAGGCTTGTTTCGGTTGTGCAGGGGCTTACTCATTTTGCCTATATTACCATAGGAACAACCATTGACAGGTTAAATTTCGACGTAAAAAGATCCCGAAAATTCGTAAGCCCGGTCTACGACATAATGCTTGACTTCGTAGGCAGAATTCTTGGCCAGAACCCCTATCTGTATGCCCTTATCCAAATGGAAAATCCCGGAGTTCTGGAAGTGCATGACGCATTTATTACGGAATGTGAAGAACTTTCAAAGCTTGTGCGAGCCCATGACGAGGAAGGCTTTGTGAAAAAAATGAAAGCTGCTGCTAAACAATACGGAGATACTGCTCATGCCCTACGTAAATCGGACAAATTGATTAATTCCCGGATAGCCGAATACGAGACCATTCTGAACTCCGTTGGAAAGGTCTGCGGGTTTTCCCATTTTTATTCCGGAAAAATCCATGTAGGCACTCTGGAAAAGGTAGGCTCTGACGAAATAACTCTTACAAAGCTGGTCTCAAAAGGTACTTCCCCTCACATAAAAAATAAATTGGTGAAGCTCAAGCTTGAAAATCTTCGCCTACTTTCGGAATCCGAATTATGGGAATGGAGAAAAGAAAACCTTGAACATTCTACCAGGGATATTTCAGTCCTTATTCCTGACGGAGCTGACCCTATAGTTATCCTTAACGCTATAAATACTAACAAACAGCTTGCAGCCTGCGAAATAAGTGATATCTATAAAAGGATTAATCAGGAAGAGTATAAAGAATTCAACCGGATAGAAACCAAACCAGAGAGAAAAGAGGATAAAAGACTAGGAGTTACTTACAGGATCACGGTTTTTGGGGACTGTGATGCTAATTCTGTCGAAGCCGACATTACATCTCTCCTTTGTGGTCTTGGGTGTAAAATAAGAGAGAAAAACTTAAGGCAGAAAGAAAAACTTAGGCTAAAAAGATAAAAGGGACTTTTCCTTAAAAATCTGTGTTAATAAAGACAGAAAGTGATATAAACAATTAAAAAAAAGAATATATGATGTCCAGAGTTAGATGGAGAGTCTCTCTTTTATTTGTGCTTATCACCCTTTCTATATTCTTTTCACTTGTTGCAAATAGTGATAGGTTTGTGGAAGTCAGGGGAAATGAAACATATAACCAAACAGGAGCTGGGGGTTCAAGTGAAAATCGTATCATAAGTCTCATAAATAGGCTGGAAACCGGCAACCAGGAAGCGAAATTGAACGCTGCAGCTGAACTTGGGAAGCTTGGTGGGCCTGCGGCAAATAATCTTGTTGACAAAATCGAGTCAAATAATTCGAGTTCGAAAAAAATGAGCAGCTATATGCTTCTTGCGCTTCTTGAAACCGGAGATGACAGAGCAGAAAATATCCTTTCCGAAAACTTTGAGAGAATTGAGGCTTCGAATAGGGCTGCAAACGAGAGTGCAGCCGAAGAGTGGAAACAAGGGATCTCAGAAGATACCCTGCAGGCCATAGAAGCAAAAGATACAGCCATAAGGAAATACATTGCAAATTCCATCGCTATGGACTCCGCAAGGGCGGAAAACAGGGGAGAAGCAGGCGCTTTTGAGAAAGTTCTTAACTCAGAAACACAGAATTCAAGTACTTATGTTCCTCTTGCAATTTCAGACTTTGGACCTGAAGAACCAGGAAGCGAAACCGAAAAACTCCTTAAAGCTCTTAAAAGCAATAAAGGGAGTACAAGAGTTGCAGCTGTGATGGCTCTTGGAGAAATGAGAGAAGAAGCTGCAGTAGATCCCATAATTGGAATTCTGACGAGAGATTATCCGCCAGCGCAAGCCAGTGCAGCAATTGCACTTGGAAAGATTGGGGACGAAAGGGCAGTAGAAGTTCTAAGAAAAGAAATGAAAGATAATGATAACGAATATGTTAAAAGCGGCTCTGCAATTGCTCTTGCGAGAATAGGAGACGAAGATTCAGTACCCCATCTTATAAATAGATTGAGAGACCCGAGAATCAAAGTAAGAAGTAGTGCGGCTCTTGCGCTCGGAAAGATAGGAAATGAGACCGCAGTAAAACCCCTAATAGAAATCCTGGAAACCGGAAAGAGTTCAGAAGGGAAAAAAAATAGCTCTATGAACGCAAACGCCGATGTCCGAAAAAGTGCTGTCCTCGCTCTTGGAGAAATAGGAAGCACTGATGCCACTGAGAGTTTAATCGGCATATTGACCGATAAAGAAGAGGAGCTTGAAGTCAGGACAGCGGCAGCTTCAGCTTTGGGGAACATAGAAGATCCCAGAGCAGTAGAAGCGCTCAAGAAAGTGTTTGATGATAACAATATGGATACTCACATTAGAAATACGGCTTTTCTCGCTCTTAGCAAAACCGGAGACCAAGAAACTGCAAGAACGCTTGTAGGAAAACTGGGAGATCAGGAGTTTGGGGATGTCGCCAGAGAAGCCCTCATAGATATGGGAGAAATGGCTGTTGATCCACTTATAGAGAATTTGAAAACAGAGGACCATAAACTCAAAGCTGAAACAGCCTTAATTCTTATTGAAATTGGAGATAAAAGAGCTATTCAGCCTCTGATTCTGGCTTATCAGTAATTAAAGATCAGACAGAGGATAGAAAGATGAATATAGAAAAGAAAAAAGCGGCTGAAAAAAACCGCATTCTTTTTTATCAAGATTTACCCAATATTCCTATACAATCTCTCTCCAGATCTGGAAAAGAAGTTTCCTTCTAAAACTTTAAACCAGACGGATAAGGTCTTCCAGTGCGGCTTTTGGGTCTTTGGCTTTTACAATTCCAGACGCAAGAAGCACACCTTGAGAGCCAAGGTCAAGGGCTGCCCTGAGATCTTCACCTTTAGAAATTCCAGCTCCGCAAAGTACCTTTACTCCGGGATTAATTTTCGTAACCGCCTCAACCGACCCGCTAACAACTTCAGGATTAGCTTTTGAGACAGGGATTCCACTTCCTATAAGTTCAGGGGGCTCGATTGCAACATAATCCGGGCCAAGAGCTGCGGCTGCTGCAGTTGTCGGGACATTATTAGTGCAGATGACTGACCTGAGCCCGAATTCCTTTGCAGCCTTCAGAGACGCCTCGATTTCTGCAAGGGTCAGGCGCCTTTCAGAGTGGTTGATCAGAGTCCCTACAGCACCTGCCTCTTTTATGGATTTTCCAAAAACGTGGCCCGTAAAACTTCCTGCTCCTACCCCATCTAAATGCTGGGAAAAGACTGGAAGCTCAACTTCCGAAGCTACCCTGTAAATATCCGGAAGCTGCGGAGCTACTGCTATCTCGATACCTGACTCTTCGGATACGGCTTTGCAGGCCTTTGCAATTTCCACTGCTCCCTGGCCCGTGCCCTGCAAATAAGTCTTATAGTTCAACAAAATGAATGGTAAACCCAAAGAAATCCCCTCTTGAAAAGTAAAAAGAAATAGAAAGCGCGGATTTCAACGCTTTCTATGATATTTTCGCCGAAAGCACTGTATGATTTTATCCTTTAGCAGTACTTTTCCGGCAGCTTTTGAGGAAATTCTTAAACCTGCTCAGAAGTCAGTCATGATTCTGAACTGGTCAATTTCCGGTTTGTTAAGGCTGTTGATAAACTGCTCGGCAACATCCCTGACATCTTTTGCATTGGTAATCGCGCGGCCTACTACAAGAATGTCAGCACCCTGACCGAGAGCCACAGGCACCTTGTCAAGACGGACTCCACCTGCAACAGCGACCAGAGTTTTTGGAGCAATTTTCTTGATCTCGGCGATATTGCCCCAGGCATGTTCTGTGCCCTCAATGTCGATTCCACGGTGGAGTTCAATGACATCTGGCATGACCTTAAGCTGTTTTAAGACAGAAATCGGATCTTGCTGGTTGAGAGTGTCCATTACCGCATAGATACCTGTCTTATGGGCTTCCTCGATGAGCTTGTCAATGGTATTGATCGGGGCAAGAGCAGAGACCACAATAGCGTCTCCTGCAGCATCAGCAACCATTCTTGCTTCAAGGTTTCCGGTGTCCAGAGTTTTCAGGTCAGCTACTATGAAGGCATCAGGCCTTACCTCTCTGATCTTCGAAATGACATCCATACCATAACGTTTGATAAGGGGCGTGCCTGCTTCGATAATAACGTGATCGCTCTTAGGAATCTGGGATATGGCAGACTGCACAAACTGGATGTCAGGATTGTCAAAAGCAACCTGCAGGTAAGGTGGGTCCCAGAGCCTTGTGACCTTGAATCCCATGATAGCATGGGTAGACTTGTTGCTTTCTTCAAGGACTGTGTCAATGTCCGGGAAGCCTTCAAGAGCACGCTTGATTGCAAGTTTTGTGGCTCCGTAGTTATACCTGTAAATCTTATTGTAATCCTGGGCATCAGGATGAATAAAGACACTGGCTACAATAACGAGCTCTTCAGCCTGGTCCTTTGAGATTACGCCTTCTTCAACTGAGTCTGCTACTGCCTTTGCAACGGCTGACTGGGCAGGCCCGAAAATTCTTGATGCCTGATCCATATTTTTGACTGTAACCTTCGGGATAATAAGGGTTGAAGGTTTTGGCGGTAAGTTGGGCCTGATAACGGATAGAAGCGGAGTGTGGCCGGCTGAAAGCTGGGTCAGACCATTTGCAAAAGCCTGCCCAACAGGTCCTCCCTTGTCTCCTATCATCAAATCAACATGGGCAAGTTCTGCGCCTTGCCCCATTAATGCTTCTCCTATTTGAAACATATTTGACCTCGTAAATTTGATAAATGTTAGATCCGAAATTAGTAAACATGTAGATAATCGATAAGCATATCAATGGCTTCATAATTAAAATTAATTCACCATCAAATCGAGGATAGAGATAACCCTTTTGCCTGCTAAATGCCAGCCTTATATAAATAATCTCGTATCGTCCCTGAGGTTTTTTCTACAACCTTGATAGAGTAACAGAACTCGATTTTGGAATTTGATTTTGAGATTTCAGAGACCACAGGAAACTCCCTAATAGGAAATTTCCTATTAATGGATAATTTTGGGGCACATATCATCAAGAGTGCATATTTTACATCTTGGAGAAATCGGCCGGCAGATGTTTTGCCCTAATTTTACAAGCAGGAGATTTATATGTCTCCAATATTTCTGTGGAAAGATCTTTTTTAACTCCATTTCAGTTTCCTCAGGGGCTTTTGTCTCTACCAGACCGAGCCTGTTAGAAATTCTGTGAACGTGAGTATCCACTGCAAGGGCATCTTTAAGGAAAGCATGGGCAAGCACGCAGTTAGCAGTCTTTCTCCCAACTCCAGGCAGCTCTAGAAGAGCTTCCATATCATCAGGAACCCTACCATTATATTTCTCCAGAAGGATCCTGGAAATTTCCTTTATTCTTCCTGCTTTAACTCTGTAAAAACCCACATCTTTTATAAGAGCTTCAATCTCGCTGATATCAGCTATCACCATTTCTTCGGGCGTCGAAAATCTTTTAAACAGCTTTTTTGCTGCAGGATAGGTCACATCATCCCGGGTTCTGTGGGACATCACAGTGGAGATTAACACAAAAAAGGGATCTGCAAAGCCATCAGGAGAATCTTCAGGGTAAAGTTCAAAAAGCCTCTGCATGAGTTTATCGATGTCCATGTCCAAAAATCAGTCTTTTCTAATATAAAATTAAGGTTTGAATTTGAACTGGATCAAAGTATCTTAAATTACACATAAGGATAATCAGGAAATTAAGAATTCTGGAAAAAAGGTCGTTCTGAAAAAGGATATCAATTTTTAAGAAGAAGCCAAGATCCGGATTCGAACCGGAATGGAATCGCTCTGCAGGCGATTGCGTAGCCGCTCCGCCATCTTGGCACTTTACAGATTTGTGTGATATATTTTATAAAACAACTTTAGAACTATAGATTATTTAAAGAAGAAGCCAAGATCCGGATTCGAACCGGAATGGAATCGCTCTGCAGGCGATTGCGTAGCCGCTCCGCCATCTTGGCATTCTTGATCACGTATTACTCGTGTAGGTTCAATTAAAGTAATTTCTAATATATAAATATTTAGTTTGAAGTAATTAAGTTTTTAAATTTTTTAACAGATACGAGACTCAAAAATAAAAGGAGGTTTTCCTATAAAAGGATAACCCTATTAGAAAAAAGCCCGAAGAGGAAGTAATCCTGAGGAAGCAAATAGCCATGCCATAACTATGGCCATCAGCAAGATTACAATTAAAGTTGGTAGGATTATAGCTATTACGGATCTTGTCATACTTACATCATGTACATACATGCCGCCCACAATATAGAGATATATCCCGTAAATTCCGGCGATCCAGCCGATAATAGGAATCCAGGAAAGTACCAGCACAGCAGTTGCATAAGAAATAAATCTTACAGTACCTTCGTAAGTTCCCGCTCCTCCAAGTATTTTATAAATAATGTAAAGTATTGCAGCTTCTATAAAGAGAGAGATAATTCCTGCAATAGGTGTGATGATCACAGTCATAAGTATTGCGAAAAAACCAAGTCCTCTCATACCGCCATACATACCATTATACATTCCACCATACATGCTGCCGTCCATATACATTCCATGGCCAAAAAGAACGGTAAAAAGTGCGGCTAAAAGTGCATATACGATGAAACTTATGGCTGCGAAGGTGAGTGGATCAGCGTATCCTCCGGTCTTAGGCATTTCTCTGTAGAAGTCAGACGGTGTTTGCATAACTTCTTTCCAGGTTTCGACGTAACCCATAAATAACCCCCAAATATTTAAACGCTTTATTTTTATTTAAATAAATTTATTAAAAAAATGAAATCCTGTTTTCAGGAATAAACAGAATAATTCAGAACTACTGTCATGGCAATTTAATTATTGATTATTGTCCTTTGGCAGCTCCCCATCGACACATAAGAATTTACAGACTTTAGGCTATCAATAGCTAAATTCATTACAAGCCCACGAACTGCAGAAACACACAATAGATAAAATTTACCGAACACGGACTTCAGTAAACCAATATAAGTATGAAATCTCAAGAAAGTCAGAAAGCAGACAGGAGAAATCACACGCTAGAAAAATCATCAGCCTTTTCACACTGTGGATTGGTTATTGCTTCTTCACACTGGCACATACTTAGTGCTTGAAATATACCCTCACCTGCATTTATTCCTTTTAAAGCACATTTCTCCATTAATCGGAAGTAAAGGTCTTCGTTTTCGCTTTTAATAAATTCACACATTTCAGAAACAATCTCTTGTGTTACAAATTCTTCCTTTCGATTTACCCAATTATTAATTGATTTCATCAATTGCTGACGTGTAGATTTATCATCTCGGTTCTGATCTATTACAGTCGTGAAGACACATTCATCTCTGCTCAGAAGCCATTTACCAAGTCTATACCTAAACCTACTCTCATTATTTTGATTTTCATCAGTCATACAATATCCCCACAATAATTAAAGACTTCATCATATTTAACAATTTTAAGCGATTTTGATGATATTAATAAATTTTTAAAATTTAACTTGATACTGCTGGTAGTTAGGAGCCATCCCTCAAAAACATAGAATTTCTTAAAAATTCTAAAAATTATCTAAAATAAAACCTCAGGTGCTCTACAACCAGATGTACACAAATTACCATATACGGAAGCCCTGAAAACAGTGAATAATTAACTTAATTAAATTAATAATGTAGTTTACTTTGATCATTTGTATCTTTTTCCGAAACCTAGTCGCGTACAGAAAATCGAAATGTATAGAAAGCTAAAAAATGGGAGAAGAGAAACTTAAAAAAGATATTATAAACTCGAGAGGTATAGTCAACTTTAAATCTGTTTTAATTTCAGGAATAATTTTATATTATAATTTAGAATTTTCCTCTCTCAAGGAAATTGAAGCTTAAACTTCTACTGGGCGTTTTGTAGATCAAGAATTCCTATTTTATTAACATGTCGCCTATTTAGATTCAGTTTGTTTATATAACATGTGTCCCATAATATTCTGGGGAGACAGGGTCTAAGACCTCATTCAATAACGTTGCTTGTCCAATCAAAAAATTGTAAATTTTTAACTTTGTCAACAAAAATATTGTTAACATCAGAGCTTACCTAAGCTGTGAGAAAAAGAAGGGAAAAATCTTACTGCTAATATTTTCAAGAGCCAACTGAATATAAAAACATATTGAAAAGTTTAAGTATAAATGGAAAAATTGTAATTTTTTTTGAAGGGGGTATATGTTTGAAAGGAGATCAGAAATTAATCGATTGCCTAAACGCCCGTTTAGCAGATGAACTGGCCGCTATCAACCAATACTTTGTCCATGCTGAGATGTGCGAAAACTGGAACTATGATAGGCTGGGCGAGGTAATCGAGAAGCGAGCCATTACCGAGATGAAACACGCAGAAAAGCTGATCGAACGCATCCTCTTCCTTGAAGGGAAGCCAATAGTCAGTAACCTGAGTGAAATTCGCATCGGCGATCAAGTACCAAAAATGCATGATCACGATCACTGGGCTGAGGAAGGGGCTATTCTGGGGTACAATAAAGGTATCCAGCTTGCAATGGAATTGGGAGACAACGACACAAAAGTGCTTCTCGAGTCGCTCCTAAAGGAAGAAATAGAGCATATCGACTGGATTGAGGCCCAACTTGATCAGATCAACCATATAGGTGTTCAAAATTATTTGGCCCAGCAGATCTACGAATAAGAGCGATGCTACTGCATCTACCCTTTAAAATATGAATAAGGCCATCATGAGAAAGCCCTGATTAAGATCAGAAAATTTTCAACGTTTCAGATATTGCTCAAGGTTAACTTGTACAATGAGAAAGCTTAAAAATATTTATAGATTTAATTAAGCATTTCCAAAAATCTGTATCTAAAATCTCCTTTTATTTCATTTAAATATATTTCTCAAAACAATTGGAAATCGTCAGATGTAAATTGACTTAACAGACGAGAACAAAAATGGGCAAGGAATGAGCAGATTGTAAGCTGAATATACAAAAGCAGTAAAAATTACTTAAAAAATATGCAATAATCAAAAAATGCTTCAAAAACAGATATTATAAAACAGAGATTATAATAGATTTAAAGTATTATAAGGTGAGTATGGC
>NZ_DAGK01000010.1:0-19082 GCF_002495725.1 Methanosarcina sp. UBA411
AGAGTTTGATGTGAATTTTCCCGTTTCTATCTTCTGGAAAAGCATATTTCAAGGAATTAGAAATGAGTTCATTGACAATGATACCCAAAGGGATTGCATTGTCCATTTCAAAAAAAATATCTTCCACGTCTAAGATCAATTGTATATCAGAACTTCCTACTTTATATGATTTGAAAAGATCATCTGTTAATTTTTTTAGGTATGAAGCAAAGTTGATTGTCTCCATATTTTTGGAGTTATATAGCTCTTCATGGATTATAGACATAGATACAATTCGATTATTGCTTTCTCGAAATGCTTCAGTAATTTTTTCATGTTCAAGATTACTGGACATTAAGTTTTCGCACTCTAATTCTAGGAGGCTGGAGATTACCTGCAAATTGTTTTTAATCCGGTGGTGAATTTCTTTTTTGCGAAGTTTTTCAGCTTTGTCAATAATTTCTTTAGCAATTTTTTTTTCAGTCACATCTTGAATGAAACCCTGGTAAAATTGGTTTGTCTTATCTATATCGTGTACAAACTGAATAGACTCAAAGACCCAAACTATATTCCCATTCTTATTCAAAATTCTATATTCTTGTTCAACTAGGGAGTTAGATCCAGTGCTTAGTTTTTTCCGATTTTGAAGAAAGTTGCTTTTATCCTCAGGGTTCACTAGCTGAGCAAAACTTGTTTTTCCTGATAGAAACTCTTCACTTTTATAGCCTGTAATTTCCTCTACAGCTCCGTGCAACAGCACGAGATTGAAATTATTGTCTAACTCAAATCCAATACCTCTGAAGTTTTGCAGATATTTCACGATGTGTTCTTCGCTTACCTTAAGTTTTTCCTGAGCATGTTTATTTTCTGTGATGTCTTTAAACAAGCCGATTCCTCTGTATACATAATTATTTTCATTTTTAAGAAAAACCGAGATGTCTTCCACATAAATATAGCTCCCATTTTTTTTTCTGAACCTGAACTTTTGCCCAAATCTCTCTCCGGTCTTTAGAGAATTCTCCAAAGCACTCCATACTCTTCCTCTGTCTTCTGGATGTATCAATGTTTTACAGGCAGCGAAATCAAATTTGCTGAATTCTTCCGGAGTGTAACCGGTAAACTCTTCTATGGATCCGGACCATTCAATCTTTCCTGTTTTTGCATCACCGTCAAATATTAATTGCCCCGTTATCTCAGCTATGGAGAAGAATCTTTTTTCAATTTTCTCTAAGTTTTCTTTGCAAAAATCTTCCTCCATGATTATTATCTCCTACAGAGAATTAGGACTTACGAACTTGAAGTGCATAATCAAGCACAATAGACATTGAGATAATATAGATTTTAGAGAGTTGAATTTTTAAAGCATATTGATTACTCAGTTCAACTGCGTAAGTCCTAAGAATGATAATTTGTTCAATTGGGCAGTGTAAAATATTCTTTTCATGACTACTATTTTTTTAAATTGTATTGTAATTTATTTCATAAAAAAGTTACGTTTTTAATAATAAAGCAAGTTTTTCAAAACTTAGTAATATAATTAATAATTTTTATCAATTTGCAAATACGAAGTTGTATAAGCTGGATTGGATTATTTTTCAGGTTATAATCATTTAAAGTAATGCACAGGCCTTATTAAAAACAATTCATGTCCTATATTTTACGATAGAAGTTTATAAATAATTAGCGTATTTAGACTAAAATGTACAGTTTTTATTTTAAAATAAATAACACTAAAACACAGATAGTAGAATCATAAAAAGAAGATTCGCAAATGGCAAAACCTATTGAACTCGGGCTTGTTTTTGAAGGAGAAGACGCAGAGAGGTTCTTTGAATATGATGAAAATCCCGAAGTTTCAGACGAATTAATAGCAATGTTCATTGAAGGAAAGGAAATATATGAGCAAGATATACTTTATTTCTGCTGCTTTCTGCATCTCTCCTGCTTAAGGGTATACTGTAATGGCCTGGATAACCCTGAGAACAGATTAAGAGTCAAATCATTACCATACTCCAAGAGCATTAAAAATAAGGTATTGTCAAGTCTATGAGGGCCAGGAATTATTTCAGCTACATTCGAGCCTATAAATTTGTCTATTCCTCTTAGACCTGATAGTACCGCTAATGCCACATTTCATTATTCAATAGTTACAAAAGCCAGGGATCATTTTCGGGTTCAATGTAGGGATCGCCATTCGTATCAATCTCCCTGCCTGAATCTTTTTTCATTGTAGGTTGATTTAATTCAGGATGTTTATTGTTTGCTTCATAATTGGCTTTTCTTGAAGTACGCGCTGGCAAATTTAAATCAACGGTTGATATATCTATTTCCAATGCTTTTGCAACACCTTCACCATATCCGGGATCTGCCTGATAGCAATTGTAAATATGCCTGTGCTTGATTTGGAGAGTAGAATCTCCCATATTTCTGGCAGTATTTTCAAACAAAACCTGTTGCTGATCAGGAGTCATAGCTCTGAATAACTCGCCTGGCTGGGTGTAATAATCACTGTCATCTTCTCTGAAATCATACCTTAAGATATCTGTTGAACCTGTTTTTTCAACCGGAAGTGCATATTGAGGTTGATCTTTCCAATTTCCATAGCTATTGGGTTCATAGTGCAGTTGACTTCCTCTATTACCATCAACTCTCATCTGTCCATCTCTATGGAAGCTGTGATAGTTTTTAACACCCTGAGGATAATTCACAGGTATTTGATGGTGATTTACACCTAATCTATACCTCTGTGCATCTCCATAAGAGAACAAACGTCCCTGTAACATACGGTCCGGGGAAAAACCAATCCCCGGGACTACGTTAGCTGGTGAAAAAGCAGCCTGTTCCACGTCTGCAAAATAGTTTTCAGGATTCTTGTTTAATTCAAATTCACCCACCGGTATCAATGGAAAATCCTTTTTATGCCACATTTTAGTTAGATCAAAAGGATTATTCTTCATAGAATTGGCCTGTTCCTCTGTCATAACCTGTATATACATTTTCCATTTTGGGAACTTGCCTTTTTCAATGGCTTCGTAAAGGTCTCTTTGGTGGCTTTCACGGTCCATTCCGACAACTTTTTCAGCTTCCTGGTCGGTGAGGTTTCTTATGCCCTGCTGTGACCTGAAATGGAACTTTACCCATACTCTCTTATTATCTTTATTTATTAAACTGTAAGCATGACTGCTAAATCCATGCATGTGCCTGTAAGAAGAAGGTAGTCCACGGTCACCCATAATAATAGTTACCTGTAGCAGAGCTTCGGGTAAAGATGTCCAGAAGTCCCAATTAGTATTTGGGCTCCGCATATTGGTACGCGGATCACGTTTAACAGCGTGGTTCAGATCAGGGAACTTTAGAGGGTCTCTAAAAAAGAACACAGGCGTGTTATTCCCCACCATATCCCAGTTACCTTCTTCAGTGTAAAACTTCAAAGCAAAACCACGGATATCACGCTCTGCATCAGCTGCTCCACGCTCACCCGCTACAGTAGAAAAGCGTGCAAACATTTTAGTTTGTTTTCCTACTTCAGAAAATATGGCTGCTTTAGTGTAATTGGTTATATCGTGAGTTACAGTAAATGTTCCAAACGCTCCTGAGCCTTTTGCATGCATTCTGCGCTCTGGGATTACTTCTCTGTCAAAATGTGCTAATTTTTCCAAAAACCAGATATCTTGAAGCATAAGAGGCCCGCGTTTACCGCTTGTCATGCTATCCTGATTGCTTTCCACCGGAGCTCCTGCTACTGTAGTTAATTCAGGAGTATCCCCCACAGTTTGGTTTCTGCTTGGAAGGGGCTCACCTAATTGATTTTTATCCATTGGATTCGTACACTTGGCGCCTTTCATAAAATATCCTCAGCTATGTGCTCTCAAGTAACTTTTTTATGTTCACATTAAGAAGACATCATCAAGTCCATTAGAAAAAAATCATTTCCAGCAGAATTTAAGCATGTAAATTATTTCTTCCCCGCAGACCTGACAAAACCTCAAAACCTTTTCCCCTGTAAAGGCAAATTTTAGTATTTTACTTTTCTAAGAATATAATTTAAACCTTATATTATCTCTGGTTAACATTTATTGCTATATCTTTTTCCAGTACTCATGTCATTATTTTTCAGGACATTTTTCATCTTGTAATTTTAATGTTTTATGCACAGGAGTTACTGTGAAATCCAATATTCTGAACATCTAACTTTAAAAAAAGTAAAAATAGTGAACCACTGATCCTCCCATTATCTTATAATCTACACTTCATCCAGGTATCTCTGCAGCTTATCCGCAAGTTTGCCGATATGAATACCATCAACAAATGCATGGTGAACCTGGACTGCAAACGGCATCATAAATTTGCCTTCTCTTTCCTGATATTTTCCCCAATCAAATATTGGCTGCGCTTTTTCCCTGTTTCCGAAATCCGTGTGCGAAATATGCGTAAACGTTATCCACGGCAAGGCAGAGAACTGATATACATCGTTTTCTACAGGTTCTGTAAAATGTTCTTTTTGATTTTCTGTCGTTACGGTTGCCAGTTGTATAAACTTCTCAATCGTGTCCTGCATGGGAACATTTACTACCTTAAATAATTCTGTTTCTTTATCCAGATATGTAAATGAGGTGTCAATGGACTCGTATAACACAACTTCACCATCAAGAAAACGATACCGAAATTCTTCGATTTCATTTGCGCATTTCGTAACGGCAAATATAAATGCCATCGTAAATGACCAGTTATTTTCTTTAACGTGCTTTTTAAATTTCGTCACATCAAGTTCAAAACTCACACAATATTGAGGCTGCACTGCATTCCTGTATATTTGACAATAATCTTTTCTTTTCCATGTTTCGAGATCTATTATCTGGTATCTGTTTTCCATCTTTGCACCTTAGTTCAATACAATCTACATTATAATATATTTCCTTTTTAGTTTCACGACCAATTTTTGCTATATATCTCACACATTACTGTTTCCTTAAGAGGTTCTTCTGGGTATTATGTCGATCAGGACTCAAAAATATGCTTGATTCTGACGGAAAACTAATTTGTTGCAAATGCAATGAAAAGATAACTTTAAGCTTTTTTGAAATCAAATCATTCATAAATGCAATGCATGCTGTAGTTAAAGGATGGTGAGATGCGGAGGTGAAATGAGTCCCAATGAAAAAATTAAAATTGCAATGAAGGTAATAAAAAACCTGAAAAGGGAAGTCGACCAGTTTTAAAAAGTGGTGATAACTCTAAGGATTTCGCTTTCATTGTAGGTGAAGGCAATGTTGACTATATTTGTGGAAATCCTGATTGTAGGAATGTAATTTGTAAAAATGTGTTCGAGGGTCAGATAACAAATACCGTTTTTCTGTGCCCGAAGTGCAACACATATAATGAAATTGTATAAAATCAATTGGTTGTGACCCCTCCAGGATATCCGAACAGTTCATAGGCTGGTCAGTTTAATTAATCAAAAGAATACGAATTGCTTGAACTTATGACCTTTATTTTTTCTTCATATTCTTTCTTTAACCCATGGTCATTTTCACGTGATGCAAAAGCAAGAATATACTTTAAAGATGTCGTTAGATGACTTGAGTGTCCACACTGTGAAAAGATTTCTTCAGCTTTTTTCAGACATTTCAGTTCGTCTTCTACTTGGTTCAAATGGTTGTATGTTATACTTAAATTTACATAGCTCATGCCAATTTCGCTCTTCTTACCGATTTTTTCAAAGTATTCAATTGCTTTTTTACCACATTGAATTGATTTCAATGGATCATTTACTCTATACAGCTTTATCAAGTTACTATAACAGTTTGCGATTCCTATCAGATCGCCAATTATTTTTTTCATCTCTAATGATTTACTCATATATTTGAAGGCATTATCAATATTTCCTAACTCTTCATAACACATTCCAAGCTCCATGTATACTCTGGCTTCTTGGTCATCTCCTAACAGTTTGTATATATTCAACCCCAAATTATAGTTTCTAACTGCTTCCTTGTAATTCTCTACAGCAGCATATGCCTGTCCTATACATGAATAACAATTGGCTTTACAATAGGCTTTAGCAAACTCATTTTTCGCTAATACGTGATTAGAACCGAAATCATGATTATCTATTGCCTCTAAGGCTTTGTTGAAGTGGAAAAATGCATCATCATATTCTTGCAATTGGTGAGATAATTTTCCGAAAGATAAATGACCATGATATATAAGATATGGATCTTTACACCTTGTAGCAATCGCTAAAGATTTCAAGTAATATTTTTTTGCTTTATCAAAACTTGAGATTGAATTAAATAATTCTCCAGCAACTATTTCACGTATCCCACAATTACGAATATTCTTGCCCCAAGAATTTATATATATTTCCCACTTCAAGGTACTTTTCCGATCAATAAAACATCCAATTTCTTTTTCATAAATGTTCCAAAAATATTCAATAAACGTTCGAGTGTTACATATTGTTCTGATTCCATCAAAGCTATAGAATGGGGTATTAACACCCAGATCTATTAACTCATCTATCCTATCAAAGCTATTATAGACTTCATCATGCTGAACTATAAGAATCCTCTTTTTATTATTTGCTAAGCTTTGAAGATACGGATTTATATCAAATTTATCTGAACAACTATAACCTAAGACTATAACTTTATCATGTGAGCCGTTTAAAAAGAGATAATCCATAATATTTTTTTCATTCGGAGTAAACCCTTTACCTACTTTATTTAAAGAATGCTTTAAGGATTCATAGTTTTCAATACTTCCATGAATTTTAAATAAGTTGATTCCACTCCTTGAATTCTCCAAATCTACACCTGCAAAGTCATTGTCCGTGTAGTAAGTGGAAAAATCAAGCTTTTCACCTTTTAATGCTTTTTCAAAGAGAAGATCAAAGTTTGTAGTTAATATGTTTTTGACAATGCCTAGTTTTGCTAATTTTGCAATTAGAAGATGATTTGTATTAGGTTCTCCATATTTAAAAATCTTAAAAATTTTCTCACTTATTTCGATAGGTAAACATTGTGTAAAATATTCAAAGGGCATTCCAGAATGTGTTATCTCTTCAATGTCCTCCTTTTCGGCCATTAATTTAGATAGTATCAATCTTTTCAGTTCATTTGCTAAGGGTAATCCAGAATCCTTTGATATCCCTGCACCTGCAAAGATAGCTATTTCATCATCATCTTTCAGGCTTTGAAGCCAATCAAACATACTTATCACTATTTCTCTATTTTGATATTGGTAGTTTTTGGGTTTTGTGGTTTGTAACTTAGTTCATTTGTTTATCTGTGACCATTACCCCCAATTCAGAGCACTTAGGGCACTGTCGCATAATTAAACCGTAATGCTTTAATCATAATCCTAAAAATCGGAGCGGGTCCCTAGAGGGTCACAAATCTCAAAGCCTTCATCTATTGAAATTCCTAAAAACCGAAGTGAAAAGCGGAGCAAAAAGCCCTATAGCTCTGAGAGATGGTCACTAATCCCAGAAAAGCCAGAAACCAGAAAAATCTGCAGTCCTGCAGCACTTCAGAGATCATAACGGACAGAAATTACCGTTTCCTTATGCGATTTTTCTTGGGAGTTCTCTGGATGACAATTTCTTATCAACCCAAACAAAATTTTAGCTTTCGTCAGGTATCTGATATTTTTCCCTGGGAAATAATTTTAAGCTAACTTATAGTTATTTACTAACCAATAGTTATTTAATCACCAAGAGTTATAATATACCTTGGAGTTACACAATTGATGGAGTAAGTGAAATGAAAATAGAATCCGTGAAATTAGTCTATTTTTCACCTACCGGAACAACAAAAGCGATTGTTCAGGGCATTGCGCATGGTATTGATCCAGGCACCGTGGAATTAATTGATATTACCAGACCGGAGGCAAGAAAACAACCACTGCAGACATCGGAAAATGAATTGCTTGTTGTTGGAGTTCCAGTTTATATGGGGAGAGTGCCGGCATTATTAAATGAATGGCTGAATACAATTCAGGCTCATAATACACCGACGGTTTGTGTTGTTGTCTATGGTAATCGTGTGTATGACAATGCACTGCTCGAACTAAAAAATATTGTAATGAAATGTGGATGTATTCCCATTGCCTGTGCAGCATATATTGGAGAACACTCATTCTCAAATTCCGAGACACCAACAGCAGAAGGACGTCCAGATAAAGATGATTTACACCACGCAGAAGTATTTGGACAGAAAATACGTGAAAAACTGCAATCTGTTTCATCAATCTCTCATGTTTCTAATGTACATGTGCCTGGCATTTATCCTTATGAAGGAGTTACAAAATTGTGGACTGTTGATTTTATCGCAGTCAGTGATGGGTGTTCACAGTGCGGAACCTGTGCAGAGTTGTGTCCTGTAGGTGCTGTTGATGCAGAAAATTCCCGTTTGATTGATATAGAAAAATGCATTACCTGCTGTGCGTGTATCAAAAACTGCCCACAAAGTGCCAGAACTATGAAACCCGGGCTGGTTAAAGACGCATCAGTGCGTCTCCATACACTATATAGCCAGCCGAAGGAGCCTGAATGTTTTATCTAATGAATATATCCCGAATATATCCCGAATATTATCCTGATTGGTAAAAGCGGAAAATTGGAGTACATTCATTCCTTGAATTATATAATTAAATCATGTAACTAAATCATGTAACTAAATCATACAACTAAATCATACAACTAAATCATACAACTAAATCATACAACTAAATCATATAATTAAATCATATAATTAAATCATATAATTAAATCATATAATTAAATCATATAATTAACAGTCATAATATTAATACGAGCCTATAATTATGGATCAGGTGAAGTGAAACTATGGGAATTGCCGATAGAAGGCAACGAGAAAAGGAACAGCGAAAAACAGAGATTATCGATGCAGCCGAGCGTCTCTTTTTTTCTCGAAGTTATGAAGATGTTTCCATGGAAGATATCGCCCGCGAGGTCGAACTGAATAAGGCTACCATTTATCTATATTTTAAAAATAAGGAGACACTTTTTGCAACCATTGTACTCCGCGGTATCCAGATCCTTAAGGAAAAATACATGAAATGCATGGAAAAACAGGTGCCGGGCATTGTCAAGGTAGCCCTGATGGGCCAGGCCTATTACCAGTATGCACAGGAATACCCTGATTATCTTCGGATGATCCATTTTTACGGTTCTGAGCGCTTTTCCAAAGAAAACCCGTGCACCGCAGAGATTGGAAAAGGATACGGTACCTGCCGTCTGCTCCTGCGAGATGCGATCCAGGAGGGTATCGATGACGGTACAATCCGTGCCGATCTCGATCCATTTCTTACCTCGATGTACCTTATGATCTCCTTCATGGGTATCCTGTCAATAGAAACTAAATGGAAACTGGTGATCGGGGCGGAAGGATTCAGCTACGAGCAGTTTGCCAGTGAGTTTTTCCGGTTCATCACTCCTGCTATCTCTTCCGGTGAGAATTCTCACAAAATGGATGTCAAAGATTTCTCATCGTTTGGATTTTTTTTAACCGAACCCGTGGCACCTGAGAAGAAAAAGAGAGAATAATCTTAAATTCTTTCGAATTTGAGGTTGAATTTTTTGCTTCTATTCCATTTTATATTCTTGATTCTCGCCTACTCCATACGAGATAGGTGAGTTCAGCCCGAGGTCATAATCAGTAACATCTGGAAATCGCTGGTTTTGTTCTAAAAGAATCTAACCTATCTGGAGCGATCTTATTTGCATCTGTTCCAAAAACGCTATCATGAAAAATATTGATTTTCAAAAAATACTACGGAATGTGAGATATAATGCCACTCAGATACAAATTGACCATTAACCTGTTCGGATGGGACAAAATAACACATTTGTAATGATTCATATCTTAACCGAAGACAAATAAATATTATATTCAAGTGAGTATATTTATATGAGAATTAAAAATTTTCATATATTACAGTTGCTTTTTTAATATATGTGCAAGGTTCAGGCAAACTGGAAGACAAGACTAAACTCCTCATGCCCAAGGGACATGGTTCTTTGCTTTAATAATTTACAAAGTTTAGATAGCCTTGCCTAAGAATTACGAAATCTACCAAGTAAAATATAGGCCTTGTTAAATACATGAGAAGGTGAATCTTCTCATTTTCTCATTTTTCAATTAAGGATGATGAAACAGTGAAAAAAATAATCACTTATTTCTTTTTAATACTCCTATTGATAGTATTAAGTGGACTATATGTTGTTGAAATGAATCTAAGAGACTGGAGGGCTGACGAATTAAGGCCACATTACGAATATACTGTTAAAATAAGTGGTCTTTCAGGAACTGAAGTCTTGGGAACAACTAAAATTTTAGTTCCAATTCCTGCAACAAAAGAAGGAGTTTTTGCACTCACGCCTTCTCAGGAAGAACCATCTTTTTTCAAAAGTCTCCTACAAGAGCGTGTTTTCCACACGCCAGAGAAGTACATAAGAGGAATATATTTTGAAAATACTACTGAGTCACTCGACAACAAATCACTCAATGGAAACTGGACGACTTCTATTGTAAGTACCAAACATGGTCCAATGCTAGAATTCAGGACAAACGAATCTGTTCTTGCAGATATTTCCTTTTCAAAGATTGTAGTATTGGAACAGATGAACAATGAAGACCCTATTAATGAAAACAGTCCTATTTTATATCCTATTGCAAGTGAAGTATCACTAGTAGGAGAAGATTATCAATACTTTCGATTAATGTCCCGAGTAATCACATATAAAACTTATATTGAAATGAGTGATAATATCAACAATAAGGCCATAAAATTTGATATTAGCCTTGAGGTTTATCCCGATGCTACTGAACGCGATGGAGATAGAGGCACTTATAAAAATAAATTGGATGTAGTTGTTGCCGAATCCGACGAATTAAAAAAGAATGCCACAATTGAAACATATTTCTAACTTATTTTTTATCCGATGAATTTGGAGAGATTGAATGACTATCAAAACAGTATTAATAATAACAATCATAATAATATCATTAGCAACAGTTGTGGAAGCAATTAAGGGATATTAAAAAAAATTGATAGCACGGGTTTTTTCTTTATAATTAGCCTATCCCAAAAGTATACGGTTAAAAACTGCTATCACGGAGTTGATTTCCGCAATAACTTCTATCTTTCCAAGTATGAAGATATGGTTTCTGCTTCAATAGACCCTGTGATGGTAATTGGAATTGTAATGTTCCTTCTCAGGTTATGGAACGAAAAATACCTGGCACACGGCAAGTCCGATGAACATCCTGAGAATGATACTGAGAAATGATAAAAAGAATTAAAAAAGGTTGCAGCGGGAAGAATAAAATCCTGAATTGAACTATCAATTGAATTGAATTATCAATCTGGCTTTAAACTTCAATCCCTTCTTCTTTAAGGAAATAGTCAATCAGTTTTCTTGCAATGCTTATTTTTCCAGGCAGTTCAGGCAGATTTTCAACCGAAAACCATCGGGCATCTTCGATTTCAAACCCATCTGGCTGGATCTCCCCTGAATCGTACTCAGCAGTAAATCCGATCATCAGAGAATTAGGAAACGGCCAGGCCTGTGTTCCGAAATAATTGATATTTTTGACCTTAATTCCCACTTCTTCCCTGATTTCCCTGACTACCGCAGCTTCAGCTGATTCCCCTGGCTCAACGAAACCGGCTATCAAACCATACATTCTTGGCGGGAAATTAGGGGATCTTGCAAGTAAAATCTCATGCCCTTTCCGGATAAGTACGATCACGGCAGGTGAGATCCTCGGATAGAAAAGCTCCCCGCAGTCAGGACACTCTTTTCCCCTTTCTCCGGGCATTTGCAGGGTCTTTGTCCCACAGCGGCTGCAAAACTGGTTCGTCCTGTCCCACTCCATAATCTGGACTGCTTTATTCACAAGTGCAAAGCACTTCTCATTCATCTCCGAATACGCCTGTCTGAGATCCACAAACCTCATTCCCTCAGGCGCCTGTACGTCTTCAGAAAGTTCAACTGAATAACAGTGAGTTCCCTCAAGGGTTCCTAGATATTGTTCCCGAATTCCCGAAAGTCCGAGCTCTCCAAAGTCCAGCAGTTTAGGAATTGCTCCGGGGTTTTTATTAAGCTTTAGGAGAATCTCGCGGCCCCGGAAAATAAACCAGAGTGCTTTTTCCGTCCTGTTGGCTGGCGGCTCGATGCCTATGATAAATTCCGGGCAAGTGGGATTTTCCCTGTTTATTGGGGTCATAATGTTCATACTTATTGTTTTTTGTCCTATAAATGATTACAGGGGCATTTTATTTAATATCATTTAGCTGTGTTCCACATTTTCAAGTTTAAGGGCTCAGTTAGTCAGGCTTTCAAGTTTAATGTTCAGTTACTCCGACTTTATAATCAAGAACCAAAATGATTCGGCCATTAAATCCAGAAAAATCAACGCGGATCAAACGAGCGAGCGTTTGTGATCAAACGAACAAGTATCTGTAAGTTAAAACAAATGTGACTACTCCCCTCACTTCAGTGAGGGGCATCTTCCGGTTTTACGGCCAGATTGTAGTCCCAATCTGAGAATATTAATAGAAGCATTAAGGTCACGGTCAATAGATAAGCTACAGAAAGGGCAATTATGAGTTCTTTCTGACAGGTCTTTTTCTACCAACATTCCACAATTTGAACACATCTTTGATGTATTCTTAGGATCAACAAGAACTACTTTTCTACCAGCATTTTCAGCTTTGTAGGAAGTATAAGTTACGAGTTTACTCCAAGCAGCATCAAGGATATGTTTAGCAAGATTGTGATTTCTTGACATGTTCTTAATGTTAAGATCTTCAAAACAGATTATGCCGTAATGATCTACAAGATTTTTACTGAGTTTTTGAGTAAAATTTTCTCTTTTGTTAGCGATTCTTTCATGGACTCTACATAATGTTTTAAGGCATTTCTTTCTTTCAAGAGTACCCATTTCTGTCTTTGAAAATCTTCTATTAGCTTTAGCCAGAGCTTTTTCTTCTTGAATGTAGAATCGAGGATTTGGAATATAAGTTCCGTTTGATAAGGTAGCAAATGAAAGAATACCTACATCAATACCTACTGATTTATCAGAATGTTTAAGAGGGGTATAATAATCAAAATCAGTAAGAATTGATACAAACCATTTTCCGGTTGAAGTTCTTTTTACAGTTAAACGTTTAATGTTTCCTTCAAATGGTCTATGTAACTTGATTTTTATATCTCCAATTTTGGAGAGACTCAATATATTACTGTTTAAGGAAAACCCTGATTGCAGGTAAGTAATACTGTCATACCAACCTTTACCTTTGAATCTTGGATATCCTGGTTTTTCCCCTGCTTTTACTCTACGGAAAAAAAGCTTGAAAAGCAAGATCAACACGCATAGTTACATCTTGAAGAGTGTGAGAATGAACATTTTTCAGTTCTAGTTTATCTTTTTTCCAGATAGGAATCATTTTCTTAGAATCATAATAGCTGATTCTCTTTTGTTCCGTTTCCCAAGCATTTTTTCTGAGTGCCAAAGTTTCATTATAGACCCATCTACACAATTCCAAAGTTTCATTTAACTTTGTCACTTGAGATTTTGTTGGGTAGATTCTATAATGATTAACTTTAGGCATAACGAATATATACGCATTTTTACCTAAATAAAAGTTACTATGTTGAAAGTTGACGGGCTGTATCACACCTTTGAAAAGGCGGGGATTAGCCCTTATTGCTCCTAAAAAGCCTTCAATTTCTGAAAATTTATAATGAAAAATAGAAAAGGGTATGCTTAAAAGCAAACCCTATTTCCTTACTTTACCTGTGCGTTCTCCATTCCAGATACTTAACAAACTCCATGACTATAAGTGTAGTCGAAGCCAGTGGAATTATCATTGCCCAGTCGGAAAGCGAGAGGGGAACAGTCTGGAAAGCGATCTGCATAATAGGCAAGTAAATTGCAGCAAGCTGCAGGATTACTGTGCTCAATACGGCATAAATAAGGGATTTGTTGGTAAAGATTCCCAAAGAGAAGACCGAATACCTCTCCGAACGCCAGTTAAAGGCGTTGAACATCAGGGAAATAACCACCAGGGTAAAGATCATAGTCTGGATCTTTGGAAGGGGCACCCCGTTGTTGAGAGACTCATGAAGGACCCAGAGAGACTGGATTGCAATCAAAAGTCCTAGCCCAAGGCTTGCTATAAGCATTCTCTTGGAAACCAGCCCTTCTGTTGCCTTAGTTGGTTTCTGTTTCATAAGTCCCCTGTCAGGAGCTTCCAGAGAAAGCGCCATTGGAGGCAGGCCGTCCGTAATAAGGTTAATCCAGAGAATCTGGACTGCAATAACAGGCAGGGTCTGCCAGGCAAGCACTCCGACAAGGACGATGAGAACCAGACCTATATGACAGGTAAGACCATAGGCAATAAAGTTTTTAATATTTTTCAGGATATTCCGGCCCTCTTCAACGGCTGACACGATGGACGCAAAGTTATCGTCGGTCAGGATCATGCTCGATGCTTCCTTGCTGACATCCGTGCCTGTAATACCCATCGCAATGCCCATATCTGCGGCTTTTAAGGCAGGAGCATCATTTACTCCATCTCCGGTCATTGCAACGATATAGCCTTTTTTCTTGAGAGCTTCAACCACCCTCAGCTTATGCTCTGGATAAACCCTTGCATAGACCGAGACTTTCTCCACGATCTCTTCAAATTCTCTGTCGCTAAGGGCTTCAAGTTCGGTGCCTGTAAGAACAAGGTCTCCTTCCCGGTAAATCCCAAGTTCCCTTGCGATCGCAAAAGCCGTGGTCTTGTGATCGCCTGTAATCATTATGGTTCGAACTCCTGCGCTGGTACAGGTAGCAATTGCAACCTTTACCTCCTCTCTTGGAGGATCGCGCATACCTGTAAGCCCTGAGAAAACCATCTCTTTCTCAGCTTCTTCAGGCAGAATGTCTTCCGGAACCTTGCGGTAGGCAAACCCCATAACCCTGAGGGTTTGGTTTGCCAGGTCGTTTACGACATTCAGGATTTCCTGTTTCCTTTCCGGGGTTAACTCTTCCTCACGCCCTTCAAGGAGAATTTTCGTACAGGAGGCAAGGATAACTTCAGGAGCTCCTTTTGAGTGCGCATACAGTCCATCTTCAGACGTATGCAGGGTAGTCATCATTTTCCTTTCGGAAGAGAAAGGAACTTCCCCTTTACGCTCGTGTTTCTCCTCAAGTGCGTTTTTCCAGAGACCTCCTTTAGCTGCGGCGACTACGAGAGCTCCTTCGGTAGGGTCGCCTATAATATCCCATTTACCTTCTTCCTCAGCCAGCCCTGCATCGTTACAAAGGGCTCCTGTAACCAGCAGCCTGTGAAGGTGTACATCCTTAGAAACGGGACTGTCTCCCTTGAAGAAATTTCCTGTGGGCTTGTATCCTTCACCTGTAACAGTAAAGAGAGTTCCGTTTGCATACACCTTCTCAACTATCATTTTGTTCTGTGTTAGCGTCCCGGTCTTGTCGGTACAGATAATGTTGGTGGAGCCAAGCGTTTCGACTGATGGCAGTTTTCTTACAAGGGCATGCCTTTTTACCATTCTTCGGACTCCGAGAGCAAGTCCGACTGTCACAACTGCCGGGAGAGCTTCCGGAATTGCAGCAACAGCAAGGGCAACTCCCCATAGGAACATTTCAAAAGGATCGAAGCCTTGGAAGATCCCAAGTATAGCCACAAAAGCCACAACTATAAGGGTTGCAGTCCCGAGCCAGCGCCCGAACTGATCAAGTTTCTCCTGAAGGGGGGTTCTCTCCCTTTCGATTTCTCCCAGAAGCCCGGCCAGCTTCCCAAAAGCAGTACTCATGCCTGTTGCCGTAATAACGGCCTTTCCCCTGCCGTAAGTGACTGAGGTTCCGGTATAAACCATGTTTTTCCTGTCAGGCTGTGGGGTTTCGGGAGGAAAAATATTTGTGCTCTTTTCTACAGGAACGGATTCTCCGGTAAGGGAGGATTCGTCTACTTTCAGAGAGAGAGCCTCAAGTAATCTTGCATCCGCAGGAATCCGGTCTCCTGCTTGCAAAATCAAAACATCGCCCGGAACAAGTAGGGAAGAAAGAACTTTTACTTCTTTTCCGTCCCTTATAATTAGGGCTTCGGGGCTGGTCAATGATTTCAAAAGTTTGATCGACTCTTCTGCCCTGTACTCCTGAACAAAACCGAGCACGCCGGCAAGGATCACAGTAAACATGATCACAAAAGCATCGACAAGCTCTCCAAGGAAAGCGGAAACCAGTGCTGCAGCAATCAAAATTATAATAAGGAAACTCTTGAACTGGGAAAGAAAAAGTTTTATAACCGAAGTCTTTTCTCCTTCTTGAAGTTCGTTTTTTCCGTATTTTTCAAGCCGTTTTTCCGCTTCTGCCGAGCTTAGCCCGCTTTCGGACGTGTTCAGGGTTTTTAGAACCGCATCTGCGGCTTCATCATAATACATCCAGTTTTATCTCCAGTAAATCAGACAAGCGCTTTGAGTTTAAAAGCGTCCATAACTTGCCAGTTCTAAATATAATATTCGAGGTGGTAATTAATATTAATAGAATATAGAACTTGGGATACAAAAAAATTAAAAATGATAAGTTATATTCCTTAGAAAAGCCTCAAAGATATCTTTGATTCTGGGTTTAGTAACAAGGATACTTTAGCTGTCCTTTTTAATTGGTTAATGTTTCCAACAATACACTCGGTTTTGTTTTCAATTTTTTATTCCGGACTTCAGTAATGATAGAACACACTGCTTGAGTAAATGAGAAATAAGAAACTGTTAGGCTGGAAGTTCCATTAGGAAATATTAACAACTTAATAATGATGGACTATTTATAAATCTGCACTTCAAAGATACTGATTATTAGGTCTATTCGACAGTGTATCAAAAGATCTGTAAATTCTGCCTATGCGTTTCTTACAATTTTTTACGTTGAATATTAGGTTATCGGTCATAAAACCTATATTCCTATAGGTTATGGAATAAATGAGTTCAGAATCAACTTTCATAATAGCAGATGAATAAAAATCGAATTGTTAATCAGCATACAGGCTTGAGTAAAGACTCAAGTATCCAGAACCTCTTTTGGTTTTTTAATATACAGGTAAAAGTCGGCGGACATCTAGTATTCAGTATATAAGAGTGAATTAATTAAATAAGTTGAGCCAGAAAATCTCGCCTGTATTATCTCTGATCCAGTTAATTCACGCAGGAAGACAAGTTAGAAGCTATCAGAGAGCAATAAGTCAGAAAATGTTAGAGGACAGGTCAGAAAAATGCAGAATATTCTCCCAAAACTATTGGCTTATCTGGCCTGTTTTCTGAGTTACCTTCACACGTTTGATGATGATAGCACCATTCCAATCAGACCAGCTATGAGTAAAGAGACGTCTTCTACACCTAAGGATATTGAGGCCGAAAAACCGATAACTGCATAACAGAGAGATTACAGCTACATACTTTGGAGATCTATTAGCCAGCAAAAGGGCACCGATTGTGAAGATAGTTGTCGGCATGGGAGACCAAAAGTCGGAGTGCTGGGATAATTATGGCCCAGGAACTGCCCCATAATTGGGTATACAATAGGACCAAAGAGCATTAGCACTATACCAACAGCAGAATACCAGTCTTTTCCAAATGAAAATGCAAGATTGTTTCTAACAATTCCTTCAAATAAGAATATTAATCCCTTAGTACAAAAAGAACGCCAAAAATATGCGCAACAGGGTTAATGGATGCAAAAAATGACCAGTGATAAACAATGCCCATCCATAACCAGATCTTGATAGATAGAGTTCTCAATAATTGCTCAAATAAAGCAATTATAAAAGTAATTTTAGGAGAACAGCTGGATAATTGAATAATAGCAGCATAATCTAAAAAGATAGCTATTTTTGGCTTTTATATTAGTTATTTGTTTGAAAAGCGATCTCCAAATCAAAGGAATAGCAACAATTTTATGGTAAAATATTGCTTTTAATACACTTTAGTTTTTATGAATAAGTGTAACCTTATATCTTTAGAATAAGTCATTTAATAATAAAATAATAAATATTTAAATGTTGTTCATTAAAAAAACATTTTATACGAAGATATTATTTGTTCAGAACCAATTTTTGATATAATTTATTTTAAATAAGTTTAGGAATAATTATAGATTGTAACTCCACGAGAGTTAGAGAATAAGACCAAAACGAACGAATCAAAATCAATGGGCAGACCAATAAGAAAAAAACGGATGGGTCAAAATAAAGGGGAAAGTGACTGACTGGTAGGGTATGTGAATAAAAAATTGCCTGGAAGATGTCCTAATCCAAAGAATATACTGAATGAAGATTTTTTGGGTTGCTTTATCGGGGGATAGGTAACAGGAGCAAAAAAATCTTCCAGGCTTTCTACAATTTTTTAAAATAATTAGTATAGGTACAATCCTTTAATTGTAGATTATATGAACTGCTTATCCTTGTTACGTTTATAATTTCAGATTTTACACACGGCCTTAGAATTAGTCTAGCTTTAAGAGGTATAATCTTTTGTATATTGTTATTTTAGAGTAACTGCTGGTTCAGCCTACCTTCTACCTGCAGGATGGCTAACAATAAAATTACTTTTAGAGTTTGGATCGGGTATGCTTTTCTAAACTCAACCATTCTATAGACAATCGGAATACAGTCTACTGCCAACAACCATTATATTCAACGCAAAAAAGGTAGGAAACACATAGGCAAAATTAATGTGTGTATCCTTTTATATAGATAGGACTTACGCAGTTAAATAAATAAATTGATAGCATTAAACCTTCAATATTTTGTACTTTCAATTGTGTAAATCCTAATAGTTTCAATTTGGTCTCTAAAAGTTTCTAAGATTTATTAGTATCTACCACCGCGGCAATTACCTGTGCACCACCAGCAGTGCCTATATCTATCATATCTGCAGTAGCTATGCCACATTTGTAACCCTCCAGATTTTTACTTAATTAGATGCAATTGTGAATATAGTTTTATGAGTATAGTTTTATGAATATAGTTTTGTGAATATAGTTTTATGAGTATAGTTTTATGAATATAGTTTT
>NZ_DAGK01000010.1:19318-27746 GCF_002495725.1 Methanosarcina sp. UBA411
TATAGTTTTATGAATATAGTTTTCTTTATTGAATGTCTTTCGATTCGTTCCTCATTAGCAAATATTATTGGTAAATCATTTGCATATTGGGATGTCTATTTACATGTTATATGCTGATGATTTACATGCCTGAGAGTGTTTTCACAATTTCTCACACCGACTATATTCGTCACAAAATATAAATACTATAGAAATATAATTAAGAATTCTATAATTATCAGAAACCGATTTTATTTAGTTAAATTCTGCAAATTATTCATCACTACAGCATTTTATAAAGCTTATATTTTATAAAAATACTAAATTTGAGCCTTTCCCAAAGCCTATTCTATCCCTAATCATCAGGAGTTCTCACGATCATTTTCCATGATCGTATATTCGATTGACTGTTCTAAAATACGAGATTCAAAACTCAGATTTTGAGTTTCGGGATAAGCTCTTCAATAAATTTATACATAGTTTACATTAAAAGACCTGCATATGCCCAAGAATTTCCTGCAATTTGCCTATAGGAATTGGCTCAAAAGAAGCTAAAACACATAGATTTTTATGATAATCAAATTATCAAGTCATGAAGGCAAGCTGGTGTCTGGTCTACATACGTGTAGGATTTCTACCAACGAGCATCTGAGACTTAGTATTGAGAAGGATGTTCCTGGATGAAGATCACTGAATAATCAAAATAGCATGGAAACTGAAGTTTTTGACCCTACCCGCAGGGAATTTACGATTGCCTTCGTTAATCTGTCAATTCTAAAGTACTACTATTTAAGTTCAAAGAGGACTTTTGAGCTTGTTGATCGGATAATACAAGAAGAGAAGGAAAAAGAGATCGACTACAAGGGGAGATGTCGGCTCTCAAAATTGCTTCTTTTGCGCTGATAAACTCTTTGTTGTCCATTGACTTTTGGGTATAACCCAGGAAATTATTTCCAATTAAATTTAAACTCTGTTAACTAAATTTTTACAAAACAATCTTTTTTATTTAATATTTGAGAAGAAGTTGTTTCAAGAAAAACGGCAAAATCTAAATTATAAAGCAACTTATATTTTTATGGGGGAAATAATGAGAAAAGCACTGATTACAATGATAGTGTTGTTAGGCCTATTCCTAGCAATAGGATGTATGGGAAATAAACCGGTAACTCCAAACGAAACAGGAACTCAAAAACAGGCTGTAACTCCGGCTGGAGAAGAGGCAACTGAAAGACAGACTGCAATTGAAATTCAGAATGTGACAGAGATACCGAAAACAAAAGAATATACACTTAAAGAACTTGCAGAGTATAACGGTAAAAATGGGACGACATACGTTGCCTATCAAGGTAAAGTCTATGACGTGTCTAATAGCGATCTTTGGAAAGGTGGCATACATAAGGGACACACTGCAGGGAAGGATCTCACTGAAGAATTGAATAAGTCAGCACACGGGCCTGGCATAATAAAGGGTTTTCCTGTTGTTGGAACTTTGAAAAAACCACAAAGACCTGAAATCATAAAGGGTTTTCCTTTTTTTGGAACTTTGAGAAAATAAGCTCGAAATTTTAGACATGATACAAAATAGATATCACACTTCAACTTTACATCATGAGTATTTAATAAGAATTCATACGGAAAGTAGCTATGTTTTTTGCATTTGATAGGGACAATGGAGGGAGCCCAAATCTCTGATGAATCAAATCGAAGATCAGCGATATCGGATATATACATAGGTCTAGCTTTACTTTTGATTATTGGTGGCATTGCTCTGGCGTACGAAAACTGGATAGGCCATGCTCTGATAGCTATCATCAGCCTGTTACTTATGGGCTATGCTCTCACAACTGGGGCTATGCTCAAGGGAAGGCTAAAGAGAAAATCAGGAAATATCTTTAAACTTCATAGAAAGTCTGGCATTTACTTTGGAGCCTTTGTCTTGGGATCGTTCATTTATGGTTTGTGGATGAGGTTGCAACACGGAGAATCCCTACTATCATCTGTTCACGGAAAGTTGGGACTGTTTATACTTCTCGTTGTGACTCTTCAGGTTATTCCAAGCCTGATTTTTAAGAATCGAGCAAAATATAGGGGATTGCACAGAATAATTGGATACGCTCTGGCGCCAATCTTAGTCATCGATGCTGGTTGGGGTCTGCATAATGGCGTAACTGGCGTGACAAAAAGCCTTGTTCTCCTGCATTCGATATCTGGAGGCCTGGCTGCCCTTGTTCTGGTCTGGATCATTCTGGAGATGCGGTATCCGACATATAAGTCACTTTCTAGGGCTAAGTTAGCAAGCTATCTTTCTGCATTCCTGATAACCGCAGGATGCTGGATTGTAGGAGGTTACAATTACTTAACAGCCTATGGTTCTCAGGTAAGACCTGTAATCTTGGCAGGACCGCATCCCTGGGCGCACGAGGTTATAATGGAGGCAAAAGAGCACATCTTTGTCTTTCTGCCCATAATCGCTTTTGCTCTATCCATTACCCTGTTCAGCCTTGACAGAAATACTTTTCAGGATGATGCTAAGTCCAGGCACGCCTTAATGATGATTGCCTGCCTAGCACTTTTTATGGTACTGTTCATGTTCCTGATGGGAGCAATCATATCCAATGCTGGACAGACAGGGACGGAGACCTTAAAATGAAGGAATCATCAACTTCCATCGTGTCAGCCGTAATTACCATTTTTTTAACCGGCTGCATTATCATTACTCATGATATATCAAAGGATTTTAGACAATCGTTGACTGCACTTACGGGCCATCATTGGATATCAGTGAGCGTGATAGCAGTGATATTATTTGTGCTCTCTTCGGGACTTCTGTTGAGCTCGAAGAACCTAAAAAAAATCTTGAGATCATACGATATTGGTCTATGGTCAACTGCCCTGATAGATGTGACCTTCATCATGATTCTAGTAATTCTTTTGGTATTAATCGCTCACTTTCTAGCAGATTGAGATTCATAAAAAAGACCTAACTTGATACGAGATTATCTAACTGTTATTAGTTTCTCTTCAAAAAGTTACACTGCTTTGCTTCTGGTTTAAGCGACGCTGGTATTATTCCTCCTTTCAAGTATTTTCAATGAGTTGAAGGTATAACCACCTGCATGGAATAAGGAGAGTTACTGTAGCATTTCCTACTTCTGGATTCCGAAATTTTGAACAATTTTTACTACTGTTTTAATATTTTTAAGACCTGCTCTGTAATTTCATATTCTAAGTTTTGAACTCATGGAGATGTTTCTTTGAACTCGGTTATTCCATATGATATCGGAATATTAGTTTCAAGATAGACTCGTTCACAAAATTTTTCCTCTAACAACCATTAATTCTTCAAAAGAAACCTTTTTCCTCGCTATAACATCAACTGTAAACCCCAGATTCTCCATTTTCTCCTTAACGGCTTCCAGCCCGGTAATGGAAGAGATAAGCACAAGAACTTCTCCTCTTGGCTTGAGATAATCCTTTACTTCGTCAAGAAACCGATCCAGGGTCTCTCTCCCACTGATTCCACCGTCAAAAGCGTAATTCAGCCATCCAGGAACTTTTTCTTCCTCTGATGTGGGAAGATAGGGTGGATTAAAGAGAATAAGATCAAAATGAGTTTCAGGATCTCTGGATTTGAGTCCTTTAAAAAGGTCGGTACGGATAACCTCAACACCATTTGTTTTCGCACAGGTAGCGGCATTGGGGTTAATTTCCGTAGCTACCAAACGAATATCTTTCAGGTTTTCAAGGAGTACAGTCGATACAAAACCTGATCCGGTTCCGATTTCAAGGATGCGCATGCCTGCCTTTGCTTCTTTAAGGGCAGCGTCGGCAAGTAGAAAAGAATCTTCTGCAGGCTCATAGACTAGATCTATATTCCCTAGCTTTATCCGGGCTTTTCTGTATTCTATTTCAACCATAATTTCGAGTTCTTTGGGTTCTTAGTTTTTTATAAGTCTTAGTTTTTACTATTCTTATTTTTATTATTTTTATTTCCTTATTGTTCTTTTAAAATTCGTTTTCAATAATTGACTTCTTTAAATCAATTAGCTGATTTGCAACCTTTGCAAGCTCTTCGGGAGTAAGGTTTTCAGCGCGTTTGTTAACCAGATCCTTAGGGAGCCAGGCAATTACTTCTTTAATGTTGGGAATTTTGAGCATATAATTTGTGTTCAGAATTGCATTTCTCAGTTTTTTCCGTCGCTGACTGAAGACTGCGGCCACAAAATCCATAAAGAAAGCCTGGTCTTTGACTTCAAAGGGTGCATGGCGGGGAACAAGTTTGATAACTGCAGAATCAACCTCAGGTACCGGCTGGAAAGCACTTTTTGGTACTTTCATCAAAATGGAGGCGTCAGCAAAATAACAGGTATCGACTGTAAGACGTGAGTAATCTTTACAGTTAGGCAGGGAAACCATCCGGGCTGCAAACTCGTATTGGTACATCAGAATGCCAAGTTTGAACTTATGGCGAAGGAGCTTGAAAGTTATCTCCGAAGAGATAGAATAAGGAAGGTTTGAGACAACCTTATCAAACTCCGGAAACTCGACTTTTAGGGCATCGCCGGCAATGATCTCAATATTTTCAACCTTATCGAAACGGTCATGCAGGACTCTGACTAGGTTAGGATCAAGTTCAATTGCAATTACTTTTTTTGCCTTCCGTGCAAGTTTTTCAGTCAAGTTTCCGACCCCTGCACCGATTTCAAGCACGACATCCTCGGGCCCGAGATCAGCAGAAGTCACTATTCTGTTCAAATAGTCTGCATCGACAAGGAAATGCTGATCAAAAGTGCCTCCTTTTATATTATATTTTTTAAGAAGAGAACGAACCACAGCTGAAACCTCCTGAGTAAATTGAGTACATCGCTGAGTAAATAGAGTATTTTGAGCTTAGAGTATTTTGAGCTGAAACGAAATTAATGTGAACTAAAATGATTACCAAAAGCTGAAAAACCTAATCTTGAAAGCCTTTTTAGAAAAAAAATAGAACCGAGAGAGTTAATCTCACTCGGCTTACTGTCGGCGCGGTGGTGTTGTAAACAGCCTGTACTTGATAAAATCATCTTTGAGTTCGTCTTCAATCCTGTGGGCAAGAACTTTGGCCGGATCATGAAGACTTGGTATTCTATCCTTGATATCCTGAAAACTCTTGAATTCTCCTTTTTTGCGCTCATCTATTATAGACCACATGAGTTTTTTGCCTATTCCGGGCAGGAGGTCAAGCATATGCAGGCGGGTAGTGATAGAATGAGCTTCGTTGAAAAACTTTACAAAGCGTGCTTCCTGATACCTGACACAGGCTTCGAGGATAAAAGGCAGCTCGAGATTAGCTCCTGTCGTAAGGTCAGAGTAACCTATTCTTTGTTTTACATGATCAATTTCATCCCGGTCTCCAGACCCTATATAAACTCTTGACTGGATCTGAGGAACTACACCACTTTTGGGGACGAGCTCCATAAGAGTAAATTTTTTATCCCCTACAGCCTGGACAAGAGGTTTCTTCTGGTATGCGGCAGTGTTACCAACTGATTTCCCATAGGGAAGGTAGTCGAGAACCCATGCATACTCCTCTCTTTCCTGTGAGCTTTCCATGGACTTTCCGGGTGGGCGCGGGGCTCTTTCTGATTGCCTATCGAATTGCGGTTTGCCTGTCGGCCGCTTGCCGCTACCATAAGAAGGTTTTTCGGCAGTTGATCTGCCAGCATACGGTCTACCTGATTGCGACTTCTCTACTCTCATCAACACCCATCCTATTAATTAATCTGAAATCCCATGGAAATCTGTATTCAGAATACATATCCTGATATGCCGATGTACTTATATCCGGTTCGGAACCTATCCCGTTAATCGGAATGTCGACTATTCACAAATTCCTGGTATTCTTTCTGTTATTCTATATTCTGTAAAATTCTATAATACCCTAGAACCGGCATCCCCGGACTCACTATTTTCCCTAACCAAAGAGTCCTCTGTTTGAATTAGATCAGGGTACTCCCTGATACTTTAAAGTACTCTAAGTTTCGGATACTTCCCTTATAAATAACAAGATGAAAACTGCTATTTAGCTTATTCCCTTTGCATCTCAGTTTTATTCAATAGCTTCCAGCACGTAATCAAGAATTTGATCTAGCTCTTCATTGCTCAGGGTATATTTTTCTTTAGCATAGATTGATCGGATTTCGTCTCTGGACTGAGGCAGAATATCTGCGATCCTGACCGCGATTGCAGGCCTCATCTTTTCGAGTTCTAACAGTCTGTTAACCAGTTCTCTTGATTTTTCTCCGCTGATCTTTGAGAACTGTTCAGCATGGTGCAGCGCTTTTCTGAATCCGTATCCGACTTCAAGCCCCTTTTCTCTGCGCTCTTCAGCGATCTTTGTAAGTAGTTCTCTGACTTCGGCCAAGGTCAATAATTCTTCACTGAGGACTTCCTTAACTATCATTGGAATACACTCTTTTTGACTTAAAAGCTGTAACTATTTGCCATTCCCTGCTGAGTAATCTTTTCGGATCACTCTTCAATTCTCCAGGAGTTCCTGGCTACAAGCAAGTTTCTGCCTGTCAGTATTCGGAAATCTGATATGGCCTCAGTACCTGTGCACCCTTTTCACAGATAGGCTTTCTCCAGATTGCCGTTACGCACGAAATTCGATCTTATTTCTATAATCTGAAATTGTTCCGAATAATTTTCCTGATCTGGCTCAGGTATATGTCTGACAAACGATATATAATTATAGATATCCCCATACCGGGTAAGATGCCAGATTTTTAAAAGCAGTTTCTTTAAATCCCCCTATATCCTTCCAGGGGGCATTGAGTTTCTTTCACTTAATTACAGGCCTCTATTTTTACAAGTTACCTCTAAGACCCCTGGCAGGAGCCTGAGCCTACGGTAAAAGCCTGCATACTGTGAACTCCGATAAAATGGGGGTTAGGTTGTAAAACCTAACTGCCTGGAAAGGAATTAGTATTTCTGCGGTTTAAGGTGCTGAGGGAGGGAAATAACTTCCTTCATCGCATTTCCGCTGCGGACTTCAAGAATGTATGAGCGACCGCGCTGTCCGAGTATCTTTCCGGTTGAACCCTGGAATTTCGGATTGGGCATACCTTTCTGGACGCTCGGGTCAATGTCAATGTGGACCATTTGCCCTTCTTCGAATTCCTGAATTGCCTTGCTTACAGGGGAAATTCCTCTTTCACGAACTGTCTTCTGTAACTTGTACCTTGTGCAGCGTTTTTCACCGTGGGAGTTTGTCATCGCATGTTCCTCCTTAGAATGCTCGATTAATTTTTCTATAGTATATACAGTTTTCCTCTAGATAAGATGGATATTATTTAAATAAGACGTTCAGTCAGGTAATTTTTTTCTGACTTTGCTTATTTAATAGACCTGATTCAGATTGAGTTTAAATATCGACGTTGACCACATCAAGATCTTCCACAAGTGCAGGAATACCTAAAAGTCCGCTTAGGCTTGGGTTTGTCCTGCCCTCATCTCCGGAAATAAGTTCTTTTACATACAGCCCGCCTTCGCAGTTTACTGTTATGTAAGCGTAACCTTCGTCTGTCAGTTCATCAAGCTTAATGCTGTACACATGCCTTTTCCTGACAAGGTCAGCCCGCCTGTGAACTACACGCCTTGGAGTCTGCTGGGAAATCTCTATGTCACTCAAAGCCTCAAGGCTGGATTTAAGCTTTTCCTCCGAAACAGGCTCTTTAAATGTAACTTTAAGCTTATAAGTTTTATCCGCCTTTGAGCTTTTCAGGATCTCAATCATATCTTTTCTAGTGAAAGAAAGCTCTCTTACCTCGACTTTTCCGGCAGCTTTCTCATTAATCTTTCGCATAAGCTCTTCAAGGTCTGTGCTGCGCCTTACAGGGGATTTAGCTTCCACCACAAAAGGCCTGCCGCTTCCTAGCATCAGGGCATCGATATCTTCCCTGCCCGAGCCGTGAAAAGCCGTGTCAACTGCCTGGAATGCCTCTATTACGGGCCCTTTTATAAGCTCATCTACGGATTCCTGGTACTGTTTCCCTGTGAAATTGCAGCGTTCACACCCTTTGCCCTTGCACTTCCTGCACGGCCAGCGGGTTTGAGGAATTCCCCTGATCAATTTGCGATAGCGTCCGAGAATATACACCGAACGAAGCTGAAGCTCAAGCTTGTTTTTTGTAAGGTCAAGGGTAATTGTAATGTCAGGGTTTTCAAAATCCACATCTTTCTGGACTTTTTCGGCTATCCGCTTGCCTACTTCCCTATTAAGCTCGGTCTTGAGCTGTTCTGCATATGCAGTTCCAGCCTCAGCCCAGAGCATCTCTTCGTTTTCACTTAGTAGCCCGCTGACTTTTGTGCCCACAAGGAAGTTAGAATATTCAAGGCCCTCGAGGGCTTTTACTGCTTCATCGGCCCATTCATCTAGTTTCTTAAACTGGTCAAGGCAAACCCAGCA
>NZ_DAGK01000010.1:27908-28260 GCF_002495725.1 Methanosarcina sp. UBA411
TGGTCAAGGCAAACCCAGCACTGCTCGTCTTCACCCTCTGTTCCGAGAGCCTTCCTTGCAAACACACTGCAAGGAGCAAGCTCTTTAAGAAGGGAATCATCTTTTTCAGTTTTGTAGATTCGATCCCCTTCCAGGGCAAGGGCGAGTTTCAAGGCCTGCCCACGTTCTCTGTTGCTCAGGCCTGTGGATAATTTTGCAAACTGACGGCCCAGACAGTTGTCACATATCGGGCCTTCATGCAGAATCTTTTTTGAAATTTCGAGTACATTCATTTTCTTTCACTTTCTTTAAGATCTTTGTTCGGGAAATAGACCTGGGAATAAGTAATCAAATAATAATAATAATAATAATA
>NZ_DAGK01000010.1:28626-28853 GCF_002495725.1 Methanosarcina sp. UBA411
TTGAATTCCAATCCTTTTGCAACTCAGCTTTAAATTAATTATATTCAGTTTTAATTTAAATTCAGTTTTCAGTCAGCTTCTCCTGGCACTTCCCCTCTTTTCGCTTCAGCCCTATCCAGTTCATTGTGGATAAGGGTTATGCAATGATTTGAGTGAAGGGAAAGAGGGCCTACTGAGATGATTTTCGCCCCTGCCTTTAGGATATGTTCTTCCTCTTCTTCGGTAAC
>NZ_DAGK01000010.1:29024-74717 GCF_002495725.1 Methanosarcina sp. UBA411
TGTTCTTCCTCTTCTTCGGTAACTCCTACATGATCTCCCAGGATGAAGACCGGGTCTCTAATTTCACTTGCAATTTCCCTGATATCCTCTCCATCCTCTCTCAGGTAGAGCAGGGTGCGCCCCTCAAATTTCGAGAGCAGGGAGTCAAGGTCTCCCCTGTGAACCCATACGCCTGGAGTGGAACGGACATCTTGCTCACTTGCATCCTTTTGGAGTGCTTTCTGGATAAGCGAGCCGCTGCTTCGCTCGTCCGGGTTGAGATATCTCAGGTGGAGTCCTTCAAATCTGAGGATTTTTCCGGGATCAGGTTCTCCCAGAAGAAGCAGGTGTACGTTTACATCCCTGCGCATTCCGAAAGAGAGAAAAAGGGCAGAACTCACGCAGCGGCAAAGGATATCCATTCTTCCTGCAGAACCTGGAAGGTCATTTAAGGTAAAGTCGCCGCTCGTGTTTGCTTTGTGCCCTATAACAACAATATCGCGCATGGGCACTATATTTACACAAGGGATATAAAAGATGTACGTAAAACTTTTTGGATAAAAGGTTTATCAAATAACTCGATATGACAGCAACTTTTCGAATAATTATGAATAATACTTCTACAGATAAACGTGAATAATAGAACCCTTACTGATAGTTACGAATAACAGGACAGGATAAGGATGAAGATACTGGCTATTTCTGACCCCCATGGGGATTATTCAAAGATAAAGGAAATGATTGAAAAGGCAGGCGATTTTGACCTTGTAGTTATTGTCGGGGATATTACCAATTTCGGGCCCGATGAGAAGGTCGAAGAACTGATGGAAATGTTTGATAGACCTGTACTTGCAATCCCGGGTAATTGCGACTACAGGAGCATCTTAAAAGCTCTTGATGCTTCAAAGGCCACAAACCTGCACGGAAAAGCCGAACAGATAGGAAATATCAGGTTTATAGGACTGGGCGGCTCAAATCCCACTCCTTTCAATTCTCCTTTTGAGCTATCCGAAGAAGAAATTGAAAAGACTCTCGAAGGAATGGTCTGCTCTGCCGAAAATAATGATGGTTGCGGTACCATAGTGCTTCTGACTCATGCCCCCCCTTACGGTGCAAGGGATGAACTTCCTTTCGGGCACGTTGGCAGCAAGGCTATCCAGAAATTCCTTGACAGGGTTGACCTGATTGTCTGCGGTCACATCCATGAAGCAAAAGGCCTGGAGCAGGTAGGAAAGACTGTAGTAGTAAATCCAGGCGAAGCCTGTAAAGGTTCTTGCACTCTGATAACTATCGAGGAAAAGGATAAAAACAAACCCATTGAGGTTGAATTTATAGAGATATGAGATATAAAATTAGAGAGGTATAAAATACAGAGTTAATTAGAGGTATAAAATACAGAGTCAATACGGCTAAAACCAAATTTCTAATTATTTCAATTAGGTTTAGTAAATGTTCTTAGGTGCAGCAGTTGTCTGAAAGATATTACACAGGCTCTTAACACAATCTGGGCCTTTTTCTCTTTTTAGGGGCTAAATTCATTACCCGGAACATCTTTAATATTAATTATATTTTGTTTTTCTAATATCTAATTATATTTAAGTCTCCCCGTTTATTTCACCTTACGAAAGTGAATAACATTACTTACAATCGCTCACTTTTTTACTGGCGTAAAAACAAAGCCCAGTGTTGTGAAAAATGTTTGAGGAACACAAGTCACATGATAAAATGGAGATGCCAAAGCAAATGAACAGATATAATACTTAAATAAGTTTAATAGAAACTTTAAATAGAGATTTCTTATAACTTGACTCTGCACTTTATATACTGAAAAATCATAGAGGTTGAGCTACGGGCACCATTGAAGAGTTCGGTTTCGATCCGGTTTTTCTGGATTTCATGAAAAAGTTGACCACAGCCTTTCTTATAGGGATCATGGTAGGTATAGAAAGGGAGCATAGAGGTATCGAGCACGAAATTTTCGCCGGTGTAAGAACCTACAGCATAACCTGTATTACAGGTATGTTAACTGCATTTGTAAGTACGGCAACAGGGCAAGGTTTTGTCTACGTGTCCGCGCTCTTTTTCGGAGCAATCTGTTGCATAATCACCTATGCCAAAATATTTCTCTTCAAACGGATTGGGGTTACCAGCCCTATCAGTCTCTTTTTCATTTTTGTTATGGGAGTCCTTGTAGGCTATGACTACGGCATGTTTGCTATTATCTCTTCAATAGTTGTAGCTTTTCTTCTGATCCAGAAACAGCCACTTCACCAGTTTGCAGGAAACCTGACAAAAGAGGAACTTTACAATGCCGTACAGTTCCTTGCCGTGGCTTTTATACTTTATCCGGTGATGCCGGATAGAGAGTTTTTCGGAGTTATAAACTTCAGGTCTGCAATTCTTATCGTAATTCTTGTTTCACTTATCAGTTTTTTAAGTTATGTGCTCCTGAGGAAGTTCGGTACAAGGCGCGGGATCTGCTATTCGGGGTTTGTAGGAGGCTTTGTGAACAGTGAAGCTACAACGGCCGCACTTGCAGGTCTCTCAAAACGAGCAGAGGAAATGGCCGATCCTGTGCTTACAGGAATCTTGTTATGTAATATTTCCATGCTCATCAGGAATCTTGTATTAGCCCTGATCGTTGACCCAACTGGCCAGACAACTCTGCGTATGCTTCCTCCCCAAACAGTGATTATCCTTGCTTCCATAGCAATAGCTCTCAGGAATGATAAGAAATTCTGCCCGATAGGTGGGGGAGAACTCAAAATTCAATCTCCTTTTTCGCTTGGACAGGCATTTAAATTCGGTTTTGCTTTTACCATTATTCTCATAATCGGAAGCTTTGCCTATAAAGTTGCAGGAACTGCCGGAATTTACATCACTGCCCTTGGCGCCTTTGTTAGCAGCTCTGGAGTAATTGTATCGGTAACTTTACTTGCAGTAAGTGGAAATATTTCTTATGCAACCGCAGCGAACACTGCAGTGCTTGCAAGCCTGATCAGCACGATTAACAAAATCCTGCTTTCGAAAATCTCCGGCTCTCCCAGCCTTTTCTCTCTTACAAAGAGCACTTTCGGAGCAGTTACAATTCTTGGGGTTCTCTCTCTGCTTTTATGGAATGTTATATGAGCAGGGTCTGACACGGACTTTTATTTTCACTGTATGATATCTTATGCTTGATATTTAGATCTTTTAACTATATTCATAATTTTATTATTGAGGCGATAACAGCGTAATTAATATTTAAATGTATGCCCGTATATATTATTTATAAGTTAAGCTTGAACTGATGAGGAGTATGGAAGCGAATTGAGGATTTTTAAAAGAGTAATTATTTTTTAAATAATTATAATAAGTAAAAAATGTATAAAAATATCAAAAAGTTTATTAAAGCTTTACTAATAGGGTAGAAAGTATCTTAAAAAGTGAAAAACATACTTATACATGAGGATCATTTTAAAAAAGAATACTAAGATTCGAAATTTCCTTAAAGAAAGACTGCAGTATTAAGAGTTACTGGGCCCTCTAAAGGTCAATAAAGATTATATCAAAATCAATAAAGGTAAATAAAGGTCTATAAAATCAAAAAGATTAAGCTTCAAATTGAATATTAGCTTCAAAATTGTATGAGACTTTGATGTATTGATTTCTTAAATTTCACAATCGCAAGATGCGGGGAATAAAATGAAAACAAAGATAATTGTGTTGCTTCTTATATTTGGCGCCGTTTTACTCTCAGGATGCACAGGGGATGAACAGCCCTCAACAGAAGAAAATGCAACCCCTGAGGAAACCGTAACTCCTGTGGAAAACACAACTGTTATAGAAACACCTGGAGAAAATTTAACTGGCGTAGAAACAGAAACCTCGAAAGAAAATGTGACCACTGGAGACATCGGAGCACCTGAAGAAAATATAACTTCGGAAGAAAACAAAACCGAGGAAACAGTAGGGAAAATATCGAGTCCTGATCTAAAAGAGGCTCCATACACTGTAAGATTGATCAATAATAGAGCAAATCCTTCAAGCCTTGAAATAAAGAAAGGAGAGTCTGTTGCCTGGATAAATATGCAGGACAACCCGAAGAGAAACTTTTCCCTTGTAAGCGAAGAGAATCTCTTTGAAGATACAACCCTGATGTACAGGCGCGCTTTCGCATATACTTTCAACGAGACTGGAGACTATCACTTCAATGTGGTCGGCCAGCCCAGAATGAATGTCACAGTTAATGTGGCTGAACCCTGAAAAATAACTTCTGAGAACTGAGAAGTCAAAAATTCAGAGAACGGGCTTACTCAGATACTCTAATTAATTCAATCATCTCAGATGGTTTAAATACAAGAAATATGGATTTTGCAGGAAAAGTCGATGAATTTCCTGGCAAATCTATTTTTTCACATTTTTAAAATAAGGATTTCCCTAGATAAGAATACCTCTATTTTGCATCTTCGGAAATATGCATAGGATTTTCTATGCCTTAAGAACTACAATTTCTTTTCTATACAGTGTATGAAGTAACACTAAAATTAATCCTGTGTTATATCATCATATCAATACTTATTACCCAAAATCCATGCCAGTGCTTCAAAAATAACTCCGACTTTAAAGACTGTTCTAAGAAAACATTATTATTTATAAATGACTTATATTAAAATGGAAGGATAAAATGTAGATTAACAATAAGGGGAGGGGATTGGCAACAGCCAAAATAATTTCACTCCTTATAGTCCTGTCAGTATTAATGTCAGGTTGCCTGAGTTCGGAAGACAAGGAGGAAAAGAAGGAAGCAGACCGGGGGGCAGGCGGGAGTTCAGGAGGTTCACAAAGACAAAGAGAAGTGAAAACACCCTTAGGAATGCAGAGGGAAATATCGACATCAGAAGAGACCGATACTGAAGGAGAAAAGTGGACACCGGAAAAAACGGAATTACAAAGAGAAACGATACCACAGGAAGAGCTTGAAACACCGGCAGAAACGGAAACACAGGTAGAATTGAATACGCCGAAAGAAATAAGAATTTCAGATGAGCCTGAGATGAAGCAAACAGAAGCCTGGACTAGAGAAGTGGAACGGACTGGAACCGTCCCATCTAACGGTACCGCACCGACGTCACAGCTTGTAAGGCTTAAAAACTATCTTATGACTCCTTCAAGCCTGGAAATTAATGTTGGAGATACAGTTATATGGAGGAACTATCAGGAATCCAGTGTTCTTGCCCTGACCAGCAGGGAGCACCTTTTCGAGGATCAAAGGCTTGCATATGGAAATACCATGGAGTACATGTTCAATAAGCCCGGAAGTTACAATTTCAGTGTAAAAGGATATCAGAAAATGCAGACGACCATCACTGTAAAATAAGATCCCAAAGTATAGCAGTTTCAAATGACATCTCAAACTATAGTCGAAGGCACAACCAAGGTTTCAGTTCCGGTACCGCCTCCGGACGCAACCTTCCCTCCCTCGGCAGCTCCGGTTTTTTACAATCCGGAGATGGAGCTTAACCGCGATATTAATGTTGCAGCTACGGCTGCATTTGTGGAAAGGCTTCTTTCGAGAAAAGAGCTTCTCAGGGAAGAAGTCCATTATGTGGATGCTTTTTCGGCGTCAGGGATAAGGGGGCTTCGGATTGCAGGCGAGGTCGGGATCCATGCGACCATGAATGACTGGAGTCCTGAAGCGTTTGAACTTATAAAGGAAAATATCAAAATTAACGGGCTTGAGGAACAAACCCTGGCTACCCGCAAGAGTGCAAATGTTCTGCTTCACGAGCAAAAATTCCATATCGTGGACATTGACCCTTTTGGCACTCCTTCGCCCTTCCTAGATGCAGCATCTGCTTCAGTTCGGAATCTGCTGTCGGTTACGGCAACGGATACAGCTCCCTTATGCGGGGCCCACCTGAAAGCCGGGATACGGAAATATGCGGCCGTACCTCTTAACACGGAATATCACAGTGAAATGGGGCTTCGAGTTCTCCTGGGAGCTTGTGCCAGAGAGCTTGCAAAGCATGAAAAAGGAATGGTACCCCTACTTTCCCATGTGACGCGCCACTATGTTCGCACTTATCTCGAAGTTCTTCATGGAACAAAGCAGACTGACAGAACTCTGAAGTCAATGGGCTTCAGCATTTACTGTCCGAAATGTGGGTTTCGAAGCTCTGTATATGGACTTGCAGTACATATCGATAAAGAATGCCCTGCTTGCGGGGCTTTTACACATATTGCAGGCCCTTTGTGGCTTGGGCCATTCAGAGAAAAGGCGTTCTGTGACGAAGTTCTTTCCGAACTTGAAGTGCATCCTTTAAACACAAAAGATAAAGCAAAAAAGTTAATTACTTTCTGCAGGGACGAACTCGATATCCCGATGTTCTATGATCAGCACGTAATCTGTAAAGAACTCGGAGCTTCTGCAACCGGAATAGAAATCCTAATAGAAGCCCTTAGAGCCCATGGATTTGAAGCGTCGAGAACTCATTTCAGCGGGATCTCATTCCGAACCGATGCGCCTATCACAAAAATAAAAGAGATAATCAGGGTGCTTTCAGGATGAATTCCTCTGGTACAAATAGAGATAAAACTACAGGTTAGAAACTCGCAGTATTATTATATAAACCATTAAAGAATACTTAAAGCGCTTTCATTCAGATCCAGAAGTAATCCGCTAAAAAAATCCAATGTGATAATATGTCCGATGAAAATGCAGAAAAGTTATTTTTGCAGGAAAAACCCACTCGTGCACTACTGTTTATAGGCTCGATGGAAAAGACCTATGCATCTATTATTTCTAAAGAGATAGACTCCACCTTTGCCCATACAACAAGGATCCTCGCGAAAATGGAACAGTGCGGACTTATAAAATTCACATTTGAGGGGCGGATAAAATTTGTTGAACTTACGGAGTACGGAAAAGAGGTCGAAACTGCCCTTAAAGAGTTCATGGATATAATCTCAGAGGAGCCTCCTATTGCCCAGAAAGATGAGTCTCAAGAGAAAGGTCCAGAAGCTAGAGATGAGGAAGATATAGAACCTGAACAGGCAGAAGAGCTTGACCCCCTGAGTGCCGAAATTCTTGAGAAGATCAAAAAACTCAGAAGTAAAATCGAAAATATCCATAAGGGCGCAATAGAGCAGGGAGATAGCAGAGATACGATTTCCCGGAAACTTGGTCCCTACAGTAGGGACATTAAAAGACTCCAGAACCAGATCGAAAGGGCAGAAAGCCCAGTTAGTGAGACTGTTACCTCAGCCCTGGAAGAAAGTGAAGAGCTTCTGGAAGCTTACCTCAGGAGTTGAGGAATTATTCAATTCCCGGTAAAAACAAAGCAGAAGAGAGAAATGGTAGAAAGAATATGATAAAAGTTATAACCCTCCAGCATATTTACGGAAAGAACCGGGAAAGGATGGCTGGGCTTTTGAAAACCCTGGTTGAGAATGAATTCAAAGACCTTGAAGTAAAAGTTGAGATCTCGATTACTCCTGAAAACTGGGCCGAATATACTCTTGAAGGCGAGGATGAGGAAGTGTCTGCAAATTTGCTGACCTCCAGATATGGGACGCCTGCAAAAAAAGCTGAACCTGGAAAGGTGTACATTGGTTTTCTCCAGGCTTTCGGAGAGGACGCTTTTCTTGTCAATATCGGGGTGCCTGTAAGGGTTGAAGCCGAGGAGCTGAAAGCTCTGGGCAACGGAAAGCCAAAGCAGCTTGCTTCGAGATTCGGTCTTATACCACATTTGCCGGTTGAAGTAGAGATCATTCAAGCTAATAAGAATGTAAAGGCTCGTTTCACCAAAAAACAGCTTGATATCTGGTGGAATTGGAAAAAGGCAGCTACTGATAGGGTAACTGTTAACGGAGCAACCCGCTCGGAAATCAAAAGCGCTATTAAAAAAACAGGCCATGGAAGGGACATTTACGAAATCGAACGACTTGGACTGCTGGAACATGCAATCGTGTGTCAGGAAAAAACCGATGGTCCTGGAATAGTTGCAGCAATAGGACCTCGCCTGAAATCCGAGATGGGAGTCATAATTGGAGATGCTCGCTGACAGATGTGCTTCATGTAAAAATAGGCTGAGGCCTGAAAAAGAGCTGACCTTTATATAATTTATAAGCCAGTTGGTTTGAGAACAGGGCGCGGCTTAAAGCCAGATTTATTAATAATATTCGTATGTAATACCATGAGTATAAAAAAGGAATTCATATTGTTATCTTAAAAAGACAGTGTTCGTGCCCTGACCCGTAACACTCGGTCTCTGTAACTCTGTACTCCTTCTTGAGCTTTTCTCTAAGAATTCCCTCAATAATACCTTCTCTTAAGGTACAGAAGGGTTGTCCTGTGACAGGCATTGAACTGGCTTTGAAATCGTCTTCAATCTGAAGACCAGGGAGATCTACGAGCAAGTTAACACGACATTTCCCCTGGAATTCCAGGAAATCCCCGATTTCCTTCAAGAGTTCCTCAAAGATCTCGGATTCAAAAATAGGGGAAATAGATCTTCCAAGATCGTTTCCTATCGTTTTTACAACCGGGGCATTGTCAATCCCGTATGCTTCAAAACCAAAGTAAAGAGCATGGAGAAGGATTTCTGCAAAGCAGAACCTATCATTTCTACATGCTGGAGCCTTTTCAAGCAAACTCCTATAATGCTCAATGAAAGGCTCCTGAGAGCAGCCCATGTAACGTGAAGTAAGAGAATAAATCTTTCGGCGGCGGTCTCTTGGGTCAAAATTTTCTTCCACAAGTTCACATGACCTGAGATTGTTGAGATGTACGGAAATAGTTGATTTGGCTTTTGCTGTAAATTTTACGATTTCATCAAATGATTTGGGTTCTTCCCTGAGCAAGTTAAGGATCTGAAGTTTAACAGGACTGCCTATTGCTATCAGCCCTTTTTCATTATAAAAAAATTCTGTTTTACTCTCAGGTTTTGCCATAATATCTTTAGATAAGTTGCATTCAGAATATATAAGTCGTTCGCACAGCAGCGAATAATTTCTTATTATATATAATTATAAACATATATATTATTTTATTTAACAAGTAAACTCTGAAAGATAGAAATCTGATTCGGAAAATGAAAAATTTGATTTAGAATATAAAATTTTGGATTGAGTAGATATATATTTGATTCAAGAAGGAAATATTTGATTAGGAAAGGAGATTATAGGTAAAGGAAAGGTGATTATAGGAAATGTAGATAAGCTAATAATATAATTTTAGCAAAGGCAAACAGACAGCAAGGATACCAGAAATACTATATGAGGTACCGGAAGAATTTATAAGGAATAATACGAAAACATGATCTTCAGATTTATTCGGCTTGAGAACTTTAAAAAAACAAAGGGGAAAATACATGGGATTATTCAATAGGATGGAGACAGTATTTAAATCAAAGATGAATAAAGTGCTTAACAGGATGGAAGACCCAAGGGAAACACTGGATTATTCCTATGAGAGGCAGCTCGAACTGCTCCAGAACGTGAAGAGAGGAGTTGCGGAAGTTACAAGCTCAAAAAAGCGCCTCCAGCTCCAGCGTGCAAAACTGGTTCAGAGTACGGACAAGCTTGAAAGTCAGGCAAAGGATGCGGTTGCCGCTGGCAGGGAAGATCTTGCAAGACTTGCCCTTGAGAGAAAAGCCGCCCTTGTGCAGCAGGTAGAAGGGATTGACAGAGAAATTGCAGAACTTGAGAAGCAGCAAGAAAAATTGGTAGCTTCGGAAAAGCGCCTTTCAACGAAAGTGGAGATCTTCAGGACCAGGAAAGAGTCGATTAAAGCCCAGTACTCAGCTGCTGAGGCCCAGGTAAAAATTAATGAATCCGTTTCCGGCATAAGCGAAGAGATGGCAGATGTAGGCCTTGCGCTCGAAAGGGCCGAAAATAAAACCGAAGAGATGAAAGCACGGGCTGAGGCAATTGATGAGCTTATGGAAGCTGGCACACTCGAAGACTTTACAGGCGGCAAGGACGAAATCGATAGGGAACTTGCAAAAATCAGTACCCAGAGCAGTGTAGAATCCGAACTTGCCAGGCTTAAGGCTGAAGCAGGAAAAGAGTCTGAAAAAGCTAAAACCGGGGAAGAAGGTACTGAAGAACGAAAGGGGGTCTGAAGATTGATAATCAGGATTATGGGTGAAGGCCAGTACAGGGTACCTGAAGCTCTCTGTGACGAGCTGAACCAGATTGATAACCGGATTGTGGATCTGGTTGAGGAAGGAAAAGCCGAGGAATTCAGCAGTGAACTTGCGAGATTAATCTTCGAAATAAAGGAAAAAGGAGAGCCTATTGAAGCAGAAGAACTTCTGGAATCCGACATTATAGTACCCCCTGAAGATCTGAGCCTTGAGGAAGCAAAAGACGTGTTTAAAGGCTCAGGGATCTTTGAGGATTGAGGCTGTAATCGATAACAACTAGGAAATAAATCTAGAATAAATCTAAGGATAAACCTTAGAATAATTTCTCAGCATTGTAACTAAGAATTAGCAGGCCTTCAGGGCCTGCTTTCATCGAATAACCATTACTGGAATTCTGGAATGCCTGACTACTTTTTCTGCCACGCTGCCTATCAGGAATTTTTTGATGCCTGTCAAACCCTGTGTACCCATTACTATAAGGTCAATATTGCTTTCCTCTGCATATTCAAGGATCTTATCGGCAGGAATGCCCTTCAGGAATACCGGTTTAACTTTAACCCCGGCTTCTTTTCCCAGTTTTTCTACATTGTCAATTGCAGATCTTCCCTTATTTGTAAGACACTCTTCAAATCCTTCGCTCCAGCCCTTAACCGTCCGTGTAGTTACTGCATGCTGAGTTGAAATTACATAAAGGGCCTGCACTTCAGCACCTGCTGCCTTTGCGAGATCCATTCCATAAGAAGCCGCTCTTTCTGCATTCTTCGAGCCGTCGGTTGCAATCAAAATTCCTTTGAAAATACTTTTTTCCGTTCTATCCACTCCCTTTTATAATACGATAAAGGCATGTCCTTATTTCCATTTTTACACATATTACCTTTATTCTTTTAATTAAAAACATGACTATAATATTCAAACCTGCAATGTCAAAAGGGAGCATTTGATGCAAAATACTTTATTGTACCTAGAATCTCACAAGTTTTGTATAAAAATGGCTGTTAACTAGACTTATTAAATATGCTCTAAAGTATATACCTAAAATTTAAATCAGAGACTTTATCTAATAGTTAATATTATTTGCTAAGTATATTCTAAAGTATAACCTTGAAATTTAAATGAGAGTTTTTAAAAGCGGATAACTATCTTGAACATTTAGAATTTAAATCCTGAAATTAAGGTGGTAGGTTTTGTCAAAAAAACGAATTTTAATTATTCTCCTTATTATAGCGGCATTTCTTAGCCTTGGTTGCACCGATAAAGAGGGAACAAATTTCTCGGTTTCAAATAATGAGACTGAAATAACTGTTAGTCTTCCGGAATCAGGTGAAGGGAGCTGGTGCCCTGTAGGTTCTCAGATTCAGGTCAAAGACCCGGCTACCGGAAAAATCCTGAATTTGACAATTGCCGGAACCGAAAAATTTGAAAACGAAACTATCTGTAAAGCCTATGTAGAAACCGGCACCGAGGGAAATACCTCCAGATTTGAGTACATGTGGTCTGAGGATAAGAATACTACGATCTGGACAAAATACAGCAAGGATGGAAATCTCTCTGTGAGATTTATCGATGTGAATGGAAAAAAGACAATAGTTGATGGAGCGGGAAGGACTCTTGCAAAATACAGCAAGGATGGAAATCTCTCTGTGAGATTTATCGATGTGAATGGAAAAAAGACAATAGTTGATGGAGCGGGAAGGACTCTTGAGTTTGGAAACTTGGGAGAGGTCTGAAAACGAATATTTTTTCAGGATTGTCATATTGGTGCGCGTTACGTCAACATGTGGTATGCTAACACAGTACATTATAAATACTCTAAAATTCTATTTAATATCGTGTAAAAGCGAACAAACCTTACATTTCAAAACGGATTTCAAAGCCGGCAATCACAACCTCCAGGATGCCGGTTTATATTGAAGAGCCGAAAAATCGGTTTCCTTCACTCCACGGGAGGAGAGGGGTTTTACAATCCTTTCCCCGCTCCTCCTTACTACATATATCAGTTCCATTTTTATCTGATGGACTTTTCGCTTTTATCTCGTTTTTTGTCCTGACGAATGGTAAGTTCTAGCAAGCTCACAAATTTGTTCCGCAACCTCTAGGGGGTCTTTCCCTACAAAAATACTCACAGGCTCTTTTCCAACCGCGCTTGTTTCATAGAAGATTCTGGGCATCTTTCCCCCAGCGCCTCGAATAGCTTCCTCGACAGTCCAAGAAATTGCTTCTCCTTCCGTATCCTTCAGATTCTCAGGCTCAAAGCTCCGATCTACAACTGAAAAATTCCATCCTTTTTCTTTACAGTAAGCCATCAGAAACTCGGCAATCTCTGGATTATTTGAAAAATCTATAATAGATCTTATTTCAGGATCTTTTTTCCGAATTTCTAGCAGAAGGTGTGCCATATAGCCAGAAGCCCCAAATTTTATTCTTCCGATAGCTTTCGGAAACCTATCAACTACGGAAATCCTCCCATCGACTGCAAGAACATCTTCAGGAGTGGTTGCCTCTTTTGATGCATAAACAAAATTCGTTCGAACTTCGGGAATCAAAGCTGAGAATTCCGCACAATCTTCTATTTGTTCAAGCCCAAGATATAAACGCCCTATCATGTCTATCTTTTCGTTGAGATCCATAATATCACGGCTCCCCATCCAGTTTATCTTATGATATCTCTTCCGTACTTGTATATTTGAACTGCAACCAGTCGGCCAATAGCATGTAAAGCAAGTTACAGGAAATTAGTATTCATAAATTTATTTTCAATTAAATATAATTATCTCTAGCTTAATTGAGAGAAGTACAACTGTTTTTAAAAAGCACAACTTACTTGAAAAAATCTTGGGGTGAAAACCCCAAAAACCTTAATTTAGGCTGTAATTGATCAGATTGTTCAGAAATCATGTTTTCTACAAACATGATTATACAAAAAACTTTTTTGCTCTGAAGAATATTTTCTGCTCAGAAAAGTCTTTCTTACTCAAATGATAGAACCTGATTTGCAGGTCTTTTTATGCCATAAAGGCTCTGGCGTGAATCAAGGAATAAAAGCGTTCCATCAGAATCTTTTCTTCTTTCAGCCTGTTTATCGCATATCTTACTGTGCATGAAGGAAATATTGTTTCACGAATTATATCTTTGTCATCTGCCCTTCTGCCAGATTTGATCAGGTTAAACTACCTGCATAATTAACTTCTTTTTATCTTCTTTTGTATAAGAATAAGCTAAGTAGACAGAAGATACAGGAAGTTATTTCAAAACCAGATGTCTTTGTGTTTTCTATTCCAGATGTGCTTGAGCTTTGTTTTTGCTCAGGTGTTTGTTCAATGGTTGTGATCTTACTTCCAGCGGTAGTTTTATTCTGAGTATTATCAACATCTAAATGTGTTTTGTTCTCAGTCAAAGGCTGTGCTTTATTCACATTTGCTTTAGTCTTACCTGTTATTACAAAAGGAGAGAATCCTGGGGTATTTGTTGTGAAATACAGGTACTTGTCATTTTCTCCTGACTGGTTGGTTGAAAGCTGATTCCATTTTTTGTCACTGAACCTGCTCAGAGTGATTGAAGACTTATCGATCTTTTTATCCTGTATCCAAGCTTTCTCAACCTTAAAGCATACTAATGGATTTTCGATATTGCTTGGAGTTGCAAAACCACTGTTTCCAACCCAGAGGTTGAAGTACTTATAGACCTCGCCTGAGTCCAATTCTGAAACCAGAGTTGATTTCCCTTTGAGCTGTTCGGCAATAGCCGTGGTCTTACCTGCGGTCCTCTTTGAATCAAAGCTTACGTACACGACACAGGTTGCGTTCTTAGTGAAATCAAACTTTACAGGCTTTCCGTTTGAAACCTGTGCCTGTGAAAGTTCCTTGACTTCAACATTTCTTGCAGGTTCAGGGGAACCACCAGCCCCACCACCGCCACTGCTTCTGCCACTACTACTTCCACCTTTATTTCCATTTCTTTCATCACTTGAACGGCTTTTTTCAAGCACATATATCATAGTAGTTTTTGAGGTAGTCCCGTTTTCGTTACTCACTGTCAGATTTACGGAATAGTTTCCTGCAGAGGAATAGATATGCATTGGATTCTGCTCGGTTGAAGTATTTGCGTCTCCAAAGTCCCAGCTTCTAGATTCTGCATTTTGAGAAAGGTCAGTAAACTGAATAGAAAGGGGGCTATAACCCTGGGTAACATTGCTACTGAAGTTTGCAACCGGAGCATTTGGATCAGTAACAACTATGTAATCCGGCTTTGTCGTCGTATTGTTCCCTATAATGTTTCCCACAGTCAGACTGATTGTATAATTTCCTGGTTTCGTAAATGTGTGAATAGTAGCCGAATCTTTTGAATTGGTACCATCGCCGAAATCCCAATACCAGGATGTAGGTTCTTCGACTTTACTTGTAGCTCCGCCTTTACTTGTAGCAGCGAATAACACCGTTAGAGGTGCTGTTCCAGAGGTTACATTAGTAGAAAAATCTGCCACTGGTGGCTGTGGGGGAGTTACAGTAATATAATTCGGTTTCCTCACCGTACTATTGCCTGCCTCATTTGCCACTATTAAAGTAACGTTATACACCCCTGGATTCGTAAAAGTGTGGGTTGCATTCGTGGCGTGTTTTGAATTGGTATCATCACCGAAATCCCAATACCAGGAATTTGGTACTCCACCAGTGCTAAGATCAGTGAATCGCACAACTAAAGGCACAGTTCCATAAGTTGTATTTGCAGTAAATGCAGCTACAGGTGGCAAGGTGTTTGTGACAGAAAGATCACAGATATAGATGCCAGTATCATTAACCCCACCATAACTACTGCCTATTCCCCATACGATAGTATCATTGTAGATATCAGGTGTTGTGTAAGTCCCTCTTGGATAAATATAGACTGGAGTGCTTTTTACTGAAGGAATGTCATAAACGTATACACCCGCATAACCAAATTGGTCGTCACCAGATTTTGAATATACAATTTTGTCCCCATTTATATTAATATGAGTACCGGTGTCATCTCCAGCATCAACAACATCATACCCATACTCATTGACGATGGACAAAGTATTACCTGTATTATCACTGGTAACATCAATAGTTTTTTTAGTAACAAGGTCATACATTTGGATGTATCCATCCCTGGAATAGAAGTCTGACCATATCACTTTATTACCGTATATATAGGGACTAAATACCTGACTAGAAGAGTGTATATCTATAGTTTCTTTAGTATTAATATCGTAAACAGCTATGATTCTTCCATCTTCACCCTCATAACCGTATGTAATCTTGGTATCGTATATATCAGGACTATTACCCTCCGTAATTTTAGTCTGTGTAGAAGTCGATATATCCCGCATATATACATTATAATTATAACTTGATTCATTGTAATTTGCACTCCAAACGATTCTATTGCCGTAAATAGCAGGAATACTGTAGTTGTCCACATCTTTTGTAATATAAGACCGAGCACCCGAAGGTATGTCATAAACTGTAAGTCTTGGCACTCCACTGCTTTCATCATGCCACACTAATTTGTTGCCGTAAATAGCTGGATGAGATGCTGCAGAAGAGCTAACTGTAGTGTCTGTTTTCGAGGTCAAATCATAAACATGAATAACGCCACTGTCTGTCCATACAACTTTGCTGCCATAAATAGCAGGATCAGATCCATTACCAATTCTCGTCACCTGTGCCGCTACCTGTGATGCTGACGCAACGGATGAAATTAAAATTAAAAACATAAAAACTAAGGCTATTGAAGCTAAAGTTATTGAATTCAACTTTATCCAATTTTTCATTTATTTTCCTTCACCACCTTACATTTAAAAAATATTAATACTCATTACATTCTAATATTTTTTAAATATTTTCTTTGAATTTTAACTATAATTGGCTGGATACTCGAAGGCTAGATACTCGAAATATGGAAATAATTTGGAGTTGTCAAAAACATAACTATAATTCAAATGAAAATGAAAAACACAATCAGTAACTGATAGTTGAAATGAAATAGTTACAAATAACGCCTGCCTAACATAGAGCCTGTTCGGAGAGCAATAATGAGATGCTAAAAAGTAAGCAGTTTCTCATATCCGTTTTTAGTTCCCTTTCCCCCTTATTGATAATGAGCAGTAACGTTGATGTAGTTTTCCAGTGTTACATCCTTTATGGGGATTAATGTGGGGAATAAAATAATACATCTAGCACTTGTTTTGATTTTTCTCATAAGCTTTACATCAATAGCAAACGCTGGTAAAGAGACTATGATCGTAGGTTGGAGACTAACATTGAGCCCATCGATCTACGGCAACATTATTACATGGTCTGATACTCTTGGTAACGGAGTTTTCATGTATAACCTGACTACCGGAAACATAACATGGATAGGACATACGGATGATAGCCCATCCATTCAGGGAGATAAAATTACATGGCTGGACAATGGAAACATAACTGTGTATAACATTTCCACTGGCAAAAAAATTGAAATCGTTAACGCAAGCGCACCAGCGATCTATGGTGATAATCTTGTATATGTAAGATCAAAATCCGTTGACGGTCAGCCTACCTATTATCAAAATGATATGTATAACAGTTTGTATTTATACAATCTCAGCACCAATGAAGAAACTCAGCTAACTCCGTATGAGCATGCTCAATTTGGTCCTTCTATTTACGGGAATAAGATTGTATGGGGACGGGCAAATCAGGTAAATTCAAGCGAATGGAGTACAAACATTTCCATATACGACATACCCACAAAAAGAGTAAGTGACATCAGCCGAACTGGTACAGCAGCGGGAGGTAAAATTTACGGAAACATTGTCGTGTGGGTAGAACAAAAAAATGAATCATGGGATATCTACATGCGAGATATTGCCAAACATGAAACACGCCAAGTCACTTTTGATGGCAATTCGACCAGTCCGGATATATATGGTGATAGAATAATTTGGGAAAAACAATACTGGGTAGGAAATAACTTATCGAATGGCATTTATATGTACAATATCTCAACTAATGAGACAGCTTATATTATGTCTGCAAGTTATCCTGCGATTTATGACGATAAAATAGTATACATCCGCTCAGGCAATGATACCGAAGACCAGGAAGATGATTATATATACTTGTATAATCTTTCAGCTTGAAATTCTGAGGCGAAAGCCTCTTTTCTTTTTAGGGCGGGGTATAAAAACTAGAAGCTTCTGGATAAGTGGTAGTTGCAATATTTTTCATTTTTTTCTTTGGTTTTTTCTTAACATTCGGTTTTAAATGTATCGTTCCTATCTTATAACAATGAACCCCAATTCCAGTAATGAATTCTATACATGCGACGTTTCCCCGAAAAAGGGTAAGTTACCTGCCGAAGTGATATTGAAGTACTGCAAAGGTGAGTACGAAAATTGTCAAAGATTTATGTACCGTTCACGTTTGATGGGGTAATAAAAAGGTTCAGGCTCATACAGCTCTTAACCTGACTGTTTTTCTGTTTTTGTTTCTTTTCTTATTTCTTGTGAAGCGCCTTAATATGCTTTTAATATTTCCAGGCGCGTTTTTAGAGAGAATAGTTCGAATTATAGTTTGTCTTGCGATGTACTTAGTTCTCAAAGAGCAGACTAAAATTTCCTTCCATACAAGGCTTGCCCAGCCATGTCAAAAGCGATGCACTTAAGATGCGTTTATGCAGATTCTCATGGGTTCGAATCCTATCCCTCGCACTAGATATTTGGGATATATATAACAATTAAAAAGTATACGCAACTGTCAAATATTCGCAGTGCCCTTTTTGAAATTTATACGTTCAAAAATTAGTTTTTTTAAATTATACTTTGTTTTAACAAATAATCAATTTTGTAGTATTTATTTAATAAAAAGTATACGATGTTTTGTGAGAATTTTGCACAAACGTTAATTTTTTAAATGTTGTTTAACTCGGTTGTTGTTTAACTCGGTTGTTGTTTAACTTGAAAAATACAAATTATTTCTATACATTTCTTCGAGTAAATATCTCAAATTTTTTGTAAGCTATTGTAGAATTTCAACAGTACGGCATTTTCTAAAAGTTATCCTCACCAAATTTAATTCTTTTATAATGAACAATTAATAAAAAAGTTAAATTTTTGTCCCTATTTGTATAGATAATTCGCAACTTCTTTTTATAAAGTTACCCTAACCAAAAATTTATTTTTATTTTATATTATCTATTATCTGTCAAAAAGCATTAATCCTTTTTTTTAGCTTTTTAAGAGTTTTTTAGGACTGAGTAGATAAATTTATACAGTATGGGCTACTATTTTTAATAGTGCTACCTTACATTATGTTAATCCTACGGTTTCTATCACTTGTCGGCTTCTTTATTGCAAACTATATTTGTTTTCTTTTTTTCCACCAATTTATTTCCAATCTTTCAAATGAGTACTATTTTGTTTTGTTCTTATTATCATTTGTAGTTTTAAAGTTAGATGTTGCGCTTTTTATATACGAAACAGCGAAATCTAAAATCAAATCTTTTATTCTTACTCCTTCATTGAATGTAAAGTTTGAAAAATCAGAAATTAAGATACCTAAAATAGAGAAACAAATGAAAATTATAGATGAAAAAGAAGATGAAAATAAAATTAGAGAAGTCATTAAACGTCTTAAGTTGGTCAGAAATGTATTAGTAAATGTAAAAAACGGCTTGGTTGCTTTCAAGATGTTTTTTTTCAATGCTTTATATGAACTATTCTCAGTTTATATAGTATGGATAAGTATTCTTGGCTTTTTTCATTTAACAGGGTTGTACAAAATTATATTAATTGATGAAAGACAATTTTTTGAAATAAGCACTGTTTTTGGGTTATTGTTTGGTATTTTTCAGTTTTTGTTGCAGAGATATGAAGAAAAAATATTGGCAAAGATAAATGTACTTGGAAACAGAATAGAACAAATAATTAACCAAGAATTGACCTTTGAAAAGTTCTATGATAGCATCCCTGAAGTAGATAAACAGAAAAAACTTAAAAGATGGATCCAAAAGAATATCGATCCCAAACTGCAAATGAGAGACTTTTTTATTTTCTTGATGGAAGATCGTAATACGAGAGAGTTGTTCTTTAATCATATTGACAAATTTCCTATTTCAGTAAACGTTTCCTATCAAAACTCAAATCAGAAATATTATGTGTTAGATATGGCTGCCAATGATAATGCTAACATGAAAAGAAATCTGCATGAAGCATATCGTTCTTTCTTTTTAGATCCTGAAAATATAGATGAATTAATTAAAAAAATAAATAAAGAAATTGATTTGAAAGACTTTAGGTTAGTAGTTCTAAGCAATATAAATATAATATCTGAGATTATTCCTCAATTTACAAATAATAATTTCAAGCAACTGCTTGGTTATATCGTATCGGAAGATGACAAAATAAATCAAGAATATATTGCCTTTGACTCTTCAAAGGAATACCAACAATACCTGCACAACCAAGTATGCATTAAGTTGATGAAAGGCTTTCTTTCTTAAGTCTATTCTATATCTTACATCACGAACTTTTCGAAGCCAAGTTTTCCCAAGCATTAACTCTCTCCAAAACATGGCTGTTAAAGGTGAAAGGCTTATCACTCCTGGGCATTTTGCTTCATGTAATGCAAAGTTCCCCTCGAAAACCCTAACTTTTTTGGTTGTTATTTAACTTAGGTTGTTGTTTAACTTAGGTTGTTGTTTAACTTAGGTTGTTGTTTAACTTGGGTGTTGTTTAACTCAACATCATAGAATTAGTGTTACTCTTAATGCTTTATTTAATTAATAAGAGAATACATTCTTTTTCCAAAAATTTATATATTGGAAAAGAAGATTTCAATCATGGATAAGTCGCTCACGTTCCAAAAATTAGCTGAAATTGTTCTTGAACAAACAAAAATTCCTCTAACATACGTCGAAATCTGGGACGAGGCTGTCAAATCTGGTTTATCCAAGAATCTGAACACTAAAGGAAAAACACCTTGGGACTCTATCAGCGCTCAAATTTACGTTGATATCCGAGATAATCCAAATTCAGTTTTTTACCAATATAGCAAACGTCCCACAAAATTTGGTTTGAAGAGATTATCTTATACACACACTATTATAACACCAGAAAAGAAAGATGCCTCTTCGTTCCACGAAAGAGATCTTCATCCTCTTGTGAGTCGGTTTATAAATACAAATCAGCATTTCAAAGCGTTGACAAAAACAATATTCCATGAATCGTCATCGAACACAAAAAAAGGCCTTAATGAGTGGCTGCACCCCGATATTACTGGGGTTTATCTACCATTTTCTGATTATGACGAAGTAACGCTAAAACTTCAGAAATCATTATCTTTGAGTGCTGTAAAATTGTTCTCCTTCGAATTAAAAAAGGAACTTACCTTCTCTAATTTACGACAATCTTATTTCCAAGCCGTATCAAATTCAAGCTGGGCGCATGAAGGATACCTTGTAATCTCAAAAATGGCAGAAGATCCGGATTTCATTGATGAGTTAAGGCGTTTAAATAATGCGTTTGGCATTGGAATCCTTAAAATAAATATTGACAGTCCGGATGAAAGTGAGATCCTGTTCCAATCTTTTGTAAAACCAGAACTTGATTGGAGCACAATAAATCGTCTAGTTGAAGAGAATCCTAATTTTAAACAGTTTATGGAAGATATTGAAGAGGATCTTCAGCTCAGAAAGATCAAAGGAAAATATGACAACGTATTGTCTGATGAAGAATTAGCAATATATACTAAAGCCAAAAAAATTGTTACGATATAATCGTTATTAATCAATCAACTGTTGATCTGCATGGTTCTCAGATGCTTATTAAAGGTGAAAGACTTATCACTCCTGAGCATTTTGCTTCATGTAATGCAAAGTTCCCCTCGAAAACCCTAACTTTTTTGGTTGTTGTTTAACTTATAGTCATGCATATAATTGCTGCAACAAAAAAAACACTTTGTAACTCATCTAATGTTGCATTATTTAGCCTCTTGACTATAGGTTGTTGTTTAACTCAAACCTACAGGATTATTGTTTTTCTTAATGCTTTATTTCATTTATAAAAAAGTAGTCTTTTTGGTTTTAGGAATTCATGAACAATATTTGTTTAAAAATTTTGGAAAATGATTTTTTTGAGAAAAGCTTTTATGAAGAACTCAGTTTAAAAAAAGTTGCTAAAAAAGTTAAAAAAATAAAAAGGTTTAAAAAAGCTTAAAAAAAGTTTAAAAAGATTTTTTTGAAAAAAACATTTAGCCTTTTTCTTTCTTTAACCTCTTAACATTAAAACTTAACCCCCAAACTTAAAACATGCCCCCCCCCAAATCTTAAAACCTAGCCCTCTAATATTAATAATTAATTTTCTTTAACTCCTTAACCTTAAAACTTAACCCCAAACCTTAAAACGTGACTCCCAAATTTTAAAACACATCCCCCTAACATTAAAACTTAAAACCCTTCTTAAATCTTAACTTGACTCCCAGAAACCAAGTTTTCCCAATCTTTAACTCTCTCTAAAACATGGCTGTTGAGAGTGAAAGGTTTATCACTCTTTGCGTTTTGCTTCATATAATGTAAAGTTCCTTTTGAAAACCCTAGTTTTTTCCAATCAACATAAGAAATGTTAAGAATTTTTTGCCTAAGTTCTTGAGAATCAACTCTAAAAACCCCAAATTCAGGATTAACAAACTCAAGTTTTTTAGATTTTTCTGTTAAATAATGGCTTAACTCCCTAGTTTTTAAGAGTAAAACAGACCACCAGGTTGTTTGTTTATCCCCATAACCCACAGTTTTGTTTAACATATTAGAAAACTCATTAACTATTTTCTTGGCCCCAGGCCCTTTTAACCTTAAATTGTAATTTTCAGTTACAACAAAATCTTTCTTCTCCATTATGTTATTTTCAATCAGGTTGATAACAGCTAAATCAACAAGAAACCTAAAAGGCTCCTGTAAATCATAGGCTAAACTATTTTTGCTCGGGTTCATTTCATGTAAAAACCCTACATGAGGATCTAATCCAACAGTATTTATCGCTCTCAGGCACTCAGCTTCAAGGAGAGCATACCCATAATTGAGCATTGTATTCATCATATCCCCCGAACCCATAGGCCGCCTGTACTGATCTATTCTCGAGCAAAACTCATACTTTTCTGGAATAGCTTTTGAAAATTCGTTCCAGTACTTCCAGGCCAAACCTCCCTCAATCCCCATAAGCTCTTTGATGGTTTTGACCTCTTCTAATTTTTTAAGCTCATCTGAAACATCAAAGTGAATCTCAGGATGCATTAATTTCAGATAATCAACAACCGCCTGGGATTTGTTAAACTTAGCTTCAATAAATTTCTTTGCTATCTCAACTCTTTTTTCCTGGTCTTCAAAAGCATGATATTGAGCAAACTTTGTTTTTACATTGGTACTTTCAGGAGGGAGCATTGTTGTCAAAAGCTTGCCATCCCAGTTAAGAATAGAAATCTGCACATTGTGTTTAATCAGCCATCGGATAGAATCTAAAGTAAGGTTCCCTTTCCTACCATAAATGACAATGCTGTCAATGTCTATCCTCTTTGGGGCAAAGATATATTCTTCAGGCTCCTCATCTGGCGATGACCTGCCCTCTTTAATGTGAAGCTTACCCCCATCAACACGCATATCTATACCATACCCATTTAATAATAGAAGTTTCATTTTATTTTCTCCCCAAGAAGTTTTATGTTCTCTCCTCACGAAGTTTCTCTATTCTCTCATACAGGCTGGTATTTCTCTCTAAAGCCCTCAATTTATTTTTTGGGTCGCATGCGTAATCTTTTATCTGAGAAATAAATTGAGAAGCCTTTTCTTTTCCTTCTTGTCTCAGTTTGATTTGAAGATCGAAAAGTTCAAACAAATGTTCTTCGATCAAAGGAGCAACGTATTCATTGCAGTACTCCGCTACTATATTTGTGGGATCTTCAAGCTTTTCTGCATCCCTTTTGAGTTGGTCAATAACAGTACTATCTTTATAATGTGCAAGCAACCACAAGACATGCCGTCTAAGATTTGGATATTCAAAAGACCCAATATTACACTTATTTAGTAAATTTCTTAAAATTTCAAGCAATTTATCCTTATTTGAAGGCTCAGTATCTCTTCCAAGGATATATTCGCAAAGTGTATCCACTAGACTATTTACGAATTCATTATCTTTTGAATCCAGACGGGAAGCAAGAATATCCAGTTGCTCAGGGTCAAAAAAATACTCGCCGTCGTGCCTTCTGATCTCTTCAAAAGCAAGTTTTTGAGCAACTGGATCATCAGACTTGATATACTCAAATATCTTGTCAAGATCCTCTTTTAGTTTCTTGTATTTTTCAGAAACATAAATTACAACTTTTTTATTTTTTTCTATAATTCCGTATTTTTCATAATCATCGTACCCCAAGCGGGGAAGATCTTCTTTTTTCATTTGAGATAGTTTACGATCAATAGTTTTTTCGCTGTACCCAAGTTCTCCTTTATGAACTTTTAACAGGTAAGTCTTAAGTTGCGGCTTTGATATGTGATGTTCTTTATCCAGTATCTCCTTGACTTCATCCTCAAACGTCACCCCATTTTTGGGTTTTTTATGCCTATTCTTTGTCTTTTTTTGTGTCATATTCATATACAAATGTATACTCAATATTGGTATATATAGTTTGGTTTGCTATTGGTTTTTTGATTAAAATGAAATCCAAAAAAAGAATCTTGGTAACTATATCTCCTTATCTCAAGGAGAAACTTGCACAGAAAGCAAAAGAATTTGGGTGCTCTCAAGCTGAAGTTATGAGAACAGCTTTCATAAGAATGATGGAGGCTGACAAGTGAGCAGGTCACGCTTTTCCAAAAAATACAGAACCTATGGAGAATGGCTCAAAGCCTATCCCAGAGATACCAAGTATGGCAAAGAGATCATCAAGAAACGCAAACTTGACCCTTCAGCAACACTGAGCACTCTCCGTGAAATGAGGATATCAAAGATTTCTCCTGCTCTAAAACCGTTTGACGCACTTTCTGATGAAGAGAAAGATCTGAGAAAGAGAGCTCTCCTCGCATTGAGTTACCTGAGAAAAGGAAAAAACCTTACATTGGCAGCAAAGGAGCAAGGAATCAAAATGAAGGATGCTTTGAGGCATCTTGGAAACGCGGTCTATCAAAAGAAAAAGAATGGAAAATGGATTGCTACAAAAACAGACAGTATAGAAAGAGGTAGATGGTTATATTCTAATGGCGAAAAGGTTAGTGTTGTTGTCAAAAGTTCAAGCGATGCTTCTCTTATCAGCAAATACCTGAATGCTGTAAGGATCGCCCTTAGTACAGGAAAAAAAACGTCACTTGAACAGTTTAAAAACGTCACGATTAAAGGGGTAGATGGAAAGAAGTATCCATTTGAAATCAATCTTGAGAAGTTGTATAAATTGGCTGACCAAATTGAAGAACCTGAGTTTTTACAGATATACGACGACAGAAACTAACCCTACAAATTAATGGAGAATTTTTTATGATAAGTAATGATGACTTACTTGCAAAGTTGAAAGAACAGGCAAAGTTTGCTAATCTAGTAAAAAATGGGATATGTGAATGTTGTGGAGAGATAAACCCTTATGCTCTTAAGGTTTTTGAAAATCATCATATTTCAACTGTTGGGTTTTCATCCGAAACCTGTCTACTTTGCCTTAATTGTCATGCAGTTGAAACACAATTACAGAACGGGATACCACCTAAATTTAGGTCAAAACAGATGGATTTGAAGTATCGCATTCCTTACGTTTTTCTGTCACATTCAGCCCTCAGGAGTAGAATGGCAGAAACAGAATTGCAATTGCTCAATCAGTTCTATACGGAGGCAAACAGATGGAAAGAATGGCTCTAAGGATATTTACACGCAAAAAGGGTTCAGTCATTAAACCAACTATTAGTAGAATATTTGAGAATGTAGATTTCCCTAGAGTTTTTACATTTGATACAGAAACAACAGATGATGAGTATCTTAATTTAAAATTTGGCTCTTTCACGGTACATGAGAATGATATTTTCCTTTATGGAGGTTTATTCTGGGATAATAGACACGTTTCAGAAGAAGAGTATGGAAAATTGAAGAAGTATGCAGAAGAACACAACATACGTTTATTCTCCCTTGAAGAATTTATCAAAATTTTTTATCTGGAAGTCTATGAAAGAAAAACACTCTGTATTGGTTACAATCTCAACTTCGATCTGTCAAGGATTATTCTAGATTATGGTCATGGCAGGTATTCAGGCAAGGATGGATTTTCCTTCAAACTTACTGAAGATACAACCTACCCACGTTTACGTATAAAGCATCTGAATGGGAGATCATACAATGTTGAGTTTACCAGAGCAAAGGGCAAATACAGAAAGGAGAGAACCTTTAAAGGCAATTTCCTAGATTTAAGCAATCTAGCCTGTACTTTAACTGACAACAAATCTCTTACACTTGAAAAAGCCTGTGAGATCTTTGATACTCCAATAAAGAAGAAAGCGGCAGAGAAGCATGGAGTGATAAATCCAAGGTATATTGATTACAATATTACTGATGTAAAGTCCACTTATGAGCTATTTAAAAAATTAAGGCAAGAGTATCAAAGGTATCAGTTGGGCATTCCAATGACGGGCATTTATTCAGCCGCCTCTCTTGGAAAACAGGCACTTAATCAATTCAACATTAAACCTTTTATGCAACAGAATCCTGATTTCCCTCCTGAGATTCTTGGTCATCTTATGAGCGCATACTATGGAGGAAGGTGTGAATGCAGAATCAGGAAAACACCTGTTAAGATTACGGTTTTAGATTTTTTCAGTATGTATCCAACAGTAACACTTCTTCTTGGTCTCTGGGAATTTGTCATAGCAGACAAAATTGAGTACATTGATGATACGGAAAATACACAGAGATTAATCGATGAGTTCACGCTCGAGGATGCACTCAACCGTGATATTTGGAAGCAATTAAACGTCTTGGTTGAAATCGAGCCTGATGGCGATATTCTCCCAGTTAGAGCGAAATATGCAGATGAGGATGGAACATTCAATATCGGAATTAACTGTATAACGTACAGTGAACCGTTGTATTACTTCCTCCCAGATATTTTAGCCTCAAAGCTGCTTACAGGCAAGTCCCCCAAGATCAAGATGGCTATCCGGTTTATTCATAAAGGCATACAGGAAGGGCTAAAAGAATCTGAGGTCTATGGAGTTCATGTAAATCCAAAGGAACACAATCTTATCAAAGTCCTTGTTGAACGCAGGAAGGACATAAAGGACAAAATGAAGAAAGTTCCCAAGGATTCTCATGAGTATGATGCTCTGGATTCACAGCAGAGGGCCTTAAAGATTCTCAATAATTCCACTACATACGGAATCTATATTGAGATGCATCCAAAGGATAAGGAAAAATTGGACGTGTTCAGTAATGTTCAATTCGAGTCTGAAGGCAAATATGAAGATCCTGGTAGATATTTTAATCCTGTTATTGGAGCGATTATTACAGCAGGAGCTAGGTTTTTACTTGCTATTGCAGAGAAGTTTGTGATGGATAAGGGTGAGGTACATGCTTACATGGACACGGATTCAATATTTGTTCCTCCATATCTCGCATATGAATTGAGCCATCTCTTTGATTCTCTAAATCCATATGATTTCAATAAACCGATTCTGGAAATAGAGGATGGAATGGAAGATATCTGGCTTTATGGGATCAGTTCTAAGAGGTATTGTCTGTTCCACAAAGATGGAAATAAAATAACAATTCCTGAGGGTAAGAAGCTGTTCTATAAGCTACATGGATTGGGACATATCACAAATCCATATAGCAGAGAACTGAAGGAAGGAGATAAATGGCATAAGCTGTTTTGGGAAGACATTCTCAAGGTTCATTTCCATCCTGAAGAGTTACCTGATGTATTAGAGAAGTATAAAGACTATGCAGGTGTTTCTAAGCTTGCAGTATCGACAGGAACAATCCTCAAAAAATTCCAGAAAATGAATAAGGGAAAACCGTTTGATAAACAGATTAAACCTTTCAATTTCATGCTTGTAGGTAATGGTGCAAAGGCTAGTGTAGACGGAGAGAAGGTTAAGCCTGTTGCTCCTTTCAACAAAAACCCACAGATCGTAGTTGAGAAAGAATTCATTGATTACAATACAGGGAATACACTTCAGGGAAGGGAATACTGGAAGCCATTAAGTGACATATTTGTTGATTACATAGATCATCCTGAAGCCAAGTTTGAAGGGGATATTGGTGTTTTACAAAGGAAATATCTGAAGCCTAAAGGATGTGTGTATATTGGAAAAGAAGCAAACAAAATCGAGATGCAGGAGCTTGAGAGTAACCATGTTGAGATGTACCCTGATATTGAAAAAATTAGGGAATTTATTCTTAGTTTAACTCCTGCTAAAGCAAGGGAGATTGGGATAAAGTATAGAAAGACATTGAGCGACTTGAAAAAAAGAGTGAAGGAAGGAGATTTTAAACTGGATACGAAGGAGATTCGGAAGATAATGGATTATTTGAGTAATTGACTTCTATTCCCTTTTATAAATCTCATATAACAAACGTTTCTCTGAGATTGTTTTTATTTACCAGCATAACCTACCAGTTCATTAGCCTACCATAAAATATCACGTTCTTTCTAGCCAGAGGCGTGAAGTGTCAGATTTTTCGACAGCTCGCCACTGACCGAAGAATACAAGCTCAAAGCGAAGTAGCTTTGGAATTTGGTAGCAAAGACAGGAACCAGCCCAGGCAAACAGGAGGAAAAGAAAGAGGCAAAAAACCATGGAAAAAAGAGAAATTTAAACAAAAAAGTCTAGAAAAATAAATTAAATAGAGTAAATGTTCCCCTATTCATGAAGTTTTGGGTATAGGCTCTTCCAATATATGGGTTAATTTTCCTCATTCTCTTTTCTTATTAATGAGTATATTTCGGCAGGTTTATTTTTCAATAGTGTAGATATACCCATACCGGCTCCTTGATTCAAAATTATTAATTTAATAATTATGTACATTATTACAAACTTTGAGTTGGCTTATTATCTCAAATTGGAATAATTTGAAAGGCTTTGTTTATAATTCGATTAGTGTTCTATGTTCTGGATTCTCATAGACTTAAGAGTTAGATTCAGCTCAATGAAAATAGAGGGATCTGTATGTTGGAATTATTTTTGCCATATTTTTTTAACGCGTGTGTTAGTGGTTTCATAGGTAACAGAGCTGACGCTACAGCCGTTTCTATTGCACAGAAAATAGCACAGCAATTTGAAGATCGAAAGATAATTAATAATGATGTACAAAAAGCATTGAATCGCTCTTTTCAGTTATCACTTAAAAGTATCTGTAACGACTGTTTGAGCAAAGTAAAGCATGAAATTACCTACAAAAAAAGCAACCCTCAACTATTAGATAATCGTAAGTGGCTAGAGAATAAAAAATTATCAATTGAAAAAGAACTAGAGGAGGTAGAAACGAAAGATTATGAAGAACCAACAACTAAAGTGTTAGAGGAGATAAAGTTCCTTTTAGTTCAGGGAGACTTAGCGACAGAAAAATTCCAAAACTTTAAAGTTAAACTTATCGAAAGAGCAATTGGAAAAGACACTACACCAGAATGTTATAGGAAAAGTGTAGAAAATAGCATTTTAAGATTAATGTGTAATAACTTTGCATATGAGATTAAGAATAATCGGGATATAAGTATTTTATTTATGCAGTTACTGGTCCAATATGGCATTAAAATTGATGCAATATTTGATTCTATTCCTTCTATATGTGAAAAGTTAGACCGCATTTTAGAGTCTTCTCATCCTACAAATAAGCCAAAACCAAAAGACAAGAAATCACTTCTTGTTAAAAGAACTAAACGCTGTTTTAAAATTTTATGTGAAGAGTGTAGGAAAAAAGACAAAAAAATATTAGTTGTTGGTGATGTCATGCTGGATTATAAAGTAAAGGCTGCTGTAGCAAAATATGAAGACGTTCAAAAACATCAAATAACCTCAGAAGGTGGTGAGGTATATATGATTAGTGAAGAATGTAAAGCATTAGGTGGTGCAGCAGATATAGCTATGGCATTTTCTGAGATATCCAAAGTAACTCTGATAGGTGTTATCGGTTCGGATTGTGAAGGGAGAACTTTAAAAAAGTTAGGTTATGATCATAATATTCAGTTTAACTCAATTGAGGCATCTGAGGTAAAGACAACAACAAAGATTTATATTCATCGCATTACGGAAAAAGGTGCTAAAAAAGTTATAAGATTTGATAGTGAAGATATTAAGTTAATGACAAGTTATTGCTACAGTGAAAATGTCCAAAGCAATTTAATTAGTAAGATCAAAAAATATGTTACTGAAATAGATTGTATTGTTATAAAAGATCATCAGAAAGGAATGGTTACAGAAGAGGTTATTAATAAAATAGCAGAAATTGCGGAAAATAACCAAGTTCCCCTATATGTGGATCCAAAATATGCTTGGGAGAAATTTGGAAGCGTGATGATTGAAGCCATCTTACCAAATATTAAAGAAGCAGCCTCTGCATTATACGACATAAATAAAGAAGACGGTAAAATTCTAGATAGGGATATACACTACGAACTTGAAGATATTGAATATATTAAATTAGTTAAAAATTACCCTAATTGTAAGAATTTTGTAATTAAAGCTTCTAAAAAAGGTGCGGTTATAGTATCCCAGAATGCAGAGATTTATCCGAGAGTAATAAATCCCCTTTTGATAAATAAGCGTGATTTTGAGACAGATGTTGGATGTGGCGATGTTTTTGATGCTTTTCTAATAATTGGAATGCTAAATGGACATACCATAGAAGAGTGTGTATTATTTGCTAATTTCGTAGCAGGGTTAAAAACGAAAAAATCTTTAGGAGAACATATATCTCTTCAAAATATTATAAATGAAATGGACCAGAATAAAAATGGAATTAAAAATAATCCCTTTGAACAATACGTTGAAGATAATTCGCTACTGGTGAATGAAATTATAAAGTCTTCAATTGAAGACTAAATTTTGTTAATTAGTTCAAATTTCGACTAGGAGAGATGAAGATTACTGGATTTTGGATTCAAGATCAATCTATATGATAATTATAATATTAGTATTTATTATAGAACTCTTCCAAAAGCTCCTGTAACGGTTTTCAGTTCCTCCATCAAATTGGCAAATTGCTGAAATGTTAAAGATTGTTCTCCATCAGACAAAGCGTGTTCTGGTGATGGATGGACTTCTACCATTACACCATCAGTTCCTGCTGCTATACTTGCTTTAGACATTGGATTTATTAGGGATCTTTTTCCAGTACCATGACTTGGATCTACAATTACTGGCAAATGTGTTAATTCGCTAAGTAAAGGTACAACACTCAAATCAAGCGTATTTCTTAGAGCAGTTTCATATGTACGTATTCCTCTTTCACAGAGTATAACATCTGGATTGCCCTGACTCAAAATATACTCAGCTGATAAAAGCCACTCTTTAACTGTGGCTGACATTCCGCGTTTTAACATTACTGGTTTATCTGATTTACCAACTTCATCCAATAACTGATAGTTTTGCATATTCCTTGCACCAATTTGAAGCACATCAGCATATTCAGCTACAAGTTTAACATCAGTTGGAGTCATAACCTCTGTAACAATCTTTAATCCAGTCTCATCTTTTGCCTCAGCTAAAATCTTTAACCCTTCCTCTTTTAATCCTCTAAATGAATATGGAGATGTCCTTGGTTTGAATGCTCCTCCTCGCAGAAAATCTGCTCCAGCTGATTTCACAAAATGAGCTGTTTCGATTAAACTTTCGCGGCTTTCAACAGCGCATGGACCTGCTATCATTATTATTTTTTTTCCACCTAGTTTAACTCCATCGACATCGACAATAGTTTTTTCATCCTGAAATTCTTTACTCGCAAGCTTATAAGGAGTTTTAATATCCTTCGATTCAACATACTCTGGTATGTCTGTTATATTATTACTACATACAATAATTGTATTATCTTTATAATTAACCAAATAACTTTCAACGTTTTCAGAATCTAATTTCAATTTAAATTCATAAATTTGCTTATAACTGTAGTTTTTATTAAACTTTAATATCATACAAATACTCCACAATTTCAATTGAAATTTAACTATCTTACTTGAATAGTTCCAAATTACTAAACAATCTCATGCAAGGAGAATCAAGTTTAAAGTACAAAACCAACCAAATTCATTACTTCTCTAATTTCTACTTTTCGTTATCTCCACATGCTTATCTCCACATGCTTTATAGTAAATTCTAAATTTCAGGTCGTGCACTATTATAGTTCTTGACGTAAAGTATTACACACATTAACTCCTATTATCCTTTTATGGTGGGGAAGGAACAAATTGCTATTGATCAGAAACTAAGTCTTGATGATCTAAACTCCTTAATCAAACGTGAAAATAACTCTCGAATCTTAAAAAGACTTTATTTTATTAAATTTAGGTATTTAGGAGATTCTGTTGAAGAAGCTGCCACAAAAGTTGGAGTAACTAAGAAATGTTGCTATTATTGGCAGGATTTTTGGAATAAAGGCGGCTATGCCGCCTTGAAACCACATTTTTGTGGAGGAAGAAAGTCTAAACTTACTGATGAACAAATGATAGAATTAAAGAGTTTATTGAAAAAGAGAGATTACTGGACTACCAGAGAAGTTTTAGAGTTAATAAAGGAAGAATATGGGATAGAGTACTCACTGAAAAGGATAGGAATTATATTGAAAAATTTTGGAATACATCACTCAAAGCCATATTCTCTTGACTACAGAAAACCTAAGGATGCAGAAGAAATTTTAAAAAAAGCTAAGTGAAGCAATTCCAAAATATCCTTATCCACATTAGAAGTATGTAATAGGTTTCCTCGATGAATCTTCACCACAAACAAGAGCAAATACACAACGTTTATGGGCATTCAAAAAATCTTTAATGATCAAAAATACGGATTACATAAAGGCAAATGCTTTTGCCTTTTATTCAATCAATGGGAGTAATCTTATTGATTTTAAAGAGAGTTCAAAGGCAGAAAGTATATGTGAGTTTCTTGAAAAAATAGTGGAAGAAAACAAAAAGAAAATCATAGTACTTATACTTGATAATTTTAAAGCACATAAAGCAGATAAAACAAAAATGAAAGCAAAAGAACTGGGAATTAAACTTGTGTTTCTTCCACCTTACTCACCAGATCTTAATCCTGTAGAGTTTATATGGAAAACAATTAAAAGAGAAGTGTCGGTTAGATTCATTCAGTCAAAAGAACATTTGAGAAATATAATCAAAAATGAGTTTAGCAGGATAGAGGGGTCGCTATCATTTGCAAAAAAATGGATAGAAAAATTTTATCCACAAATTAAAAGTGTAATTAATTGAGAGGAGAACTATAGTTAGTTGATGTTATTTCCAAAATATTTTTAATGGCGCATCATACCTTTTTGCAATTAAGAAAGGTTAATAGCGTGTTTGACGCACGAAACATAAGGCGTTTTCTAGCACTGGAAAATTAATCATGAAAATATCAACCGTATAATGATGGACTATCAAATTTCATAATGTTGAAAAAATAACTTCAATCTTTTATCTAGTCTCATCTCTTTTTCAAAGCTACAATAGCTAGAAAATTTGAAGATATTAAAGCAGAGAAAATTTACGAAATCTTTTGCTTTTAAGATAAAACTTAAAAAAATAGACAAAAATTGTTTCAGCCTTATTATTTTTTAAAGAATTTGACTTAAGTTATGAAAACAAATATATAAAAATTAATTTTAAAACTTTAACTATATACATCCCAAAAGTAATTTCGTAATATACAACTGATTACAAGTTTTGAGTATTTATTCAAATAAATGTATAGAATTACCTTGTATTTTTGAGTTAAACAACACTAAGTTAAACAACAACCGAGTTAAACAACAACCAAGTTAAACAACAACCAAGTTAAACAACATCTAGAAAATTAACTGTTGTGCAAAACTCTCACCAATAGTGTAAAAATCTAACTTTTTATTAAACAAATACTATAAGATTAACTGCTCTGCAAAGTAATATTTTAATTTAAAAAAGAATAATTTTGAAAATTAAAATTCTAAAAAACAATACTGTGAGTATTAAGCAGTTACGTACAAGAAATTTTACTTCTTTATTAAATAAATACAATTAAATTAACTATTTATTAAACAAAATATAATTTCAAAAAAACTAAATTTTGAACGTATAAATTTCAAAATGGGTACTGTGAATATTTAACAGTTGCGTATACTTTTTCATTGCTATATATATCCCCGCACTAGATATTTGGGATATAGGTAACTCAAATTTTTTGTACGCTACTGCAAAATATCAACATTAACGTTTTTTTAGAATTTATATATTCAAAAACTAATTTTTTCAAATTATAATATTATTTTTGGAAAGTATTTACTTTTATATTATCTATTTATATAAACTCAAATTTTTTTATACGTAAGTGCGAGGTTTACGCAAAGTCACTAGTTAAAAAGTTATCAAGCTTAATATAATTTGTAGTTTTATAATCTTACTAAATTTCATTTATAGGATTGTAATATCTAGGAAGAAAAGTAGCTATATTCCTAGTAGCTTATATAAAATAAAACAGGTTTAAAATATGACAATCTAAAACAAAAAATAAGTTAATATTTAATGAGATTATTTTACTTTTGATGGAGAGAAGAGAAAGTTATTGCCCACTTTCTGAAAAGTGCTCACATGAGTACATACCTGTAGAGCCTAATTCGTATTTTTTAATTGAGCCTTTTGATGAATTAAAAGAGAAAAGAGAAAACGGTATCTGGCAAGCGCTTAAGACTTATTACAATAAATTTGGTATAGAACCTAAATTAACAATATCTGATCTAAGAAACTCGCATCTAAAAGGTCTTTATTGTAATATTTGTTCTCAAATTAAATCATCAGAATATTGTATTGTTGACGTCAGCGGAGAATTATACAATATAATAAACGAAGCGAAAAAACAAGAAGGAAAAATTTTTTTAAGATCAAACGTAGCTTTTGAGTTAGGTTTAGCTTATGGATTTAACAAACCTACTTTTGTATTATCTAGGAAACTAAATGGCAAACGTGAATTTTTGTCAGATATCAAATTCATACAATACATAAACATCGAAGAAGAAAAATATTATGAAAGTTTCTCTGAGGCACTAAATCAGACTAGGTCTCTTATAAGCATTGATAATTTAGCCCGACATAGCCAAGATAAGGAATTGTGGGCGGAAATATCAAAACAGATTTTACTTTACAAAAAAAGATTCCCAATTATTAAGGAAAAAAATTATTATATAAATGAAATTGTGTGGGATCGGAATACAATAGTAGGAATAATTAGCGATTCAAAAAATATCTCAACTAGTGGTTCTAAAGAACTTTTTAAAGGTATTATATTTGAAATATATGTATCTCAAGGCAACTTCGAAAAAAAAATCGGGGTATTACAAGTAGATTCTACGAACCCAAAGGGATTTGCTCAAGTTTCATTTTATAATTCAAAAGACTGTAACAACACTTATCTAAAAGACATATATATTCATCTTTCTAAGAATCAATCTGAAATATATATTCCTCAAGATGAACATCGACTTGTGCCAATAATCGAAGAACATATTGAGAAATGTATTGAGAACTTTGAGGTTTAACAACTAGAACCAATATTAAGTAGGTAATTTATCAAAAACTGGGGATTTAATTATGGAAACTGACAATGAGAGGATACAACCAATTGAAGGAAAGATTGCTGACGTCTTTATTATTGATAATCAACATTCAATTGTTCTAAATAAAGGATCGGAGGATGGCATTAAAGAAAATATGAGATTTATGATTTATGAAAAAGGTAAACAAATTTTAGATCCTGATTCAAAAGTTTCTTTAGGTTTTTTTGAATATGCAAAAGGAAAAGTAAAAATCACACAGGTTAGTCAAAAGTATTCAATTGCAAAAAGTGATGAACACGAAACTGTTGTTGTCAATCAGCTTGAACTTCCTTTTTTTGGAGCCAAAACTAAAGTAATTACTAAAAAACTACCGATAGATAATACTGATTTTGAATCTAACATAATCCAAGAAAAAAAGGTTCGTATTGGAGATTTTGTTAGACAAATCCTTTCAGAGAATGTGTTAGATTGTGAAGAATCTGAACAGAAAGTTCAGAAATAAACCCTCAATACTAAGAAATATTTTACTGAGTAAGTTCCATTTCTGAAAGCCTAGTATTTGCGGGTCGGCTACTCTAGGACTTTCTAACTTTTTCTTTAATTCTAACGACGGTTTGATATTCTCAGAATAATGAAGCAATATTCAAATACTTAGGAGCTATAATATTTTATTATTTTTTTCATGACTAATGTATTAAAATTTAACTTTCCCTCCCTTGTATTTCCCTTCAAATACTTCAGTTCGCTCCTGTGTTTAATCCCTATTTTTCTGGCTTCTTCAGGGATTAGAGCCAAAATCTTCTGCTTAATGTCTCCCATATCTTGGAAAATCTGTGGCTTTTCTACATCCAAAGGCTGATCTTCAATATTATTTGCTTCCTTCCCAATGTAAATCAAGCCGTCAGCCTGAATATGTTTTCTCTTTAAGACTCCAATATCTCCATCAAATTTGTTTTCTGGATGCTCAATGTACTGTAAAATGGTTCTACTCAAAGGCTTAAAGTACTGGGATCCTTGTTTAATTTCTCCTGTTGCATAATCAATAAATGGTTCATGCACTATACTCTGATAATTCTTCGTGAAAGGAGCTAAAGGTTTAACAACCTTACCGTTTTCCTTAATTGCCTGAGTACCTACAAGGAAGAAGTTAAAAGGCTTAATCTGCTCTTTCCAGGGCTTTCCCTTATTCAGATTCTTGAATTTCTCAATAAATTGGAAGTGGTAACTGTAAGCTGAGAAGAACGGTGAGATCGCTAGCAGACATCAAATCCTGCCAGCTAATCTCCGTTTTTTCCTGGGCGTGGCTTAGGGCTTCTTTGAAGTACCTGCTTGTATGGCCCTTACTTCCTCCAATCCAATTGCCTGTCCACCTACCCCCCAGCTTCCGCTTTTTACTTCCTGGACTACTACCAATGTATAGCTACGGAGATCTTCTCCCATGAACGAGACTATAACGTCTGTCACGTCTTTGATAAGCTTCTTGATTTCTTCCTCGGATAATACGCCTTCAATGAGTTTGATATCAACAAGTGGAATTTCTCTACCCCCATATGTACAGTTTAGACTTTTAGCCCACGTTTTTATTTAATTAGTTATATAATATTCCTTTCTATAAATACACTATTTATAAGTAGAATCAAAAAGTGTTTTTCAAGAGTTATCAGGTCTTAAAAACATATTACATACGTGTTTGGTACTTTTTTCAATAAACAAAGTTTGAATCTAAAACGGAGTCAGCAAATAAGTGCAACCCTAAAAAGAAGTTTGGAGAAGTACTGAGGGCAAGAAAATTCTATAATCAGATAACAGAAATAGAAATTAAATTGATAACGTACAATACAAATAAAATAGTTTTAAAAATAATTTGGATTAAATTTACTTCTTTTTGATCTTATAGCAACTAGTAAATCTAGCTTACTTTTAAATACGGAATACAAAAATATATTACAGGACTAATATATCAGCTATCTGGGATTTTTAGTTCTTACGTGTCTCAGGCGGTTTTTGACTATAATCTTTTTTCGGCCATATCAGCAAGACTTATTGATGTCTGCTCTCTAAGCTTTCAAATCGGAGAACATAATCCGAACGTAATGTTCCAGACCATATTTCCACTCCTTGCATTCGGGTTGGCCCTTATTGAGGGACGTGGCCTGATGGGCACAACCTCCCATACAGATAGGTAGCATCTTACACTCTACACATTCCGAATACTCGAAGGGCTCCCAGGACAACCATTGAATTTCGTGTTTTCCCTTCTCGTTGTCTTGCCGTGTCAGGTCGCCAATTTTTCCGATGCTTGCGGTCTTGTTACCGATTTCTGTCCAGCACTTGTACATGTCACCATCGGGATCAAGTACAAAAGCATTCGTCCGATTGGCATCACAAGCCCGAGCAAATCTTGGGTAAAAGGACTTTCTTCCTGCCTCGAAGCCCATAAGATTCAGGTTTTTGTAAAAAGCCTGGTTTATTCTCGAGAATTCTTCCGTCAATATACAGGAACTCTCATACGACTTACATCCTGCTGTATAAGGTATAACATGGCCCAGGTAAATGAATATCTCACTCAGGTTATTTTCCTTTAATACATTCAGGAGCCTGCTTATGTTATCTATGTTGGATCGGTCAATATTTACGCGAACGTATATCTCAATACCGTTTGCTTTCAGGAGTTTAATTCCTTCAAGAATCCGGTCGAATGTCGGGCCGTTGCTCCCTTTAAGCATTCTGCGACTATCATGCACTTCGCGAGGTCCATCTAGGGTAACGTGGATAAACTTAATTCTGTTTTTCTTAAGGTTTTGAACTATGCCAGAATCCTCTGAAAGCAGGTAGCCGTTAGTGACCATGCCAGCCGAATATTCAACTTTATTTTTGTCCGCGATGTCAATTATTTTTTGCGATAAATCAAAAATTGTCTCTTTTGCCAGGAGTGGCTCTCCACCATACCAGGTTACGAATATATCTTTTCCTGTCTTTACTATTTTTTCGATGTAGTTTAGTAAATCCTGCTTTACATCATCTGGCATGAAAACATTTTGACCCTCATTCCTGCTCTGGTTTTTGTCTAACTGTTCAAAGCAATAGGAACAGGCAAAATTGCAAGCCAGAGTGGGAGCGATAACCAATCTGGCCATAGAGCTATCATACTTATCGCTGTTATAGGTAAATTTGACCATTCTCAGTTCGTCAGCTGAATCATCAACAACGAATCCTCCCTTTCGTAGCTCATCAACAAACTTCCTTTTGTTTTCTGGCAGGAGAGCGTAGTCAAACTGAGAAACGTTCAATAAATCTATGCGGCTCCTTCTCACTTCAACCAGTGCCGTAGTAAGGCTGTTAAAAATTATTACCTTTTCCGGGTCATCGGTTGACCAGACAAAATTATAAATTGATGGTTTCATGTTCGTAATGATTGCCTAGTTTTGTAGCTGGTGCTTTATTTGTAGCTGATTGCCTTGTTTGCAGCTGATTGTCTTTTATTTGTAGCTGATGCTTTATCTGTAGCTGATTGCCTTACTTGTAGCTGATCTCCTATATTGCTGTTACATTCGCAGAATCCACAGCCTCCTACACCATCGCATCCAACACACCCACCATTGATTGCCTTCAGTTTTTGGGGTAGTACCAGGTAAATAACATCAGCAGATTCCTCGACGGCTTTAAGTTTCGCATCTGCCTGAGTCTTCAGGCCCAGTTGTCCGATCGCTTTCTGCGGATCATCCAATAATTCTTGCTTGAATTCCGGGTTCAACTCTGCTTTAGAGATAACATGTTGCTTGGACTCCTTACGGGGCAGCGTGTCTGCCATTTTGATTTCCTTCTTAATTTTTTTCATTATTTTTACCCCCTACATTAAGTAAACATTAAAACTTTTATCAATAATTAATACTGATTGATAGTATAAACATTTAGCTACGAATGTAAACATTAATTATAACACGTTAAAAATAATATTTAAACTCTATTAAATTAATAAAGAAATAACATTAAAAAGTAAGCTTATTAATCCTTCTGACCACTTGACCCTTTATGACTACTTGGTTTTTCATAATCAGCTGCCGGGTGAATTAGTAAAAAATATATAGGGTCAATCAGGATTTACTGAGCTTTCTGTACACCGCATTTCTTGCAGGGCATAATGTATGGTCAGTAAACCAGAAACACCTCTCACATCCAGAGCACATGTTTACAGGCTCGCTGCTTATCACATGATTGGCAAACTCAGGATCAGCTAACATGCCCCTCCCAACAGCGGCAAAATCCACATAATCATTTTCTATTAAGAACCGTACCTGCTCTTCCGTGCGTATTTCGTTGACTGCAATAACGGGAATCTTTACTTCTTTTTTGATCTTACAGCCGCTATAGGTTATAGGACTACATATGAAACCTTCCGGAACCGGATTTGTTGGGGGCTGCATGCCAAATGAAATGTGCAGTAAATCAATACCAGCTTTTTCAAAGGTTTTGGCTGCTTCAATGCCGTCCTTGCTTTCTGGTAAATACTCGCCCATGCGCACGCTGACAATAAAATTTCTACGGGTATTGTTCCGAATCTCCGGTAGAATTTGTGTTAAAACTCTTGCCCTGTTTAGAGCATCGCCGCCGTACTGGTCTGTTCGGCGATTATATGAAGCATCAAGAAACTTGCATAAGGTAAATCCGTGGGCGAAATGATATTCAACGCCGTCAAAATCCATTTCACAGGCACGAATGGCTGCCCGTTTCATGTTCATCTGCATAGAATGAATTTCTTCGGCTGACAACTCGTTAATATCAATATTGCCGCAATGGAGTTGCATCATTATCGTCGCACCATACTCATGGCAGTTGATTGCAATTTGCTTCAAAGCTGCAATATCACCTGCTGACCAACTGCCTGTGGAATCTACAGCCCCAAACACGCTCGTGGCCTGCACAATAATAAGACCTGCACCGCCTTTTGCACGCTTCGTATAGTGTTCAATGTGCTGCTTGCCATAATAAGATCCATTCTCCCCATGAAAGGAAAAAGTAACCATAGGAGGCATTACAATTCGGTTTTTAATGTGATTCCCACGTATCACAAATTCGTCGGTTATCTTAGTCATTTTATTTCCCCGCTAATTTCTTCTCTTATTTACTTGCCAATTTCTTCTCTATTTATTCTCTAATCTCTTCTCCAATTTCATCTCTAATTTCATCTCTAATTTTTTTATATGTATCCTCGCTAACTTCTTTCTTATAGGTTTAGTTTTCGTAGGTTAATGATTCTCTTGAAATTCTTCTATATTGGTTTTTGCCGCGAAAATTCGGATTATGAAAAGGCTTACAATTTTGCTGAATTCCAGATTTATATATCCATCAGTGACGAATGGAGAGGTGAAAGCGAAAAGGCCCCATATGAAAAAGGACTTGTAAACGTATCCGGAATAGTTCCTTCTCATCATATAGTCTGGAAGGGCGAGGCAAATTAGATTAAGAAACTCAATAAAAAAATATTTAAAGCCGAATCTGATTATAAGAGAGGTTGACGCACTTGAAAATCTGAAAAAATCCCTGCTGCTGAATATAATATTGCCCTTTCTTCCTGGATTGGATATAAAACTGTACAGAAGCTGGAAGAGAAGTTCGAGAATTAAAGGATCTGGAAACTTCAAATGTATTGAGATCTCGTTGAGGTCCTGTTTCTGTTGATGAGGTCTTGTTAAGACCCATTATTCAAGAAGGTTAATTAGGTTCGGCAATTTTTCTAATTACGTTCAGCATCCCGGGTTCAAAAGGATTTACTATAAAGCCCATAGATCCTATTTTCAGAGATTCTGTTATCAGAATCTGCTGGCCAAGAGACGAAAACATTGCCATTTTTGCTTCGTGGTCTATTATAAGAAACTTACTCAGCAAGCTTTTCCAATTCATATTCTCTGGCACGTTATCCGGCAACATTATATTCATTAATACGAGATCCGGCTTTACCTCCAGATATATCTCAACGGCTTCTTCCTCATCAGCCACTTCGGCAACCACTTCGTGCCCGTGCTTAAACAGAGTATCCCGAATTGCCATTCGCATAAGTTCGGCATCTTCTACGATCATAACTCGTGCCATTTATTTTTTTCCTTCTTTTTATTTTTATTTAGATATCTCTACTACTCAATACTTTTAACTCATACTTTTTAGTCGAATAATTCGCAGCTTGCCTGAAAATAAGAACTTTCTCATAAATCTACAGAACTCAACTGTATTAATTTTTTCGGTCACTTCCAGTATGAATACATTAAAAATAGCTACACATTCCAGTATTATATTAATTACAAGTAAATTAGTAATAATTGTCAGCTGCATCCTGCATGGCTTCTTCTGTAATCGCCTTGAGATACCTATATGCAAGTTTGTGACTCGGGTGCTTTGGTAAACGGGTAATTGACCCATAAGACCTGTGGACGTTTTAAGAGGTATTCTGCTGCCTTGGGAATTTTCTGAGTGTTTCTGTATCCTAAGCAGGTTTTCAAGTTCCTGAAGTAGCAGGAATGAATTAAAAAGGAGAAATAGTTGTGCCTGTATCCCTAAGAAGCTGCAGCCTTACTTTAAAGACAAATGCTACATTTCCAAACTCCGGAAAGGCTGAAAAAGCATAACATTAATCCCTTCATCTCACTTGAAATTCAAAAGAAACAGATACGGCAGCCAGCTCAGGACTGCGGTTTTGATTTCTGAAGCAAACCGTCAGCTTCATGTCTTGCATCGCGAATTCCATATGGGGAAGAAATCACAGTTGAAAAGCTGCAAAATATAGAAAACGCAGAGAATTTGCTGCACGATCTGGGTTTTTCAAATCTGTGTGTAAGATAATATGGTAAAATTGCAAGAATTGAGTTGATACCTGAAGAATTCGAGAAGGCAGTAAACATGCGAGGTTGAATATTAGAGGTATTGCAGGATTGTAGTTTTTCATACATTACCCTCCTATCTTAAAGGATACAGAAGTATGGATGAAGTGCTATGAAAATTGAAGATTGCATGGCTGACTTTCAAATACCCAGATACCTCCATTATATGGACAGTGCGGCAACCAGCCTTGTTCCTGAACCTGTAATCGCTGCAATGAACGAATATGACCGACAGTACCGTGCCAATGTTGGTCGGGGGATGCACAGGCTTACAAGGGTTGCAACCCAGAGGTATCAGGACGCACATGAGCTAATCAGCAGCTTCATTGGTGGGAAAGAGGGCACGACAGTCTTTACTAAAAATACGACCGAAGCTATCAACATGGTTGCAGCCGGCCTTGATTGGCAGCCCGGAGATCGAATCGTTACAACAATTGTAGAGCATCACTCTAACCTGCTTCCCTGGCTTCGACTGCGCGAGAAAGGCGTTGAGGTGGTCATTGTTCAGCCTGGTGAAAACGGAATTTTTGATATAAAGACATTTGAAGAAGCAATTACTGCTGATACAAAGTTGGTTGCAGTAAACCATGCCTCAAATGTTCTTGGCACCTTGCAGCCTGTCAAGGAGATTGCTAAAATCTGCAAAGCGCAGGGAGCCTATTTTCTGGTTGACGGGGCTCAATCCGTTCCCCATTTTTCAGTGGATTCCAGGGCTTTGGGATGCGATTTTTTATGTTTTTCCGGTCATAAAATGCTCGGGCCTACTGGCACTGGCGTGCTGTGGATGCGAGATGAGGTAATTTCTCCCCTCATACTGGGTGGAGGTACAGTTGAGGACGTCACAACTGAAGGATATACTTTGACTGGCGGTTACCAGCGCTTTGAAGGAGGCACCCCGAATATTTCAGGTGCAATCGGGCTTGCGCAGGCAGTAAAATATCTTGAAAGCCTGGGAATGGATTCCATATTCAGGCACGAACAGAAGCTGACTGAACATCTTCTCACAGGGCTTACCGGAATCGAAAATGTAGTCGTTCATGGGCCACGGAACTCTAAAAACAGAATAGGGGTTGTCTCTTTTACCATAGACAGGATTCACCCCCACGAGATAGCCTATTTGCTTGACGAAAGAGCGGCAGTGCTTGTCCGTTCTGGAGATCACTGCTGTATCCCGTTAATTAAACACCTGGGACTCCAAAACGGCACTGTGAGGGCAAGTCTTTACCTCTATAATACCTTGGAAGAGGTTAACCTGCTTATCGAAACAATTGAAGAAATCTCTCGTATGCTGTAAGGAGTATGATATACGGATGTACATCACGGTCCCCTGTATAAAATATGATAACGGTTTAATGGTCCCATCATCTCACGAAGTCGTAATGGAATTGCCTCTTGCAGTCTTTGTCAACGGCCGCCATGCTCTAACCGCTATGGTAAGCCCGACAATGCTTGAGGAGTTTATAATAGGATTTTTATATACAGAAAGGATTATCCGCAAGCTCGAGGATATCGAATCGCTGCACATAGAAAAAAGTAAAGAAGAAAACAGAGATAAGAAAGAAAAAGTAGACGGTGTCAGCCCTCTCAGTGCCAGTGTCCTGACAAAAGATCCATTTTCAATCATGCTTTCAGGGAAAACTGTCCTTTCAGGGTGTGGAGGCGACACTTCATATGTGGATGCGGATAGTCTTCCGAAAATCCAGTCGGATCTGGTCACTGATGTCTCAACAATAAAGAGTATAATGAAAGAAACGCTCGTCTCAGACCTCCATACCAGGACAGGCGGCATACATATTGTCGGGCTTTTCGGGCCTGAAGGAAAGATCTGTATAATCGAGGATATAGGCAGGCATAACGCCCTTGATAGGGCAATAGGTTATGGACTGAAACATAGTGTGGACTTCTCAAGGACAATCGTAACCTGTTCTGGAAGGCTTTCTTCGGAGATGGTAAGGAAATGTCTTATGGCTAATATTCCTATTATTGCATCCAGAGGTGCAACCACCACGCTTGCTATAAGTATGGGAAAGCAAGCTGGCCTAACTATTATTGGTTTTGTCCGGAGCCAGAAAATGAACATTTACATAGGGGCAGAAAGGATAAGAAATCCGGAGTAAACTTATTCGGAGTTTTAGTGTTTAATTCCGGACTCTTATGCTTAACTCCGGGTTTTTAATGCTTAATTCCAGATCCTTAATGTTTAATTTCAGATCCTTAATGTTTATTTATGAGTTCTAACTATTTGCCAGATAAATATTGCTAACCAATATATTATGACTGATTTTAATCACTCGTCATTTCAAAGCAACATCATTTCAAACCATATCGAATTCAAAACGCCTCTTGAGGAATCTTATGAATAACCCATTAAAAACAATAAGAGAAACAAAACCCCTCATACATCATATAACAAACTGGGTAACTATATACGACTGCGCGAACATGACAAGGGCTTTTGGCGCGCTGCCTGTGATGGCGCATGCTCCTGAGGAATGTGCAGAAATGACAGGGATTTCATCGGCTCTTGTGCTTAACATAGGAACTCTTACATCCGAAATTATTGATTCCATGCTTCTCTCTGCTGCCGCTGCAAATAAAAAGAAAATTCCGGTCGTGCTTGACGCAGTTGGGGTTGGGGCTACGAAATTCAGGGATGAAATGGCTGCAAAAATCCTTGGTTCTGTCCGTGTCAATATTGTAAAAGGCAATTACTCGGAAATTGCAAAACTGGCAGGCGAAAGTGCTGAGACAAAAGGGGTTGAAGCAACTTCAATTAATGCGGATCCTGCGAAAATCGCGAAAGCGTTTGCAAAGTCAAGCTCCTCCATTGTTGTGATGACAGGAAAAGAAGATATTATAAGCGATGGAGAGAGGGTTTTTATTGTCAAGAACGGGCATGAGTTGATGGGGTCGATTGTCGGGACAGGCTGCATGGCTGCATCGGTAATAGGTTCGTTTGCTGCCGTTAATCCGGATTACTGTGAAGCTTCTAGAGAAGCGTTATGCTACTTTGGAATTGCAGGGGAACTTGCAGCTATGAGATCAAGTGGGCCTGGAAGTTTCAAGGTTAACCTTTATGATGAAGTGTTTAACCTCTCAGATGAGAAAGTAAAAAGCATGATTAACTTTGAGAAAATGTGAGTTCAGAATAAAAGGAAAGCGATAAGTTCCGAAGAAAAAGAGAAGAATAGTGAGTTCAGAAGAGGAAAATGATATATTCGGTAAAAAGAACCTTAAGCTCGAAGAATATGGAGTACAAAAAGCGTTTTTAAAAAACGTGTTTACTGGATGGAATAAGCATTATGAACCAGAAAGGCTTCAGCTGGAAAAGTTCCCTTTTAAAAGAAATTGATTTCTACCTCGTAACAGATTCCGGACTTTCGAAGAAAGGGACTTTATCCGATGTCAGAGAGGCAGTAGAGGCAGGCTGCAGAATTGTTCAATACCGGGAAAAGGATAAAAGTACTAAAGAGATGGTCGACGAAGCCTCGGAAATCAAGAGTATATGCAGTAGCAGGGCAATATTTCTTGTAAACGACAGAATTGATGTTGCTTTAGCGGTCGATGCGGATGGGGTTCATATAGGCCAGGACGACATGCCTATTGAAATGGCAAGAAAGCTTCTTGGCGAAGACAAGATAATCGGTCTTAGCGTACGTGATAGGGAGGAAGCAATCCGGGCAGAAAAAGCCGGGGCTGACTATGTGGGTCTTGGTCCCATATTTGATACTGCTACAAAAAAAGACGCAGGAGACGGAATCGGTTTACACGAGATAAGAGACGTTAAAGAGGAAATAAAGATTCCCGTAGTCGCTATTGGTGGGATAAATAAAGAAAACTGTGAGAAGGTAATTCAAAATGGAGCTGACAGCCTGGTCGCAATTTCTGCAGTCGTATGCAGTGACGATGTAAAAACAGAGACTAAATATTTTATTGACCTGATCCAGAGATCAAAAAA
>NZ_DAGK01000010.1:74914-127397 GCF_002495725.1 Methanosarcina sp. UBA411
TAGCCATTTTAGTGAGCTATTTGCTTTTTGATTCGATCCCAGCTCCACGGTTCATCAAGGATATTGACGCTAACGTCTTCTATCCCGCCAATACTCAGGACTTTTCGCTTGACCTCATCCTTAAAGTACTCAATCATGGGACAGGCGCTTGTTGTTAATACAAGGTTTACATCTACACTGGTTCCGTTTACATTTACTTCCTTGACAAAGCCCATTTTGACAATATCCATTCCAACTTCAGGGTCAATGACCTCTTTTAGTCGGGAATAGATTTGATCCTCTTTTCTTATTTCGGTACTCTGCGGAGTCATCTCATGTCCGGAAATTAAAATTTCATGTTCCTTGAATTGCTCTTCCAGCCGGCTCAGTCGGTCAAGCATTTGGCTTATAATAACAAGGGCAGGATCAGGTAGCTTGTCATGATCAAGCTGTCCTACAGAAACCGAGGGCTGCGGCTCTGCAATCCTTCCAGGCACTCCAACGACAGTAGCTCCGGGTGGAACTGGCCGAATCACAACCGAGCCGGCGCCTATTTTAGCTCCTCTTCCAACCGTAATTGGCCCAAGTATAGATGCTCCTGAACCAATAACTACGTCGTTTTCAATTGTAGGATGACGCTTTACCTTTTCCAGAGCTGTTCCGCCTAATACAACTCCCATATATATCAAAACGTCATCACCTACCTCAGCAGTTTCTCCGATTACCACTCCTGACCCGTGATCTATGAAAACTCGCCGTCCAAGCTTTGCCCCAGGATGGATTTCAATACCTGTTAACATTCTTGAGATGTGAGATAGCAGACGGGCAAGAAAATAAAAGTGTCTATTCCATAGCCAGTGAGATATCCGATGTACCCAGACTGCATGCAGGCCCGGATAGCAGCAGATTACCTCAAGCGTAGACCTTGCTGCGGGATCTTTTTTGAAAACGGTTCTGATATCTTCCCTGATTCCCATTTGAAATCTTCCGGTGTTAATTGTCATATTGATTAATCAGCCAGCTGTTAGATGGATCAATCAAATAGTCACTGATAAATCAGTCAAACAGGTCAGTGCTTAGATAACGCTCTCCCGTATCCGGCAAGATCACAACAATGGTCTTCCCACTCATTTCTTCCCTGGATGCGACCTCAATTGCAGCATAAGTGGCAGCGCCTGAGGATATCCCTGCAAGGATACCTTCTTCCTTTGCCAGGCGCCTGGCTGTGGCAGCGGCATCATCTCCTGTAACCCGGATTATCTCATCGATCAGTTCAAGCTGAAGTACGTCCGGAACAAAACCTGCACCTATACCCTGGATCTTGTGTGGGCCAGGGCTTCCGCCGCTAAGCACGGGAGATTCGGCAGGTTCTACTGCAATCGCCTTAAAAGCGGGTTTTCTTTTTTTGATGACGCTTGCAACACCTGTGATAGTTCCACCTGTCCCCACGCCTGCTACAATAACATCTGCTTTGCCGTCAGTATCTTTCCAGATTTCTTCGGCTGTTGTCCGTCTGTGAATTTCAGGATTTGCAGGGTTCTGGAATTGTTGGGGTATGAAGTAAAGCGAAGGATCGTCAGCAGCCATCTGCTCGGCTTTATTGACTGCCCCTTTCATTCCTTCAGTTCCCGGAGTCAGGACAAGTTCTGCTCCCAGCGCTTTTAGTAATTTTCTTCGTTCTACTGTCATTGTTTCAGGCATAACCAGTATGAGCTTATAGCCACGGGCGGCACAGATGCATGCAAGTCCAATACCAGTGTTACCGCTAGTGGGTTCAACGATTGTGGTTCCTTCTTTTATTTTCCCTTCGCGTTCGGCTTCTTCAATCATTGATAGCCCTATTCTGTCCTTTACACTTCCCATCGGATTAAAGGACTCTACTTTAGCCAACACATCCGCATGTAGACCTTCTGTTATGCGGTTTAACCTGACAAGCGGAGTATTCCCAATTGTCCAGGTTATATCGGAATATATTCGCCCCATGTTATCTACCGTCTTCCGTAGCCTATCTATTCAAGGCTCCATGTATTTTTAACTTGATCCTAATATATTATTAATTATATTAATCATCTTATATTATAAACTACCAATCATTGTTTTGAGTAGCTAATACTGCTGCAGCATATAGGCAATTTACAGAAATTCACAATTGTGAATTAATCTTATGTTAAATATAGTTATCGAGAAATTTCTTAATTGAAAAACCATACTTTAGAACTAAAAGGAATCCGATTAATTAAGAGCATATCCAAAAAATGTTATGATTTTCTGTATCCTTAAAATTGGCAGTATCAGAATCAGAGCCGTTGGACATGCTGGATACCCTGGATACCCTGGATACTATAGACCTATTGTAGTAACTTTACAGCGTCATTATCGTCTTTTCTAATAGGCTTTTAGGCTTTTGGATGAGTGTTACAAGCTCTAAGTTCTTTTTTATACACTCCTGTCAATTTAATATTAACAGTGTTTGACGATTTTGATAGCTACTTGGTGAAATGATAAATGATAAGGAAGAAAACCGATCATTCGATTTGATATTCCTTACTATAAAATTAAAAATAAACCGACACTAATTAAAAAATTAAAATAATTTAAATATTTAATTGGTAAAAATTTTGACTTTTCCCGCTTATACTATCTAAATGTCATTTTATTTTCAAATTAAATACTAAATAAATTTACACAACTTTAAAAATTTATTTACCCCACTTCCAAAATTATATGGTCGAGTTTGTTAAATAATAGAAAACAATGAAACGAAAAGCAATTCTCTTTGTAATAGCTCTATTGGTTTTGATGCCATTTACTGCAATGGCAAGCGCTCCACAGGTATCTTGCAAAGGAGGTACATGTAGTAACTTAAAGATTACCAAGGTTACAATAAATCCTACAAGCAAAGCCGCACCATCGAAAGTCGGGTTTACAAGTTATATATCAGGCCCTGTTAAACTTGTTCAGTATACAGTAATGGATTCCAAAAACGGAAAGGTAGTCGGTTCCTGCAGTTCCTACTGCTCAAAGTGCACGAAAAAAGGGATATGTACCTGTTCGTGCATTATAAAAGAATCCGGAACCTATGATGTAAAAGTGACTGCATACGGTTCAGGAAGTTGTTGTGTGAATATGGTTAAAAAGGCAGCCATTACAATATCATCTGGAGAAAAATCGAAAAAATTTGTTCCAAGTTTTAAATCCGTGATCTCTGGAAAGAAAGTTACCTTTAAAGATACAACTTCAGGGGCTAAACCCATGAAATGGAACTGGAATTTCGGTGATGGTTCCCGATCAACTGTACAGAATCCAACCCACACTTATAAAAAAGCAGGGATTTATAAAGTTTATCTGACTGTATACAGTATTGATAATTCTTACAAGGGTGTCAGTAATAAAGTAGTTGTTAAATAATAAAGGGAAAGGTCCCTTTCCATTTTTAAGTAGCTATTTTAACAGGATACAGAAAAATAGTAAATAAACCGATAAACTCCGGCTTTATGCTTCAGTTTTTTCTTGATCTTCTGCTTTATCTTCTGTTTTATTTTCATCTTGTTTTTCCGGGCCGCAGCCGCTATTACACTTCTTTTCAATTCCTCTGGCACTTACGCAGATCTCACAGATTCTTACTACAAAGTCAGCGACCGTGTTGTCGATCAAGTCCTGAGCAAGTTTTTCAATCAATTCTTTCGTCTCGCCCTGAAACTCGATCCTGTATCCCCTTTTTCCCGAAATATACTGGGAAACTGCCGACGGGGCAATCCCCAGCAACTTTGCAGACGCTGCCTGTGACTGTCCTTTTTTTACAAGTTCGATTGCAAGACTGGCCCTTATTGCGGGGACCAGATCCCACACAATCTTCTGACACGGAGTTTCCATAATTATCATCACTTTTTGGATTTTACAATTGAGAACGAATATATCTTATGTACATATATATTATTTTCAGTATCAAAAATAATAATAAGATTTCCTGCCGACTTCCAAAGCAGTAAAACTTTCAAGAAAATGGCTCGATTTTTAACAATTTTCAGAATTTTCTGAAAAAAATTCCGGAATTTCTCCTGTATGTATATAATTTTTTCCTGGGTATCTTACAATAAAACTTATATAGTCACAATTGTTAGTTTAATTCACGATTGTGAAGGTGCAAGTGTGACCATTGAAAACAAGGCTATTTACATGGACAACTCGGCTACAACTCCTGTACGGAAAGAAGTTGTCGAAGAGATGCTTCCCTACATGACTGAGAATTTCGGAAACCCTTCTTCTATCTATGAGATTGGAAAAATCTCAAAACATGCAATAGACAAAGCAAGAAAAAAGGTCGCCGATGCTCTCGGGGCTGAAGAAAGCGAGATCTATTTCACATCAGGAGGAACAGAATCCGATAACTGGGCAATTAAGGGGATAGCCTTTGCAAACCAGAGTAAAGGAAAACACATAATCACCTCTTCTATTGAACACCACGCAGTCCTGCATACCTGCGCCTGGCTGGAAGGGCAGGGCTTTGAGGTAACATACCTGCCTGTGGACAAATATGGAATGGTATCCCCTGAGGAGTTGAAGAAGGCAATTCGAGACGATACTATCCTTATTTCCATAATGCTTGCGAACAATGAAATAGGGACAATCCAGCCTGTAGAGGAAATCGGAAAAATCGCGAAAGAGAACCGGATATACTTCCATACGGATGCCGTGCAGGCAATAGGCCATATCCCAATTGATGTCAAAAAAATGAATATTGACCTTCTCTCCCTTTCAGGGCACAAGTTTGAGGGTCCCAAGGGCTGCGGAGCGCTCTACATCCGAAAAGGGACAAAAATCGACCCTCTTCTGCACGGTGGGGCGCAGGAAAGAAAACGCAGGGCCGGAACCGAGAATGTCCCTACCATCGTGGGTCTTGGAAAAGCTATAGAGCTTGCAACAGCCGAAATTGAAGAATCAAATAAAATTCTGCTGGAGCTGAGAGAGCGCCTTATCAAAAATCTTCTGATAATCCCGAAAACTCACCTCAACGGACATCCAACACAGAGGCTTGCAAATAATGTAAATGTCACGTTTGAATACATAGAGGGTGAATCGCTTCTACTGCTATTGAATGCGAAGAGGATATTCGCATCTACCGGAAGCGCATGTAATTCATCTTCTCTCGAACCCTCACACGTGCTTACAGCCTGTGGAGTCCCACACGAAATCGTTCATGGTTCACTCAGACTTAGCCTCGGAAGGATGAATTCCGAAAAAGATGTGGACAGGGTACTTGAGGTTCTGCCTGAGATAGTGCAGAAACTGAGAAATATGTCCCCACTGACCCCTAAAGAATACAGGACTATTTGAGGGGTAACCGTTCATGATATTGAAAGAACTAAAGTCATTTAAAGGTCTTTCAAAGATTTTTAAAAATTTTAAATATTTTTTGAATAACTCGAAAACTGAAAAAATATAATCAAAAGGTAACACTGGAGGACAGTTCATGGATTACAGCCTTAAAGTAATGGATCATTTTTCAAACCCGAGAAATATGGGAAGTATTGAGGACAGTGACGGTGTAGGAGAGGTTGGAAACTCAAAATGCGGAGATATAATGAAAATTTACCTCAAGGTTGAGGATAATCGGATTGCGGATGTAAAATTCCAGACCTTTGGATGTGGAGCTGCAATCGCATCAAGCAGCATGGCAACTGAAATGATTAAAGGAAAAACCCTGGAAGAGGCATGGAAACTTTCAAACAAAGCCGTTGCAGAGGCCCTTGATGGGCTTCCTCCAATAAAAATGCACTGTTCAATGCTTGCAGAAGAAGCAATCCACGAGGCAATTAATAATTATCTAAAGAAAAAAGGGCTTGAGCCGTGGACAGAATAAGAATAATGCAGACAGGATTCTCAGTACCTCAGGAATTGTGAAAGAAGCGGGAAGTTCAGATTCCACGGAATTTATAATTGGAACTGAGAGAGAAATTGTTCGAAACCTGAAAGCGAAATACCCGGATAAGAAATTTTATCCTGTCTCAGAGAAGGCTTTTTGCTACAATATGAAAAAAATCACTCTGGAGGCTATTCTGAACAGCTTGCAGAATCTGGAATATGAGATTCATGTCCCGGAGCATATAAGGGTAAAAGCCAGAAAAGCCCTGGACAGGATGCTTGAGATTAGCCGAAAGTGAAGCACCCGAATTACGCCCCGAGTTTCGCTTCGGGAGCACGGCGTCCGTTTCAGCAGAGTTGCGGCTCTACAGTGTGCTGTCCTTTTCGCTCCGCTGCGCTTCGCTCAAGAGGACTAATTTTTGGCGGAGATTCAGAAATAAATTTCTATTTTTCGGCAGCAGTCCGCCTAGATTAGTGAGCTATATTGAGCCAAAACAACATTATTAGCATCTTAAACGGAGATTGTCCCGCACGCAGTGCGGCTTTACCATAATATAAAATAAAGAAAAAGGATAGTTTCTTGTCCTCTTTTTATAAAAAAGGAAAATTCACTGAATTGTGCCTCTAAAACCTTTTATTTAATTTTCATGATTTTTAGGACTGGCCCAAGCTAGCGCTCGGTAAAAAATAGGTAAATTGACGGTAAATGTTTTTTTGAAGCTTTTACTGCATTATTTTTACTTAGTCTGTGGAGACGACTTCATCTTTTATGCTGATTTCCATATATCTACAATATCTGCATTTATAGTGTCTGATTGTTCTTGAGGTATTCATAGATTCCAAATGCGTATCAGGGTATCTGTATTCTAGTAACGAAAATCGTCTTCCGCATCCTTTACAGGCTTTTCCTTTTTTAGGATCCCTTCTTTTTCTGGATTTAGAATTTTTAATTATGCTTTTTATCTTGAGATCCTCATCATTGCAGTACTTACATTTAAAGTACCTTGTCTCTGTTTCTTCATAATCGTCGTAAGTGCTTACCTTTTTGACAAGAGGCTTTTTAATTTCTTCGTAGGCAAAATCTCGATTGCATTTTTTACATTTTGATATTTTGTAATAATCTTCGATTTCAAGTAGATCTGAAGAAATAAAGAAAAACATTATGCCTCCAAGAAACAATATAATGGATAAAGGCCAGTAAGCCTCTCCCAATATTTGTCTAAAAAATTGAAGAAAGGGTAATATAAGAAGTGAAGACAATGACAATAGGACTGATATCTTTTTTACGGTATTAATTCTTTCCAGACCTAAACTATTAACGAGGTAAGGAGCCCGTTCTTTTGGAAAATGATAAAAATCTCCTTCTGATGTGATTGTTAACGTGTCAGTACTCCTATCCAGCTCATAGCAGTAATTATCAAGGCATCTTTTGTTTACACCTACTGGAAATTCTACATATTTATGGATGCTCAAAGTATCAATGACCAATTTTCAATCATTTAGCTTTTTTCCCAGATTATATCTAGATATATCTCAAAACAAGATAATCTTTTTGTTGAAAAATATTTATTAACTTGATATCTATATAGATAAGTACTGATATATATTCATAGGAGTTAGCATCAAAAGTAGAGCAAATATGTATTTTCTGGTTGCCAGGGAACAATTATATCAAAAAACCCCGAATTCAGCATAGATAAAAAAGTAAGTATGGGATTCTATGTGCTAAAAACCTGTCTTCTTTTGTGCTTTTTCGGACTGGCCCGAGCTAGCGCTCGGTGAAAAGACAGGTTCAATATAGCGAATATGGTTCTCGGAGTGTTTTATGACTTATTTTCTATAGGGTGTTTTATGACTTCTTTTCTATATTTCGGCGGCGGCACCTTCTAACAAATCCCCGACAACTGCTTCCATAAGTTTCTTCTATCAGTAGTATCTTTCAGGAAATTGAGATTTGTTGAGCCGAAGCAACATTATTAGTATCTCAAATGGAGCTTTTTGCATTTCTCACCAGCTATTGTTATAAAATTGAAACACAGGAAAGGGTTTCTGACCCTTTCCTCGAGTTTTTCACGAGAGATTCCTGGAATTCTTAAATTCGCGCCTTGGCCATTACCATGGATAATTATTTATACCAATACTTATTATTAGAAGTAATTAACCACTTGGCATTTAATTATATATGGATAACTATATATACTGAGATCACAATTGTGATGATTGTTCACAATTGTGAATGTATGAAAAGAGGATGAGTGTCAGGATGGCAGAGTGGCTATGCTTCCGGCTGCAACCCGGAACTATGTGAGTTCGATTCTCACTCCTGACTTTTAAAATAAGTAATTAGAATTGAAATATATTGATAAACAGCCTGGCAGGATAGAGAATTAGCCTGGAGATAAGACAAAATGACTGACAAGAATAGAAACCCGAATGAAGAAGAAAGCAAGGGGAGTAAGAAAAGTTGGACAAAAAAGAGGTCTAAAAGCCTGGGAGTTTCTACCCTTGCCGTGCACGCAGGTGCAAAACCTGATCCCACTACAGGAGCAAGGTCAGTTCCGATTTACCAGACTGCGGCGTATGTATTTGATGACACCGAGCATGCAGCCGACCTTTTTGGGCTTAGGAAAGAAGGTAATATTTATACCCGCCTGATGAACCCTACAACCGATGTCTTTGAAAAAAGAGTCGCTGCCCTTGAAGGAGGTATAGGCGCTCTTGCAACCTCCTCAGGAATGGCTGCAATCACAACCGCACTTCTCACTTTTACAAAACCCGGAGACGAGATTGTTTCAGGAGACAAGCTTTATGGAGGAACCTACGAACTTTTCAATTATACTTTCCCCAAGCTTGGGAGAACCGTAAAATTCGTAGATGCCGGTAAACCTGAAGAATTCGAAAATGCAATCTCCGAAAAAACAAAAGCCTTTTACGTGGAATCAATAGGAAATCCCGGGCTTGATATTCCTGATTTTGAGAAACTCGCAGAAATCGCCCATGCCGCAGGAATTCCATTTATCGTGGACAATACGGTTTCTCCCCTGATCTTAAGGCCAATTGAGCACGGGGCAGATATAGTCGTACTTTCAGCGACAAAATTCATAGGCGGCCACGGGACTTCCATAGGAGGGGTAATTGTTGATTCCGGAAATTTTGACTGGAGCCCTGAAAAGTTCACTGAGATCTGCGAGCCTGATCCCGGGTATCATGGCCTGAAATATAAAGAAGCCTTTGGAAAGGCAGCCTTTATTGCAAAAGCCAGAGTGCAGTTCATTAGGGACACCGGAGCGTGTATTTCTCCCTTTAACTCATTTCTGTTAAGCCTAGGACTTGAAACCCTGCCCCTCAGGATGAAAAAACACTGTGACAATGCTCTAGAGATTGCAAAATACCTGGAAAAGCATCCAAAGGTTTCCTGGGTCTCTTATCCTGGACTTGAGTCCCACGTCAGCCATGAGCTTGCAAAGAAATATCTTAAATCAGGTTACGGTGCATTAATAGGCTTTGGGATCAAAGGCGGAGCCAGAGAATGCAAAAAGTTTATTGAGGGGCTTGAAATCTTTTCCCACCTCGCAAATATTGGGGACGCAAAAAGCCTTGTAATCCATCCGGCTTCAACCACCCACGAACAACTCTCAAAGGAAGAACAGCTTGCCTGCGGTGTAACTGAGGATTTTATTCGGCTTTCCATAGGAATTGAGGATGCAAAAGACCTGATTTTCGATATTGATCAGGCACTCTCCGGAGCCTGAATATGGAAGTCTCAAACCAGCTTCCTTCCCAGCTTTCTTCCTATAAAAACATTCTTTCAACAAAAAAGGGCCAGAATCTAGGGATTGTCCGTTCTATAAACTATGAAATCCCTGGAATTTTCAGGCTTGAGAGCGGAAAGACCCTCTCAAATGTCAGGATAGAGTACGAGATGTATGGGAAAATGAACGCCGATAAGAGTAATGTTATCCTGATCTGTCATGCTCTTACAGGCGATGCCCATGCTGCCGGGTTTCATGCAGGAGACAAAAAGCCAGGCTGGTGGAACATCGTAATTGGCCCGAATAAGGCCTTTGATACGGAAAAATACTGTGTTATCTGTTCAAACATACTGGGGGGCTGTAAAGGTTCTACGGGCCCTTCTTCTATTGACCCTGAAACCGAAAAGCCCTACGGTATTTCATTTCCTGTAATTACTATTGCGGATATGGTAAATGCTCAGAAAAAACTTATTGAGCACTTGGGAGTAAAACAGCTTTTTGCTGTCGCAGGCGGTTCGATGGGCGGTATGCAGGTACTTCAATGGACGGTCAGCTATCCTGAAATGGTAAAAAAGGCAATTGCAATCGCAACAACTGCGTCCACGACCCCACAGCAAATTGCATTTGGGGCGATCGGAAGGAAAGCTATAACCGATGATCCGAAATGGAACGGGGGAAACTACTACGGGAAAAAGATACCTGTACAGGGTCTGGCACTTGCCCGTATGATAGGTCATATTACTTATTTAAGCGATGCTTCGATGCAAAAGAAGTTTGGGAGAGCTCAGCAGACTGAGGCAGGCCCGAATATTTCGCGAACATCATCAGAAACTTCTTCAGAAACCTTCCCGGACCGTTCTTCGTATTTTCAGGTCGAAAGTTACCTGAATCACCAGGGAGATACCTTTACGAAACGTTTTGATGCCAATTCCTATCTTTATATTACAAAAGCCGTAGATTTTTTTGACCTTTCAAAGAGCGGGTCCCTTATAGAAGGTTTTTCTGAAGTTACTGCAAAATTCCTTGTGATTTCCATAACCTCAGACTGGCTCTACCCTCCTTATCAATCCCAGGAGATAGTATCTGCACTTACCGCAAACGGGGTTGATGCCAAATACGAGGAAATCAGGTCTCAGTACGGGCATGATGCTTTCCTGCTTGAGGAAGGACAGCTTAACTATCTTATACGGGGCTTTCTCTCTCGGATTCTTGTAAGTGACATCATGAACCAGAATTTCTATTCGGTTTCCAGAGATGAAACAATAGAAAACGCCTCAGTCCTTATGGTAAAAAAGAAAGTGAACCACCTGCCTGTCGTGTCCGAAGACGGAAAGCTTGAAGGCATCGTTACCTCCTGGGATATTACAAAAGCTGTCGCCTGCAAAATCACCGAACTAGATGAAATAATTACTCGCGATGTGAAATACGTATTCTCAGGTGAAAAAATCGAGACTGCCTCTTCAATAATGGAAGATTATTCGATTTCCGCACTTCCTGTAATTGATTCCGAAAATCGGATTCTAGGTATGGTTACGAGTGAAAGCATAAGTGCGCTTATCGGAAGGTTCAGTTAACTCAGGAAAGTTCAGTTAATTTTGAATAATCGGAGGATTTAAAATCCGAATTCTTTTTCCCAGCACACCGCAAATTTTGAAAGGAAAAATTATGTTTCCAGCTCTAGTAAATTAGTTTTTGTGAGTTAGCTTTGCATGTTAGCTTTGTAAGTTCGTTTTTGTAAATTATACTTTGCAAGCTAATTTTATATATTATTTTTTGCAGGTTGATGTTTTGTATATTAGTCTTCGTAAATTAGTTTTACCAAGTAACTTTGGGGGCAGAAGATAAAGTCCTCAATTTCAAGTTTAGCTTTGTGAATAATCAAAATTTATGGTTGGCTGAACAATCATTGAAATTTGAAACTTTTTTATTTTTACCGGATTATGGAAAGTATGCATAAATTGCTTGAGAGCGATACGATTAAGTATATGGAAAGCTTACTTTCCATCGGGGGAGATCCCAGTTTGAAAAATAGGCTGGAAATATTACGAAAACAAAAAGGAATCAAGCAGGAAGAACTCGCTGAAGCGCTGGAAGTTTCCAGGCAAACAATAGGTTCTCTAGAAAACGGACGATATAACCCGTCTATCATTTTAGCCTTTAAACTTGCTAGATATTTTAACACTACAATTGAAGAAATCTTCATTTATGAGGAGGAAAAAAATGATAAAAATTAATAGTCAAGTTAAAAATTATATATTAGTTGGGATAAGTGCAGGAATTATTATAGGGTGTTTATTTACTATAAAATTATATGGCAGGGATATTCGGGTTATTATTCCACTTGTAATAGCATTACTGATATTCGGACATTCAGTTGACAATATTTTGAAGCTTTTTGTAATTAAGGAATCCACAGAGGAGAAGAAACAACTCGAAATTGAAATGAAAGACGAAAGAAATACTCTCATCAGGGAAAAAGCCGGTTTCAAAACGAATGAATATATGCTATACCTAAATACTGTTATCATATTTATTTTAGGTTTCATGGGCGCAGAATTTTGGGTTCTTTGTCTTTTCGGTTCTTTAATTATGGCACAGGGTATTTTATCCATATCATTATATAATTATTATAATAACCGATATTGATATCTGCAAATTTATCATTCCAGCCCAGCGCAAATGCGAGGTTGTAACCGGTTACCTTAAACAAAATAAAAAAGAAAATATCCAACGCCCTGTAAAAATATAATTGTCAGATTTTCTGTATTAATCCATTTCATCCATTGTCGGATTTCTCCTATCTTCTTACAATCTTTCTCTTTTAGAGATCTTACTTAAGGTTATCACAAGCGCTGCGACGAATATTATAGCAAGGAATGTCATATTTATGGGGCTGCTTAAATCTGAATAGTTATTGACAAAACCAGCAGTGAGAGCATAAGTATTCCCAAGACGTAGTCCGTAGTAAGCTCCTTCTATAATTAATGCTATAAGTGATACTAAAATGGCTATCAAAAAACTGCGTATTATAGTGTCAAACTTCATTCTTTATCAGCTTTATAACTGCACTCTGGAATATAAATAAGTTTATTTTCAGTCGGGTACTCTCAGTGTTTCTTGAAAAAGATGATACCTTCCCGCGAACCTCAGAAATTAAACTTATTTTGATCTTGCGTCCGGAGAGGCTGGAACCGATCGTTTTCTATTAAAAAACTAGTAAAAATGAGACTTTGTAACGGTCTAGTAGCAGAAATCATTCCTTTATAGCCAACTATTTTATTCCTTCATCAATTTTGAAAGAGAAAATGGCTATAGAAATATTGAAAACATTAAAAAAGGAGACGCGGGCAAACTTTCTTCATATAGCAGTATTTAATACATCATTTTGAGATTTACACATTATTTTGAGATTTACACATTATTTTGAGTAAATCATTGGTAAATCAAATACAAATACTTAAGTCCTAAGTTATAACTGATCTCTCATGAAAATCCAAGTTATTCAGCACTCTTCAATAAATACTCTCGGCACCATTGAAGAATACGCAAAAATCAAAAACCACAGGCTTGAATCAACTCGCTTTTACGAAACGAAAAACCCTCCCAAACTTGATTTATTTGACCTTCTTATTATCATGGGCGGCCCTATTGGAGTTTATGACTATGAAGAAAATCCCTGGCTGAAAGACGAAAAAGCGTTTATCAAGCAGGCAATCGAAGCAGGAAAACCGATACTTGGAATTTGCCTTGGCGCTCAATTGCTTGCCGACATCCTCGGGGCTCGCGTTTATGAAAACCTGCACATGGAAATGGGATGGTTTCCCGTAAGGGCATCCAGGAGCGAGAATAAGCCGGAATTTCTCAAAGGGCTGCCGGATGAAATCTCGGTTTTTCACTGGCATTCTAGGACTTTTGACCTACCTTCAGGAGCTGTTTAGCTTTTTGAAAGCGAGGGCTGCAAGAATCAGGGATTCGTTTATAGGGGCAGGGTTGTAGCGCTTCAATTTCACCCTGAAGTGAATGAAGACAGAATTATGAATTTGATCAAGCGGTTTGGGAATGGAATGGAAAATGGGCCGTTTATCCAGAAAAAAGAGGAAATGCTCGGGCAGAGAGAATATCTTACCGGCACAAAGGAATTTATGTTTTTAGTGCTGGATAAGTTTGAGAAGATAATTTAAAGAATATCCAGCTATTCAGATATTTAACCGACTGGAGATTTTAAATGAGTTCTTCTGACAGCTTTTCCGGCGCATGATGCCCTATACGGCTTGCTGTTCGTTTATTCTCTTTTGAGAAAATTCCTTTCACTCCCCCTGAGATCAGGGCCGCAATATCCTTCAAGACTAGGCCCTGTTTGAGCCCTTTTGGGAGAGCGATATATTTCGGGCTCCAGACAGGATTGAATTTTTCTTTAAAATCCCGCAGCCCTTTATAATTATAAAAGTGTTCCCCATGTGTAAAAATTAAAGACCCGACTTTATGCCAGACGGGCGCAAATTGCCTCGTTTCAAGCCCTGAAAGGGGAGCCATTCCAAGAGAAAAACGCCTGTATCCTTTTTCTTTTCCCCAGAGCATTAGTTTGACAAAAAGGTATTCCATAGTCCTGTCGGGAGCATCGGGGCTATGGCGCATAAGGTCAACACTGATTTCTTCATTATCCGCGCCTGACCATATGTTTGCAAAAGCAACGATCTCGGACTCGTTCCTCACAAGGGCAAGCGGGAAGTTGCTTAGGTATTTTTTGTCAAAGAAGCCTACTGAGAAACGCTTTTCTTTCCCGGCTTTAATTTGCAGCCAGGCATCCGAGATCTTTCTGAGTTCAGGCATAAGGCCTGGAACCGCTTCCTTAGAGACAATTTCAAACCAGTAGCCTTTTTTCTCCACATTCCTTACGGTATAGCGGAAGTCTTTGCTTGCACTTCCTTCCAGGGTAAAAGTCTCAAGAGGAACTTTCGCCTCTTCCCCTATTTTTATCAGGGTAAGGCCAAGGTCAAGATAAATAGGAATATGTTTTTCGCTCACCTCATAAAAAGCAGTCCTTCCCTGATGCAATTTACTCATTTCATAAAAGTCCCAGATCAGCTCTTTTGCCTGATTGCTAGTTCCAACAATATCTCCCATTGCAACCCAGGTCTTTCCGGAAACTCCATACATCAAAAATGCCTTTTTCTCATCATCGAAAAGCAGATACTTGTCCCCGGTAAACACTAGGTTTCCAGCCGTTTCCTTACTCTGGTTAATGATTGTTTTTGCAAGCCCCATCTCTTCTGTTCCTGGCATGTGAATGTCCCTGGAAAAAGGGCTCAGCATTTTTGCCACCCCAAAAACAAGAAGCAGGACGAAAGCTCCGAATGTAGCCCTTAAAAAACTGGAGGCCTGGGAATTAACCCCAAACTGCCACCAGAGCTCGTTTGAATATTCTATATTCTGGTATGAAAAGAGGCCAAGCCAGACGAAGCTTACAAGTACCAGAGTTATTGCAATCATATTCCTGCTGCTAAAAGACTGATGCATAAGCGAGGATTTTCTGTAAAAATATTTCCTGCAGGGAAGCAAAAAGAAAAATAAGGTAAAAAGCACTGCAGCTTCATGATAATCAAAATCTTTCAGGAGAGCAAAAACCCCTCCCATCAAAAGTACGGCAAGCGAGAGAACATAAGCTCCATCGATTCTTTTCCAGAGCCCGTTTGCCAGAAGCAGGAGTAATACCCCCATAATGCTTCCAAAAAGCCTGGAAACTTCGATTAATGGAAGAGGGACAATGTAAGTCAGGTCATAAAGGTATCTGGGGTTTGAAGGCAGCGCTCCGGAAAAAAGGAGGGAGGTGCCTCCAAGGAAAACAAGAATCGAAAAAATCTGAGGAGCTAACTCGGATAAGCTTGAACACGTAGCTTTCTCAATTTTCCTTAGAAATTCGTCTCTTTCTTTATATTCATAGTATATGAGGGCCAGTAACCCAAATAAGAAAGGCACGAAATAGTAAATTGTCCTGAAAAGGAGAAGAGGTCTGATTATATCGATCGTACCGAAATACGGTTCTAGCATAAACAGCATCAGGGTCTCAAAAACACCAAGTCCGCCAGGTACAGTACTTATCAGCCCTATAATTTGCGCCAGTGCAAAGAACACAAGAACGTGAAGCAGGGTAAGCTGTGGGTTTGAGGGCAAAAGGAAATAGACAATGCTTCCCGAAAGCAGGTAATCTACTGAAGATAAGCCAAGCTGCAAGAAAGCTATTTTCGGTTCAGGAACGCTGATCTGGTACCCTTTTGCCTTGAAATTCAACTTTCTGAATGAGAAAAAGAAATAAACTGCAACAACAAGCAGTAATAGAATTCCAACAAGATTTAACGGGACAGGAATTTCAGGTGCGTAATCCGACAGTTTCACAGGATAAAATGTGAAGAGCAATCCTCCTACAAAGCAAAAGCCAATCCAGAAGGTAAGAATACAAAAAATTATAATATCCCATATCTGACGTAAATTCAGCCCGTTTCTTGAATACAGCCTGTATCTCAGGGAACTTCCTGTCAGGACATTAAAACCAACACTATAACTTATTGACGTGCTGATAAAAGATGCTCTGGCAGTCTGTTTATAAGGCATAGGGTGGTTAATATGACGAACTGCCAGGTAATCGTAACCTGTTAAAGTAAGATAGCTCAAGAAAGTTAAAAAGAATGCAAGCTCTATATGGCTTAGTGGAATGCTGGTAATACCTTTGACGATATACATCGAGTGTAAATGATGTATCTGTTTATCCAGGGTCCACAAAGCCAGGGAAAATATAACCACTGGCAGAAGGTAGCCTGCAATCCTCTCGATTTTAAGGGTTTTCTCCCGCATACTTCCTCTGTCTGTTATCGAGATCAACGCTTTTTCATTTAAATTCTATTTCTTCAGTTAATATTTTATTTTTTCATTCAATTCTTTTTATATTCTCATCTAATTCTTTTAATTTCTCACCTAACTTTGTTGGACATCTCTTCCAATTTTTTTAATTTTAGTTCCAACAGTCAAAGTTATTCCCTTATGATATATACATGTTGGCTCTATTCCAGGAAAATTTTAAAAGCAAATTTTTGAGTTATATGATTTCTAAGTCGCCTGATGCAGAAGAGATAAATAATGGTAAAAGAAGAGGTCGAAGAAAAGACAAATGAAGAGGTAAGTCACTAATCGCACGGGAAAGTTAAGTACAGGAAAATAAGAGTACTGTCCCTTATAATAAATAAGAGTACTGTCCCTTATAATAATACTAACATCCTGACTAACAACCCCTAAAATACTCAAGAGGGAGAAGGATAATCATTTCTTTTTCTCTCTTCCTCTAGCCGAAATTTTCTTAGGTTCACCTGTCTTGTGCTCTTTTCCTGCTCTTACGCTCTTCTCGCTTCCTTTCCCTCTGTTCTCTCGTTCCTGATCCCGAATTTTCTTTATTATCTCGCTTGTTGGCTTTTTTATTGTCCACACACTCCGTTTCATTTTTGCCTTTTCGTCTTCCATTCTTTCCTCTTCGTCTTCATCCAGATAGATTCCCAGTTTGGAATTTACGGAGGCTCTGGCTTTTCTAGCATCGACATGGTCTGGATTGATCTTGAGGACTCTTTCAAGGGCTCCAAGAGCTTCTTCGTTTTTATCTAGGCCGGAAAGGGCCATGCCTTTGCAGTACCAAGCGTCAGCAGAATCAGGTTTTATTGAAATTGCTTTGTTGCAGGCTGCAAGGGCTCTTTTGGATTTGCCGAGTTTGAGGTGGACAAGACCTTTTCCTATCCAGGTCTTTGCATTGTCAGGATTTATTTTGAGGGCAGCGTCATAAGCTATCATGGCTTCTACGGGCCTGTTCAGGCTGTAGAGAGCAAATCCTTTACCCACAAGGGCTCTTGCAAGGTTTGGGTTAAGCTTAAGCGCGGCATCATAGGCTTCTATAGCTTCTTCATATCGGTCCAGATCCGCAAGCACTGAACCTTTTGCGTGCCAGGCACCTGTAAGCTTCGGATTGTCAGAAAGGGCTTTTTCAGAGGCTGCAAGGGCTTTTTTGTGCTGTCTGAGCCTGCAAAGTACTGAAGTCTTGAGATTCCAGGCTTTGTCACTATCAGGTTTTATTTCGAGCAATCTGTCAAAAACCTGTAATGCATCTCCTTCCCTGTCGAGCTGCAGAAGTACAAAACCTTCTTCGTAAAGGTAACGAGGATTTTCAGGCTCGATTTCAAGAGCTTTCTTAATCGATTTAAGTGAGTCCTTGTACATCCTGTGTTTTAGAAATACTGCCGCCTTGCCTGCCCAGGCTGCTGCATCCTCCGGGTTTTTCTTAAGGGCTTTTTCGTGGGCTGCAAGGGCTTTATTCAGGCGGTCATATGCGGTATCACGAGTTTTAACTGCAGCTTTCCCGGGTGTTCTGCCTTTCCTGCTTTCCTTATCTGCTTTTTCTGGCTTGCCTGCCTTTATTGTGCTGTATGTCTTTCTTTTGGGATTCTTTTCCATATTATCTATCCGGTATCATTTGTCAGGGGTGATATTTTTTTCAAAGTTGATTGCACTCCACCCTTTCCCCTCTGGGCGGCAAATTCCAGGAGAAATCTTATTTCAGACTCCCTTCTCTTATTTTAAACTGATCCTGCTAACCTATTTTAAATAACCGGATAAGCATGAGATTTATGGAAAGTACTGCCGAATGACAGTTTATATTATAATTAAAAGTGTCCTATGTCATAGATTTTTCAGGCTTCATAGAAGTTTTCAGATACTTCATAAACAATTTTTTAAACAACTTTAAAAAAATATAAAATATCCCCTCCTGAAGGTCATATGAATTAGCTGAAAATATTGAAAATACATTAAGGTCATTAATCCATATTATAAAAATACAGGGTGGTTTATATGAGTAAACTGAACATTCGGGAAGCCGACCGGCTGGAGGTAACAATCCTGGTGGATAATTACACGGACATGCTGGTAACAGAGAGTAATGACATCTGTAGAAGGCCACATTTATTTCTCCCTCACGTATTTCTTGCCGAACATGGGCTTTCGTGCTTAATCAAAGTCTTTTCCGGGGTTGAGGAACATACAATACTGATGGATGCAGCAGTAACTCCAGCCTGCCTCTTTAATAATGCAAAGCTTTTGAAGGTTGACCTGAGCAAGCTTGAAGCCATTATCCTTAGTCATGGGCATCCAGATCATTTTCTCGGACTTGTTGAGCTCTTAAAGTTTATACATGAAGAGGAAGGAAAAGAAATCCCGCTTTTTCTTCATCCCGAGGCTTTTCTTGAAAGGCGTATTAATATTCCAGCAGTTGGAGTTCCGTCCACAATGCCCGCACTCGAAGAAGCTGTCCTAAAAGCTTCAGGAGCCATTCCTATAAAATCCAAAAAACCTGTTCCTGTTGCAGGTGATCTGATTTATACAACAGGAGAAGTAGAACGCACAACAGCATTTGAAAAAGGATTCCCATGGGCTGAAGCAAAAATTGATGGAAATTGGGTTGCTGACCCCTTTCGGGATGATCAGGGGCTTGTAATAAAATTGAAAGGCAAGGGACTAGTGGTAATTAGCGGCTGTGCACATGCTGGGATTATCAATACAGTTCAGTATGCCAAGAAACTTACAGGAATGGATAAGATTCATGCAGTACTCGGAGGTTTCCATCTGACAGGTGGGATTTTTGACCCGCTAATTCAGCCCACAATTGACGAAATGAGAAGGATAAATCCTGATTATATTATACCCATGCACTGTAAGGGCTGGAAAGCTATAAACCGGTTTGCAGAAGTGATGCCAGAAAAATTCCTGCTCAATACGGTAGGTACAACTTATGTGCTTGAAGGGGAGCCTTAACCTGAGGTCGAGTGTATAAGATCAAAGCCTTAGCGTCGACAGTAAATGTCAGATCGTTGTGCAGTCAATAACTGTTAGGCTAGCAATTGCTCAGACAGCGTAGGTAATTAAAGTGTCAATCAATAATCAGTATGTCTTTAAAATAGATTCTTTAAATTGTGTATGTATTTATTACTTATTTTTAATATGAAGTAATAAGAAAATATACAAAAGTGTTAAATATCAGCTAGTAGTATAGGTAAGTGTCTCTACCAAACAGACACGGAATCTAAGTTGCCTCCTAGATTGTCGAAATTGTCTGAGACTCTTTTGCCCCTGCCTGCAAAGTAAAATAGACAGGGGCAAGAGTTCTGAAGATGAAATTTCGGATTATAAGTTATAACTGACTTTTTCGGAGTGAGAAGAAATAAACAAGAAGAAAATCAACCAGTTTTTCAAATGAGTCAATCTAAATAAGTCAGTTCAAATTAGCCACTTAAATCAGTCAATTCGAATAATTGTTTAAACTCAAAAAATAAGGTTAATGTTGTATTATTTGTTTTATCTCAGTTATTTATCCAGAATACCTGAACTATTCGGGTTCCATTGTCATTCCGGAATTATACTTCCATGACCGCCCTGAACCCAAGACTATTTAACCTTTTATCCTGAGCCGCAAAAAGTTTTTCAGCCGACCTACAGCAGCCTGCGTTTCCGTTCCATCCTCCGCCTCTCCTTACCCTAACTGGAGTGGATACGCTTGGGAAAGGATTTTCCCATGCCCTTCCATTTACCGGGGCGCCTTTGTAACTGATATGGTACTCATCCTGTACCCATTCCCCTACATTTCCATATATATCATAAAGCCCCCAGGGATTTGGTTTTTTCAGGCCTACCATATGGGTTTCAAGCCCTGAATTTTCCAGAAACCAGGCATATTCTATAAGTTTCGATTCGTTATCTCCAAAAAAATAAGCGGTTTTAGTCCCTGCCCTGGCTGCATATTCCCATTCCGCCTCCGTAGGAAGGCGGTAAGCTTGGTTAATTCCTTCGGCATCTTCCAGAGCATTGAGTTTCCGGAAAAAGACCTGAGTCTCAGTCCAAGAAACGTTTTCAACCGGGCGCTTTTCGCCCTTAAAATATGAAGAGTTATTTACCATGACTTTCCGCCATTGTTCCTGTGTCACAGGATACCTACCCAGGTAGAATGGTTTTTCGATTTTTACTCTATGCACAGGGCTTTCCCAAAGCTTTCTCCGTTTTTCGCGTATAGGAGAGCCCATATCAAACTCTCCGGCAGGGATCAGGATAAACTCCATTCCGATAGAATTAATTAGTGAATTGCTGGATAAATTCTCGATTGAATTCTCCATTGAAGTATTAATTAAATCATTTGTTGAGTTACCGGCTTCATAATCCTTTAAGCTATTCACTGGAATGCCAAGAGAACTGTGGGTTGAATTACTGATTGAACTATCAATTAAATCGTCAGATATAGGAAGTTTAATTTCTTCTGAACCTTTACAGTTTGCAGAGATAGTTTTTTCAGGAATCAGTGTTCTCACCACTTTGATTTGATAAAAAAAGATATTCTCTAAGATTTTATCTTTTTCCTTTGCTGTTGACTGCTTCCATGAATTTGAAACCCAAAATTGTTTAATCATAACAGACGACGGATATACTCAAAGGAAGCTTTACACTGAAATTCAAGCTTGTGAGATTTATAGAGTATTCACTTATGGAATATAAAAACCATCTGGATATTCAGCCCTTCAGAGTCTTTTTCGGATTCGCTGGGTACGTACTGAAACCCATACATTTGACCCATTTTGCGGTGACTGCCGCCGCGAGTGTATCAAGGACATCATCTTTTGCGACTTCTTTCTTTACTGTGTGTATGTCCAGGACCGGCCCGCCTCCGTAGTGGACCCAAGCATATTGTATTAAGGATTTGTGGAGGAGCCAGTTTATACCGACAATTAAGACGTGATAGTGTAGCATTCCGTTTTTTTGAAATTCTGCTACTTTGATCCATTCGGCACGCTTCGGCAGGCATCGGCCAAGAAACTTCGAGAATTTTCCCCAAGCTGTTTGGGTTTTTTTGTTTATTTGCCAGAGGGAACCGCCTTTAGGGTTTGAGGTGAGAGTTAAGAAGACTCCTTTTACGTGCCTTCTGCTTGCTTTTTTACAGGCTGCTCTGAATCCGTCTAGGTTTTGTTTCTGCCTGGCTGGAGAGGTAAAGCGGGTTTGATAGTTGATTACTATATCCTGAGCGAAGACTGGGTTTTTATCGGGAGCGCGGGAGAGAACTATTTTTTCTTTGCGGACCTGGTTACAATAGGTTTGGAAGAGTTCGTCTATTTCTTGTTTGATGGTGTTAGTATAGACGAATTCTTTAGTTTCTTAGTTATAATATCCGAATTTATTTATTCTGTTTAATTTTAGACTGGCTTCAAGTCTTTCGGGACCGGATCTTTTTAGACCGTCAAGTTTTTCATAGTGTTTACTGCTTGCGTTTTTGGTCTTCGGTGAGCTTTGCTTATTCAAGATGAACTCTTTGACCGTTTTGTTTTTGAGAAACGAAGAAATAGTTTGCAAAATTCATAGTTCTGAAAAATTAGACTAATTTTATGACGACCTCAAATATAATCATATGTATAAAATTCTTATTATAAATTCCTCGCATTTAATATATCGCTCATTTATAGTATTACTAAGCTAATAAAAGTCGAAAATCCTTGTAAATTTATAAAACATGCTCTCAATGTTTATTGCATTTCGAAAATAAATGCAAGTTTAAAACGGAACTTAATCTTTTACCTTAAGCTGCAAAAACGGATTTGGAAAATAACAGCATAAAATTATGTTAATTAAATAACAAGATGGGGAGTGATGGAAATAAAAAGAAAAATATTTGACAGAAAAAAAATGACGTTGTTTCTTTTGCTAGTGCTTTCTTTTTTATTACCTGTAGCGGTTGCAGCAGCAGCTGAGAACCCGACAATTGATACCCTTAACCTTGGGTCGCACCCGGGGAATGTAGCTAACATTGGGCCAGGATCCGGAAAAACCACAAACATTGGACATGAAGCTGGGAGCTACGTCAATAGTGGGCCGAACGCAGGGACTACAAATAACATTGGACCGAAAACAGGAAATACCTATAATACTGGACCCAACCCGGGAAATTCCTTTACTGCGCCTTCCAAAAATTCAGGGATTAATGCAGGGGCGACTATTAATAGAGGGATAGACTCAGGACAAACTTTCAATAGAGGGATAAATGCTGGAGCCACACAAAGCCGTGGACCGTTTGCAGGAGCAACAATTAACATAGGACCGTTTGCAGGAGCAACAGTAAACCTTGCACCAAACGCAGGAGCAACAATTAATAGAGGATCTGACTCAGAAAGCTCTGATTCAGGATGCACATGTAATTTTGGCCCGAATGCTGGAAGTACTATAACTTGGGGACCATGGGGACAATGGGGACAATGGGGACCATGGGGACCATGGCCCCCAATCTTCGATTAAGAAAATTAAAATAAATTTCGTAAATAGAATTACTCTGTGTAAGATAAATCTATAGAAGAGTGAGTAAAAAGGAAAGAGTGATAAGGATTTTAATTATCATAATCTCCCTCTTCGGTTTCTTTTTCGTCTGGTTTTTCGTCATGGTCCTGTTCTCTGGGAATTGCTGAGCCTGCTGTGATCCCTGCTTCGAGCATCCATTGAGCTTTTTTTGCTTGGTATTCCTTAGATCTGAAGTACGGGCTCATGTAAGGGGAGGTATGGGAGGATCCTGCAGGAAAGTGATAAGCCTCTTCCAGGATATTTCATTTTTGTGTTATAGGGCTCTTTTTTTGCTGGCTCTGTGTTGGATTTAAGCCGGCTTGCCTGGTTAAAGCCCCCTGGATTGTTTAACTAGGTCTTGTTTCCAGATTTCTTTTTCTGAGGGTAAAGGCTCCCTGCGCCTGCGTTTAAGGATAGGGTCTTCTTCTAGTGATCTTACGGGCTTTGCCTGGAATGTAATTACCCTTTCTGCCTGTGTTAGGCTGTCTCTTAGGGATGCCGTGTTATAGCCCCCTGGATGTTTTAGGTATGCCTGTGTTATCATGCTGGCAGTCTTGAAGGAGAGATCTAGCTTTTCTGGTTTTACGGCTTTTTCTTTATTGGGCTTGTTAGGCTTTTCTGTGGCTGGTTTGTGTGAGAATGGGTTTGTGCTGTCCTTCCTGTGAGACGATCTGAAGCCGGTTAAGGCTGATATTACGCCCTTGAGAAAATATCGTTTTGTAGGGCTTTTAATTGACTCGGTTTTTTTGTTTTTTCTTAGAGTGTGCCTGAACAGGTCCAGTTTCGTATTCCTGTTGCCCAATACATAGCCCCGTGCTGGGGACTCATTGATTTTTCGAGGTAGCCCTGGAGATAGTCGCCTACGGTTTTTCCTACGGCTTCGAGAGGGCAGGACCGGGACCATTGCCAGCCACATACCGGGTCGTTCCGCCTGTACTTTGAAAATGCAGATTCCGCGATTTTTTCTGCATCCAGGCAAATACATTTAAGAGCCTTCGCCCTTTCAGAAAAGCCTTCTGGACTCTTCTTTGGATATTTCATAGGAGACCCATTAAATGCCTGAAAACAAATTTCAGGCGCTGTTTCCTTTACTTTTTCCCTGAAAACTTCATTTTTACCAGAAAAGTATCCACATCCAGGATTTTGGGAATTATGTTCCAGGACTGCATGGAAATGCTTTTTCCTGTAAGTTTTTTATTGATCTCACAGGCTTCTCATAACTTTCCGCATATACCACTTCCCTCCATGGCACCGGAAAAATATTGGACTTTCGGGCTTTCAGGATGTGGCGTGCTACTTTATCAGAGATCCACTCCTCGAAGCCTCCGTTTTTTAAGCCGATAGGGATGTCAATCAGGATAAGGGGATCAGCCTGTCCGTAATTATTATCCAGGAAATCAATAAGGGACGAAAAATTTGGGAAAAGCCCAATTTCCCACTCGCAATTTTGATCATGTCCGACAGCCAGGAACACTGCAAACCACCCGGCTCGACAGCCGTCAACCCCGACAAATACCTCTTTGTTCACACATGCAAATTGAAATAAAAATTTAAAGCTTTTTGTAGTGGAGATTAGGAAACGCAGTAAAATGATTAATTAATTATAAAAACCTGCGAATCGGTAAGAATGGAAATAATAAGTAGAATTTCTAGAAAAATGGAAAATTAAAATGAAAAGGAGGCAGGTTATGAAATTCTGGTTGCTCAAAGCTGCAGGCACCTTGGAAGATGAAGAGATTATTCTGGAAAACAGTATAATTACAATAGGATGGGCTGAATTCCCGGATTTTTCCGGCATTAAAAACGAAGCGCAGGTAAAGAAAATAATGCTTGAAAAATTTCCCGGGATGCAGGAAGACCGTAGCTCTGCCTGGGCAGGAGAGATATACTCATTTATCAAAAGAATAAAGAAAGGAGACCTTGTAGCAGTTCCGCTTAAAACAAGGAACGAGATACTTATCGGAAAGGTTACAGGAGATTACGAATACCGACAGCTCAGCGACTTTATCAGTCACGTCAGGAGTGTGAGATGGCTTAAAACGCTCCCGAAAGGAGATTTCGAGGAAGAATATGATCTTGACCTCAGTTCTCCTGAGACACTTTCCCTTATAGAATCAGGCCCTGAAAAATTTTCAGATATATCCGAGACAAAACCCTTGGGAGTCCTTCTTGAAGAACTTAATTTTGCCCTTGATGAACTTGGCTCCCTGAAAGAAAGGCTGCTTGAGCTTACATACATGCTGGCTGAGACTGAAGATATCTCCGAAGTCCGAAAAATAGCAGCCGATATGGAAAAAATGTTGAGAGATAAATGAAGAATCGAATAGAATCGAATAGAGTCGAATAGAGTCGAATAGAATAGAAGAGGGAAGAAAAGGAGAGGAGAGAAGATAAAATAAAATAAAATAAAATAAAATAAAATAAAATAAAATAAAATAAAATAAAATAAAATAAAATAAAATAAGAGTCTCCTCTCAATTGAAAATCTAATCTTTAACCAATGTTAACCAATAAGGTCATTGAGGTCAAGTTCAAATCCGACAACTGCATATCCGAGGGCAAAATTGCTTATGACCTCAGGATGGAATTCTCCGAAGACTCCGAGTTTTTTGCCGTTGACATAGACATCGGCCCGCCTGCCTTCGAGGAATGCGGGGTCTTCTGACTCTTTTACTTCATACGGAAGCATCATTTCTCTCATAAGGGCGTCTACAACCTCATAAATCTCGGTAAAGTTAGCCTGAGGGTGAATCGAGACTGCAGCTACATGCTGGCCGGTTATTTCGTTATTTACTACCTCGCCGAATTCAAAAATCTTTTGAGGCAATTCTCTGTGCTGGTTTAAGGCAAGGATTTCAAGAAGGTTCGGAAGCAGGGTTGTCCTGATCATTGTCTGATCTTCACTTATCGGGTGGAGGACGTAGGTAACATCATCCGTTTTTTGCCTGCGCATATTCTCAAAATTGATTTTTTCGCTGGTGAGCGTGAAAGGCATGACTTCATAATAGCCAAGCCCTACCATTATATCGTTTACAGGATCGCGAAGCAGGGAAATTGGGTGAGACTTTCCTGCGGTATAGGTTTCAGGAATGCTTACTTTGATGTTTTCATACCCATAGCCTTTGGCGATATCCTCTACAAGGTCATAGTTATGAAGAATATCGGCCCTGTAAGCCGGGACTTTTACCTCGATGGTTTCTTCATCAAGGGCTTTTGCCCCAAAGCGCATTCTCTCAAGCTGTTTAACGATTTCTTCTAAAGAGAGTTCCATACCTAGAAGGGTTTTTACCTCAGTTTTTGTAAGGAACCTAGTCTTCGGTTCAAGGTCAGGCAGGATAAGTTCTCCGCAGTCTGGCCTGAAAACCCTTACGAATTCGATCTGTCCACCTCTTTCCGCAAGGGCGGTAACAACAATGTTCAGGGCGGTGTATACGGCTTCTCCAAGCCCTGTGACATCAATAAATAGGTCGGTTGTGCGCTCTGTCACACTTGTAAGTGTTCCATTAATTATAGGCGGGAAGGACAGCACATTATCGTTTGCGTCCAGGATTATCGGGTATTTCTCAAAACCCCTGACAAGATGAGCAAATCTCGTTCCTTTGGGGTGCTTTTCCAGGATTTCGGTCATGCTCATCTTTTCGGTATAATCAAGCGGCACGAACTCGAAACTCGGGTCGACTGCCATATACCTGAAAGGCGGCTTAACGTTTGTGAGGTCGTGCACGCCTATAGACACTTTTTTCCTGTTTCTTCCAAGTCCCCAGTGCAGGTCTTCCTGAAGGTCCATAAGGGATTTTATGGATGAGGATGTGAATTTCATGCCACTTACGACCGCACATCCAAGAAAAGGCCTGATTTTCAGGATTTCCTCGCTGACCGAAATTGAAACTTTAGGGGGATTTACTTCATATTCGGACAGTCCGGTCTCAAGGTCCAGGAAACCCCGCATTGCCCTGGCTGCCCCTTCTACACTGTAAAGGTCAGGTCTGTCTGGGAAAAATTCAATATCGATATATTCGTCTTCAACCCTTTCGACATCAGCCCCTATCATGGGCACCCTTTTTATGATGGTTTCCTTATCGGTTCCTGTGAGTTTCTCGAGATCATCGTACTGTAAGGTAATTACTGGCATTAGTGATTCGTCCCTTAGATATGGATAATTTAACTCCAAACATACTCAGCTTCAGATTTAATGTTTTTGTTTAAAGAGTTTTTTGAAGAACTCCAGCGTGACTTTAAGTTCTTGAAAGCCTACAGGCCGGAAACTTAGGAGAATATATATTACGGGCGGAAACACAACCCGGAAAAGAAGAACTGGACGAGGGAAAACCGAGTAGTGTAATATGAGATTTTCCTTAAAAAGGTTCCATACTGTTAAAAGCAGCTACGGGATATAGTACTCAAACCCGTACATACTTTTATAAATAGTTTTCATGGTTTGGTAGGTAAACTATACCTTTACCTACTTTTATAAATAATAAAGGTCCTCTTCCCTTAAATCAGGAGGTAACCGGAAAATGATGATCGCAGGAATTGATGAAGCCGGAAAAGGTCCTGTAATCGGGCCCATGTGCATAGGAGGCGTAAAAATTGAGGAATCCAGAGCCCATATCCTTAAAGTGCTCGGAGTTGCGGATTCCAAGAAACTGACGCCGAAAAAGCGGGAGCAACTTGCAGCTCAGATTAAAAAACACGCAGACGGTTTTTTTATTCTTGAGGTCAGTCCTTCACAGATTGACGAACTACGAAAGATCATGACAATGAACGAAATTATGGTGGTCTGTTTTTCAAAAGTTCTTGAACAGCTAAAACCTGATCTCGTATGTGCCGATGCTGCTGATGTCAAAGCCGAACGTTTTGCAGAAAACCTTCGCAGGCAGTATGCAAAAACCAGCCCTGACCACGCAAAAAAAATAGAGATAATCTCCATGCATCAGGCAGATGCAATTTATCCCACGGTTTCGGCAGCTTCTATTATTGCAAAGGTGCGCAGGGATGAGCTGATAGAGGAACTCAAGAAAGAATGGGATGTGGATTTCGGCAGCGGTTACCCATCAGACCCGAAGACAAAAGAATTCCTACTGAAATGGGGAAAAGAGCATTCTGGGGAATTTCCCAATATTGTCAGACATTCTTGGCAGACTGTAGAAAATATCAGGGAAGAGTTGAAAAAGGACGAATCGAAGTAATTAATCCTGAGACTGCAAAAAAGCTGGAAAAAAAAGATTACTGAAAATACATTTAAAAGATATCTTCAAATTAAAAACCTTAAAAGATCCTTTGTAAAGGTCTTAAAAATAAAAATCATTCTAAAAAATAAAGACTTTAAAAGAGAAAATCTATTTTAAAATCTTACTGGTAATAATTTACCTGTCTCTTCGTTCAATCATTTGTTTTCATTCGTTCGCTTGTAACACATTCAGGTACTATTGTTGCCACTCGCTTTTCACTGGGTGCCGCCTGAGGAAATATTATTTGCGAGGGGCAAGTAATCTATGCTTCCGGTTGTCTGGTTGACAATGTAAGGCGTGTCTCCTATACCGTTTCCGTCAGCATCTGTTCCATTATAGTCTTCCCACAGATTGCCTGCCGAACTGGTATTCCAGGTATTCTTTCCTTCGTCCTCGGCGTTAAGGAAGTTGAAGAACTTATTCAGGTAAATCATGTTTCCGGATGATCCTTTAAGATATATCCCAACACCATTCATGTACAGGCTATTATTAAACAGGGTATTGGATTCCGACATCTCAGTGAGGATTAGTCCATTATTGTTTCTTGAGACCAAGTTGTGTTCAAGCATGTTCATTCTTGACGTGGCCAGGACGATCCCTATTTCATTTGAATCTATAGTATTATTCAGGAAGGTATTGTTAGTGGAATTGTCCATCCTGATTCCCTCGCTGTTTGTCGTTACCATGTTGTTTAACAGCCGATTTTCGTTAGATCTGGACAGGGAAATTCCATCATTCCCAAGGCCGATTATGTTGTTGTCAAGGAGATTACGCTGAGAATTGTTTAGGGCAATACCAGCATCATTCAACATTAGGGTATTGTTACTTAACAAACAATTCTGTACGCCGTCAAGGTAAAGCCCAACCTCCTGATATCCATCAATTCCTGAGGGTCCTCCTACGATATGGAAACCACTTATTGTCACATTACTTGAGCTGATCCCGAAGACATCATTTGTCGGAACTGCGCCTATCACATAAGTACGGTTAACCCGGTCACCAGAAAGCTCGCTTGAGATAATTGTAAGTTCTTTGTTCACGTTTACATTTTCCCTGTATACACCAGGGCTTACAAGGATTGTGTCTCCATTCTGTGCATTATTGACAGCTTCCTGAATGGAACTATAGTTTTCTCCTCCATTAATGCCTACGGTAAAAACCGCAGCATTAGCTTGAGTAGCTGTTGCCCCAAGCACAAGCAGGAAAACTATGCAAACATTTTGAATTAATTTTCCTTTCATAACCTAATACTCCCCTTAATTTTAAGCTATATAGATAGAAAGACAAGTATTGTTTTTTAATAACTCGTATGAATAATAATCTGAGATGATAAAAAGATTTTGAAATATATATTCTGAAAAATGAGCCTGAACTTATCTTTATCTGTATTTTCGATAAATCCTCCTTCAATCGGAAATCATGTACTTTACCAGACGTTTAAGGCTTGGAGCTGCATTAAATTATCTTAGAAAAAAAGAAAGGTTATAGAAAGAAAACCGAGATAGATAAAAGTGATTAATATAAGATTGTGAGGGACAAACGCATAAAACTCGGAAAGGGTGTCATTAAAGCAAATTAATTTAAAATAAAACAAATTAAAGGAAAATTAAACTAAATTAAACTAAATTAAACTAAATTAAAATAAATTAAATAAAATTAAAGAGGTAAAATGAGTTAGGAAATATAAAACTAAAGAATAAAAGCGGACAATCAGAAGTTCTCAGTAATATAGTCCGCCATGGACTCGAAAACCTTCAGCCCGTCATCTGAGCCCAGGATCGATTCCGAGGCTCTTTCAGGATGAGGCATGAGACCAAATATATTTCTTGAAGTATTTATTATTCCTGCAATATTTTCAAGAGAACCGTTAGGGTTCGCTGCATCCGTTACTTTCCCATTTTCATCCACATAGCGGAAGACAACCTGCTCATTCTCATCAAGCTCGGCCAGGGTTTTTTCTTCGGCATAGAATTGTCCTTCCATATGGGCGATAGGCATCCTGATAACCTCTCCTTTCCTGAACTTCGAGGTAAAAGGCGTATCAACGGTCTCTACCCTGAGGTTAGTCCAGTGGCACCGGAATTTCGGGTACTCATTAGTTGTCAGGGCTCCCTCAAGCATCCGGGCCTCAGTGAGAATCTGGAAGCCATTGCAGATTCCAAGCACAGGCTTGCCTTCTGCGGCGAGTTTTTTTACTGAGTTCATTATTGGAGTACGGGCTGCAATAGCTCCTGCCCTGAGGTAGTCGCCGTAGGAGAAGCCTCCAGGAACAACGACTCCGTCAAAACCTGTCAGATCTTCCTGCTTGTACCAGACAGTTTCGGCATCAACACCCACTACGTCTTTAAGGACATGCAGGACATCCAGGTCGCAGTTTGTGCCTCCGAACTGAAGAATGGCAATTTTCATTTTTTTCCCTCAATTTTCAAAGTTTTGGCTTTTCTGACGTCTCAATCGATTCTCAGCAATGTCTCAATTAAGTTCCTTGAGCTTGATTGTGTAATTGTGGACGATTGGATTTGCGATAAGTTTCTGGCACATCTCATCAACTTTCTGCTCTGCAATCTCGGCAGATTCGGCTTCTAGCACGATTTCATACAGCTTTGCTGTCTTTACGCTGCTGACCTGGTAGCCAAGTTGTCCGAGAGCCCTTTTTGCAGTGGTGCCTTCAGGGTCAAGCATACCTGCTTTCTGTTCAATTCTAACTGTTGCCTGGTACTGCATTTTTATAAGCCTCAATTTTAAATTTTGAAATTAACCTATATCCCCATTTTTCGGGATCCTAATGCGGGATTAAATAAGATTTAAAGGTAAATAATTATCAGTATGTACCATAAATAATCATAAAGCATCTGGTTATTCTAACATACCTTTTATTTATTTTTGGGCGTTAGCTAGTTTTTAACTCGCCTTTCCATCACCGATTTCAAGGGAAATAAGGATAAAAGCTATTTAATCTTATGGGTCTTTATCTGTTTGAATGTAGGAGGGTGGCTGGGTATCAGAGATGAGTCTTGGATTAAGATGTGAATGTTCATAATTTTTAAATTTCATTAAAATGTTTATTTTCTGGTCCTTTGCTCTAAATTACTGTTTAAAATGGTTTATATCTTTGAGGGACACTAGGCTCAGAGGGATCTGTTTAATATATCCTGAAAGTGGAAGCACTGAATCGTATGAAGGAAGGCAGAAGAAAAATAAGTTATAATTTAGCTATAGAATCTCTTATTGATTATCTCTATATTTAGTATGTATAGTTTTTAGTATGTGTAGTTTTGAAAAACAAAAGATTGAGGATAAAACAGAAATAAGGGATTGAGGACAAAACTAGAAATAAAGGGATTGAGGATAAAACTAGAAATAAGAGATTGGGAACAAAATCAAAAAGCAATTGGGAACAAAAAATACTTGGGAAATCGAAATTTCCCATGCTACTTATTATTCAGACTTAATTTATCATCTGATTTATTTTGTTGTAAAAATCTATTATAACATTTGTTGCCTCATTATCCATGTTCAGCTGGAAAGTTCGGATTTGCCTTCCCAGGGGTTTTTCTTGAACAATGCCTGACAATACCAAAGGTTCGATAACCCTTGATACACTGGAGTGGGATAATCCAGTCTCTTCAGCTATCCCTGAAAGATATGTCGGCTCGTTTCGGTTATCAATCAAGTTTTTAAGGACTGTCATCTGTGCGGTTTTTCCAAATATTTTTTCCATTGAATCCATTGATATCATCTCAGAGGTGGCTATTCTCTATAAGTGATTTCCAGTTCCAATAACAGCCGACGGTTAATAAACTTATCTTATTATACCTATATAGTTTATATAAATTCAATCTGTTAATTTCGATTGTAACTTAACTAATAAACGCGAGTAACGACCAATGAAAAAATATCAGTCGTCAATGACTAAAGAAAATTGATTTAGGGTAATTTTTCCCCTTTAATTTTTCATAAAGAAGGCTAATGATACTTTTTTACTCGAGCTGATAGTTACTCCATTTTTTATTACTCTTAAGTTCACAGTCTTGCTATTCTGAGTTCAATATGCTCTCATGATGTGGAAAAATGATAAATAGAGATAGAGCGCGTGTATACACTGAACAGAAAGAAAAAAGGAGTAAACATGTGCGGAATAGCAGGAGCAGCCGGCACTCCTGACACGAGTGAAGATACAAAAAGAATGCTTGCAGCCCTTGGGCATAGGGGACCTGATGCTTGCGGAACCTATCAGGCCCAAGGACTTAGTATAGGAAATACCCTGCTTAAAATCACAGGCGATATGCCCCAGCCCCTGGTTGGAAAAGGGGCGCTAATACTCAATGGAGAAATCTTCAATTTCAGGGAACTTGCGGCTGAGCAGGGGATAAAAACCAATTCTGACACTGAAGTGCTTTTTTCCCTCATCGAAGCGAAAATTAAGAACGGAGAAACCCCAATAAATGCAGTCTTTTCCACGCTTTCCGGAGTAAATGGAGATTACGCTCTTGCCTATGCTCTGGATAAAGAGATTGTACTGGCCAGAGATCCTGTAGGAGTCAAACCTCTTTTCTATTCCCTAGATAATGAAGTAGAAAAACCGAAAATCAATTTTGCCTCCGAAAAAAAGGCTTTTTCCAGCCAGATAAGCTGTATAAAGCCCCTCCGGCCTGGTAGAGTCATGACTTTCAATATCCTGAACGGAAGGCTTGAAGAAAAATCCCTTAATATTGAACCTCCTGAAGAAAGAATCTCGGGAGAGCATGAAGCCGCCTCCTACCTGAAGGCGGCACTTGAAAAAGCCGTGGAGATCAGGCTTACAAACAATTCAGGAATTGCATTTTCCGGAGGTATTGACAGTACTTTTTTAGCGGCCCTTGCAAAAAGTATTGATGCTTCAATTTCCCTTTATGCCGTCGGGCTTCAGAATTCCCATGATCTTGTTCAGGCTCAATATGCTGCTGAAGCTGCTGACATGAAGGATTCCCTCAAGACTCGCATAATTTATCCCGAAGAAATCGAAGCCGCAATTCCGGATGTAATCTATTCGACAGAATCAACGGACCCTATGAAAATTGCAATTGGACTTCCTCTGTACTTTGTTGCGAAGACTGCAAAAGAAGACGGAAAAAGAGTCCTTCTTACTGGTCAGGGTGCAGACGAACTCTTTGCTGGTTACAGCAGGCATGAGGGCTTCTTTGAGCAGGGGCCTGAGGTGCTTGACAGGGAGATCTGCTCAGACATCAAAAATATTTCAGCTGTTAACCTTGAAAGGGACGATATGGTTACCATGGCCAATTCTGTGGAACTTAGGGTGCCTTTCCTGGATAAGGAAGTAATAAGAACAGGGCTTGCAATCTGCCCTGAACTTAAAGTCCTTAAAAGAGACGGCCTCTATATAAGAAAGTATATTCTTAGAAAAGCCGCAGATGGTCTGCTTCCTTCGGAACTTCTCTGGAAAGAAAAGAAAGCAATCCAGTATGGGACAGGGGTTCAAAAAGTGCTCGACAGGCTTGCCCGCGATGCAGGCTTTTCAAAACGGGAAGGAAACCATATAGAGAAGTATCTCAAACAGGTCGCTGCAGACCACGGGTTCGATTTCATAATTGGATAAGGAATCACTTACCTTATAGTAGTCAGGTAATTAATTCTCTACTTTATAGTCAGGAAATCAATTCTTTACTTTATGTTAGATAAACTCATTTTTAAACTCTTCTCAAATGAAAGGAGTTTAAAAAATACTCTTTTAGGAATAATGGGATGAAGCCAGGGATAAATGAATAAGTATAAACAGCTTGATGGCTATATCCCTGCTTAGGAAATTATTGCTTAGGAAATTATTATAATTAGTCTGAATTAACAATTAATCTGAATCATTTATAAATCTAAAATAGTTGATCTTAATTAATGTTCAGGGGGAATCCTCATAAAAATAGCAATTACCGGAAAAGGCGGCGTTGGAAAAACAACTCTCTCAGGCACTCTAGCCAGATTACTTGCAAGGGATGGATACGAGGTACTGGCAATAGATGCAGATCCGGATATGAATCTGGCATCTTCACTTGGAGTAGAAAATCCCCCAAAGCCCCTGACAGATTTCAAAGACCTAATTCAGGAAAGGGCAGGTGCCGAAGGCGGAGCTTTCATCTACAACCCCAAAGTAGATGACATTGCAAGTAAATATGGAGTAATAGGGCCCGATGGAGTCAGAATGCTTGTTATGGGCACTGTTGACCGCGGCGGAAGCGGGTGCATGTGTCCTGCCTCAGCTTTTCTGAGGGCTCTTCTCAGGCACCTTATGTTAAGGGAAAAGAGTGCAGTGATTCTTGATATGGAAGCAGGGATTGAACATCTCGGAAGAGGCACTACAAGGGGAATGGACCTCATGATAGTGGTAGTTGAGCCAGGGGCAAGATCGCTTGAAACGGCTGAGAGAATAAAAAAGCTTTCTTCCGAAATAGGGATAAAACACCTTGCTGCCGTAATTAATAAAGGAGGCTCGGGAAAAGTCAACGATAAGCTTGAAGAGCTGGGCATACAGGTGCTTGGAGAGATTCCCTTTGACCCTAAGTTAATGCAGGCTGACCTGGAGAAACGAGCTCCGATTGAGGTAGGCGGCGAAGCTGTTGACGCCATAATAAAAATTAAGGAAAAGCTTACGGAAGTCGTTGAGGAAATCAGGACAGAAGAAGAAGCTAGCAAAGCAAGTAAAAATTAAAGGCCGATTTTCGGCCTTATATTTCTCAGAATTTTTTTCGATTTTTTGATACTACTTCCTCACTTTTACTGATCCCTGCGATTCTTTGACCTGTGTTGCAACTTGTCTCTGATTATAAATTCCTTTCTAATCTTTATAATTTCTTATTCAGTTGAATCCGCTGTCCGGAGAGTCCTCTAAAGTTCCTTTTTTATAAATAATTTCTAGAAGCCTTAATTTCTTTTCTCTAATAAGGACATCAGTAGGATCGATCTCAAGCGCTTTGTCGTAACACTGCATAGCTTCCCCATATCTGCCAAGGCTTTCTAGAGCTGAGCCTTTTTGATATAGTGAGAATACATCGTCAGGTTTTATTTTCAGGACTTCGTCGTAAGAATCTATCGACTTTTCAAACTCCTTTAAATTATTGAAGGCAAAACCCTTGAGGCACCTTATACCCAGGTTTTCAGGATCAATTTCAAGAGCCTTGTCATAGCAGGCAAGAGCTTCTGTTGATTTTCCCATTCTGTCCAGGGCGAAACCTTTCTGGATCCACGCATCGAGGTATAGAGGGTCCAGAACTAAGGCTTTATCATACAGTCTAAGTTTGTCTTCGTAATTATCAGTCTCGCCAGCCTTCATAAGGAGTTGCCTGAGATCTTCAGGTTCTCCGGTTCTTTCCACCGCGTCCGATTCCTTTTGCTTCGTCTTATCCATCTTCGCACTCACATTTTCTTCTGTCATATCGGAATCCTCGCTTTTCCAGTGAAAGCTCATTCCGTACTCTTCAGGGCTTACCACACCTGGCCATTTTTACATCACACGCATGGAACCAGAGCTAAAACTGGTATTCTGCATTTTTGTTTTCAATGAGATATACCTTTTCTGATTCGAATTTTACCGAATATAAAGCTGCCCTGTAAAAAAGGGAGTAAATTCGACTCTTAAACTCAAAAAGCAAAAAGGAAAAGTTACTTCGAGGATCTGGCGTTCCGTAGGTGGATTTCCGAAAGGATTTTTACCTTGGTTTCAAGCGCAGGAACAAAGCCAGGTTTCAATTCAAGGGCCCGATTGCAATTTTTCAGTGCTTCTTCCTGTTTGTCCATTTCCGAAAGGACGAAACCCTTTGCTGCCCAGAGGCGAGGCTCTATAGGGGCAAGCTGAAGCGCCTTATCGTAAATCTTCAAGGCTTCCTCGTACCTGCCCAGGCTGGAAAGAAGGCTTCCGGTCGAAGTAAGTGCCTCAAGGTATTCAGGCCTGATCCGAAGTGCTGAACTGTAAGCTTCAAAGGCTTCTTCTTCTCGGCCGAGGGCTGAAAGGATAGATCCTTTTCCTGCCCAGGCTTCAGCATATTCAGGATATCTCCTTAGAATTTTATCGTAGGTTTCGAGGGCTTCTTCAAGCCTGCCAAGCTTTGCAAGTACAACTCCTTTGTTGTCCCAGGCAATTTCAAAAGCCGGTTCAAGCTCAATTGTCCTGTCATAAGCCGCAAGTGCTTCTTCAAGCAGGCCCATTTCCGCAAGAATGACGCCCCGGTTATACCAGACTCTGTGATCGTCAGGAATGATTTTTAGAATCTTTCCAGTAAGCTGCAGGGCAGTTTCAAACCGCCTGGCCTTATACATGAGTACGGCTTTCTGAAAGAGGGCTGTGGCGTCCTGGGGATCCTTTTCAAGCCACTCAGCGCAGGCCTGAAGCTCTTCAAAAAAGGGCAGGGAGGCGTAAAGGTCCCTTACAACCAGAAAAAGAGGCAGGATTTTATAGTTTTTCCCGTGAAAGATAAGTTTTTTTGCGTCCGTATTATACAGAAAAGCGGCCGATTTTCCTTGATCGGCATCTTCTCCCATTGAACCTTGCTTCTTTTTATTCCTCAAGATTTTTTCTATTTCTCGAGCATTTTCGTTTTCTCCAGCTTTTTTTATTTCCTCATTATTCTCTATTCCTTCAGTTTTTTTTACTTCTGCCACTTTATCTTTTTCTATTCCTTTAATCACGGCTTTCAGCTCGGAAAAAGCTGCTGGAGAAAGAGGAGAATTGTTCGAGACTGAGAATACGGATCTGAGATGTTTCTCAAGTTTTCTATCGTTATTGTGCCATAAGACCATTGAAGCGCCCTGGCACTCATTGAGGAATTTTTCCAAGCAGAGCCTCTGAGATGCCTGACTCTCGGAATGCTCAAGCGCGGAAAAGGCTGAAATTGCTGCCCTGCAGTGTTCCCTAAGTTCGTTCAGGGAAATGTTTGCTCTGGAAGAATAAGCCTCCGTTTTAAACCCTCCTCAGCTTTGTTCATGTGCGGTCGGAAAAAGAGTCGCACAGCGAGTATTTGTTATGTGGCAAAAGCTTGCCTTTTATCGCAACTACGAGCTTTACGGCTGACCCGGCCGGGGATTTCGTGCCTGGCTTCGGTTCCTGCCTAAGGATTTCTCCTGCCATAACTCCTATTGGAAGAATTCCTTTTTGCTCAACGATCTCTCCTGCGGTAAGCCCGGCTTCTTCCAGAGTTTTAATAGCTTTTTCAAGGGGCTGTCTTACAACATTCGGAACCTCTATGTTTCCTGTGATGGTTCTTGGCCCTGCCCTGGTTTCTGGCCCCTCGGTACCTGCTTTTCCTTCCAGCACTTCTTCGAGTAGGTCGATTGCCCCGCTAATACGAAGGAGGGTCTCGTTTAGGCTCTTTTTCCGATCTTCAAGCTCTGCAAGCTTTAACTCAATGTCTTTGAGGATTTTCTGCCCTGATTCATATTCTGCCCTGAGCTCAGTTAAACGCTGTTCAAGTTTTACTTCCATATCCTGCAACCCCGGTCGATAACTTTCATTTTATTCGGATTTTCCACTTTACTTGGGTCTATCTATTAATTCGGACTTGGTCTTCAATTTAGACTCAAACCAGTCATTATCTACTACTTCACATTATTTCTATCTTTATTGCATTGGCTTCACTTTTTGATTTCGTGACCTGACATTACTTTTTGACTTTGACCTGGCTTAACTCTTTTCCTTTGTAGCCCGACTTTATATTTTTGACTTTATCCATCATTATCCAACTTTTTGTTTTCTTCTTATATCATGTGCTTTTTTGCTTTCTGTACATTTCCAGCCCAATACATTTTAAGTTTTATATTTTTACATGCCATCGTATTGAAAAAATAAAATTTTTGGAACACAAAAAATTTTCTCTAAATACAAGCTAAATTTCAAAAAGTGGTTTTTTTACAAGAAATACAGAATCACAGGCAGTAAGATGACTCCCATTGCATGAGATTTCCTGACATTCATAAAAGAGGCTAACATGCCTATAGGAGTCGAAATTACAAAAATAAAAAAACCGAAAAGCCCTGTGAAAAGGTAAACCATTACTGCAAGCCCGATAAGGACACCTGCACAGAGCTTACTATAATCAACTTTCTTTAGAAGGAGATGAGCATTGTTCCCTATCCAGACCGTGGAAAAGTAGGAAAACAGGGCTGTTAATACGATAGCAGCAAAAAAGAGCAATAATACAGGTATATCAAGCTTATTTGTTCCTAGCATATCTTCTATGGCAACCATTGCCCCGCTTCGAGTCCTTCCAATCACCACAAAGGCGACCAGCCCGAAAATCGCGTTAGAAGTGTTTACTCCGGAATTTGAAATTATGAATTCTTTTGAACTTTCAAGCGTTGAAGGATTACTGGCATAAGGGTCCGAATATAGAGAGGTTTTTAACCTTCCAAGCTCAGGTTCGGAGGTTTTTTTCTTAAGATGAATTCTGTCAAAATCTACTTTTGCAACAAGACCCGTAAGGAGTGCCGCAATTGCAGAAGAGAGACCTGGCAGCCATGCTACAAGCGAGCCTGCTGCGCTGCCTGTAAGGATCCCTCTTAGAATTCTTTTTCGAGAAAGCTTGAGTGCTGATACGGATTCTTCGGGAATTTTCGAGCTTGTGAGAAGGCTTATAATTAGCTGGGAAGCTCCGAAAAGCCCGCTCAGCAGGGGCAGGAGTATGGAAGGCTCTCCAAAATTAACAACCGGAACCATAAGCGATTCCCTGGCAAAAGCAAAAAGCCCAAGTACGCCTGTAATCAAAAACAAAATCAGGGCAAAAATTTTGTACTTATATTTTGCAAATGGTCTTTTCTCCTCTGAATCTTCAACATTTTCACCTTTTTCACTTGCAAGCATCAGAAAGACGATAAAAATAAGAATCAATGCCATATGCGCTTCAATATAAGGATAAACAGCCTTAAAGAAAAGAGAAAATGGTAGCACGAATATCAGGGAAGCAACTACCGAGCCTGCGCTTCCTAGTGCTGAAAGCCGGACTGCCTCAGCTCCTGCTCCGTCAAGAAGAAGTCTGTGCCCTGGCAGGACCATTAGCGCTGTGTCTCCGTCTGGGGCCCCTAAAAATATAGAGGGGATTGTATCATGAAAAGTTTGAGAGACAGCATTGGAGAGAATAATCGCAGCTATGTAAAAAGGTGAAAGCCCTTTCTCAGCAAGAAAAGGCGCAAGGGCTACAAGTGCAAGCGCAAAATTATTGTTGTGTATTCCAGGTAGGAGCCCGGAAATTATACCAAGCAGATAACCTCCTAGAACTGAAAAGAAAAGCAAGAGTAAAGAGATATCTTCCACTTGACCATCCCTCAGGATCTTTTTCTTTAAAACTTATCTAAAGCCTAAGGATCTATACACAGTAGTTACAATTATCACTATTTATAGATATTTTAAATCTCATGTATAAGAGATTAATTTTTATTCAAGATTAGCATTAGAAAAGATAGAGAGAAAACTACATATCAGAAAATAATAAATCTACTTGGAATCAGAAAATGTAACATGTTAATTCAAAAATTTATAATATATATATCTTGTGCTCAGAACCGGGTTATTTTTCATAGAGATTGGCGGAAGGAGATAATTTAAGTCTGTGTGTAATGATAAGCCGCTTAAAAATTTTGGGCATTCTTTATTACATCAAAGAAAATAAAAAATCATTTCCACTTATGTTTTATATGTGATTGATATTCTATTAAATGCAGTTCTAAATGCTAATATTGAATGGGGTTCATGAGTAGCATTTAGCGAAAACGTAGAGCAAGGGAAATGAGGTTCGCCATTCCTCAACCCTGCCCTCCACAAATACGAAATCCCACTCGAACAGAATGTATTGAGGTTTTTGCCATTCCTCAATCTTCAGTTCGGAAGAGGTTTCAAGAAGGGAACGGAAATGAGGTTCGCCATTCCTCACTCCATGTTCCCGGAATATCAGAAGCAAAAAAGAAGTGAGAGGCAAATCCCTCTCTTAACTATTTTTACCTCTCACTTCAATTCTCTTCTTATTGCAATCCTTCATTTGATTTCTATCGAATATTTTTGGGTCTGCCCTTAACTTCTATAGGATATTTTTGAATCTGCCTTTAACTTCTAGCCTACCCCCTTTTCTGATCATTTATTCCTCAGCCGCTTCCTCTTCTAGGCTGATCTTGTTTTTTGTCACTTCCTCTCCCCGGCAGTTCTTGTTTTTTGTCACTTCCTCTATCAGGTTTTTCTTCTTCAGCTTCTCTTGACTGGTCCGACCTTCCATCACTTCCTCTCTCTGGTTGTTCTTTCTCGCTTTCTTTTGATGTTTCCTGCCTTTCAGCACTTTCTCTTCGAGGTTGGTTCTGTTCAATTTCTCCTGATTGCTCTCTTTTTCCATCACTCCCCCTTCGAGGTTGTTCTTTTCCTTCTTCTTTGTCATTCTCTCTTTCAGGAATATCCTGATTCATTTAATGCCTCTTTTTCTTTGTTTTACTTTTCTCTATTTTTCTCTGCTTCACTTTTATTTTTTTAGTATGAAGAGGAAATGAAAATCCCTTTATTGGTTCTAAAATTAATCAGTAAAAGCGTGTAAGTCCTCTTACTGAAAATTTTCCCCGGATTACAATATTCCTGATAAGTGAAAAGAAAGAAACCTTTAACCTAGGCTTATCCGAATTGTGCCCTATTTTTATTGAATAATCTTATTATTAAATCTCCTTGCTGCCTAAATAATATGTAATTATTTACATAATAATTAACTTTTATTTACTGACATGGATAATACATCCGGAAACAGAGATTCTAAACAATGTTCATATCCCCTGAAAGAACAAACAGAAAATAAACAGAAAATAAACAGAAAAAATATATGGTAAATAAACAAAAAAAGCTGTAAAAACTTTTTTCCGTAAAAAATATAAAAAGCCATATATAAGAGCGATTCCTTTCCTAAAAGAATTCTAGCACAGCATAATTAAAAAAATTTATTATGCGTGTTTGTTAGGTTTCAGCTTTTTAGATTATTTTCAGGCAATTGATAGAAAAAAGGATTCAAATGACAATCAGATGCAAAAAATGCAATCATGAAGCCATCATTTTTCAGAAATATTCCGGAATGCACCTTTGCAAGAAGCATTTTGTAGAAGATGTCGAGAGGAAAATCAAACTGACAATCCGAAAAGAGTACAGCATCTGTAAAAATGATGTAGTAGCTGTTGCCCTGAGTGGGGGTAAGGACAGCTCGGTTGCCCTCTATGTAGTGCATAAAATTCTGGGGAACAGGCCGGACATTGAAATCGTTGCAATTTCAGTAGACGAAGGAATACAAGGATATCGTCCCCATTCTCTCGAAGTTGCAAAAAGTCTCACTAAGATGCTTGGAGTGCGGCATATAATAAAATCCTTCAAAGAGGTACACGGAGTAACTATGGATGAGCTGGCTGCAATGGACCGGGAAAAAGGCGCATGCAGCTACTGCGGCGTCCTCAGGAAAAACGTCCTCAATAAGGCTGCGCTTGAAATCGGGGCAACAAAACTTGTCACAGGGCATAACCTAGATGATGAAGCCCAGACAATTCTTCTCAATCACTTCAGGGGAGATATGGAGCGCATGGTCAGGCTTGCTCCGCCTGCAGCTATTGAAGGTCTTGTCTTGCGGGCAAAACCTCTGAGGAAAATTCCTGAAAAAGAAGTGGCACTCTACGCCCTTGTAAATTCCCTTCCTGTGGACTTCAGTGAATGCCCGTATGCAGGAGAAGCCCTGCGGGGGGAGATAAGGGAGCTTCTGAATAATTTTGAGGCAAACCATCCGGGAACCAAATATTCCCTGCTCAGGGGCTTTGACAAGCTTGCAGGAGCGCTTGCAAAGGAGATGCCACCGGCAAAAATTGGAAAATGCAGGATTTGCGGGGAAACATGCACCGAAGATGTGTGCCAGGCCTGCAAATTGCTCGGCCGGGCTTAAAAATAAAATAGTAGCTTCTAAGAAGCCCTTTTAGAAGCTATCTGGGTCAGAAAGCAGATATGAAGGATCATAGAGCTTTCCTCCTTTCCTGGTAAGGTAGAGGCGCGTCCACAGGACAGCGGTGAGAGGCTCCAGGATCACAATCGGAACTAGAGATGCAATTGCTGCGAACATGATGCTTCCCGAGCCTGCAAATTCGCTGACAAAACTATTAATTAAAGCTAGCCCAATAGTGATTATCCAGATAAAGAATACGTCAAGCTTATTATTAGTAAAGAAACGAAAGCCTTCACTCAAAGCCTCAAGGGGCCCAAGCTCGTCTATTACAAGGGCATATCTACTGAGGGAAAGTACAAGATTGAGAATTATTATATAAGCCGTCCAGAGGATGACTCCTATGGCGAGCGCGGCCACGCCATTTACCGAGGCTTCTGGATTTTCTATAAGCGTACTCATATCCCCTACTGCAAAGGCTCCGGGCACTATAAATATTATTCCTACAAGCAGGAGTAGGGTAATCAGCAGGAATGTCAGGAAAAGCCTGAATGTATTTTTTGAACCCGAAACCAGCATATCATAGAACCCGGCATCTCCGGTTTCGGAGGCCTTTTTTGCCATCCCTATCGCTCCTGCTGTGAAAAAGGACTGTACGAACGTCGCAAATAGGTAAAATCCAAGAATCAAAACTAAGGACAGTCCGAGATTCTCAGAAAACCCTTTCCACACCATGGTAACAATTTCCTCTTCGGAAAGAGTAGCAGGATCTATTATACTTCCGGTGCTTGAAGTAAAGAGCAGAATGCCTATCAAGCCGAAGAAAAGGAAATAAAGAATCATATTGATAAGAAAATTAAGGATGAACGGAATACAGATATTTAAATTTCTAATCCAGCTGTTGAATCCTTTGTTAAGTATTGTTCCAAAATCTTCATACATGTGCCGTGACCTTCCAATTATAAGAGCAATGCTCTTGCATTTCTCTTGCAAATATACCTGACATACCGCAAAAATATAGCTGGTATGCAGGCTCACAGATACTATTTTCGAATACATATGCGGAAGATAAATATAAAATCTCTTATTTTCATAAAGACCAATACTCATGTAAGTATCAGGTTAATATTAATTTAATATTGGAGTTAAACGAAAAGTGAATATGTGTATTAGCAGGTGAATAAAAGGCGATATTATGGTGACTGTATGAAAAAGCTGGAAACTTACGAATGTTTTCAGGTTCCCGAAAAACCCTCGGCAGGCGACGATAAACACGAAGTTCTGGTTATAAGCCACTGCTTGCTTAATCCTCTTGTAAGGGTAAAAGGAGTAAAACCAGTCCAACCTATCGATACGCAGGGTGCGAATGTTATCCAGCTCCCCTGCCCTGAAGCAATGTTTTTCGGCATGAGCCGCCGGGAAATTACTAAAGACCAGCTCGACCACCCAGCCTACAGGCGCTTTTGCAGAGAAATCTTTACCCATTTTGCAGACCTGCTCGAAGATCTTGCAGCAAACGGTGTAAAAATAAAAATCCTCGGCGTCCCGAAAAGTCCCTCCTGCGGCGTGGATATAACCAGCATTGGTGGAGAGCCAGGCAAGGTAAAAGAATTCCATCACAGGCATGCACCGGGACCTGGGGTGTTTATGGAAGAAGTTATAAAAGAGCTTAAAAAGAGGAATGTAAAGTTTGAGATAGAGGATGCGGGAAAGTAAAAAACTAAGAAATTTTATGACCGCCGCTTTTTCCTCTTTAAATATAATCTGATCATTTCGTTAATGTTCGGCCCTACACCACAAATATTGGGGTTTAGCGTGATACTTCTATTGATTTTTTCCAGTAGAGAATCTTCTACATCTGATTCCGATTCAATTTTTTGTATATTTTGAAGTATCTTCAGGATTTCTTTTTCATTCATTTCCATATGATACCGCGTTAAGTAAAAATAATCGAAAACTCAATAAGCTTTTGAAATTACCGTCAATAAAGCTTTATTAAGCAAATGATAACTGATTTTAAAAATAAGAGATGCTGTTGTCGAAATAACTTTCGATTTTAAGATGTAGGCTAAGAAAGCCGCGCAATATACGGGACAGAAATGACAGAGAAAAACATTCTGGTTTTTAGTCAATAGAATTTGATCAACAACTGTTGATCGAATTTTGTTTCAGTTTCTCATTTTTATCAGAAGAACCTATAATAAATTCCATATCTTCAACCGTATTGATATTCGCAAAAGTTCTTAACTCAGGATCAATTTCACGAATTTCCGAAATCTCAACAAAAACCACATCCTTCATTTCAAAAACCGGCGTAAGTACTGAGCGTTTTCCTTTCTTAAAGGCTTTCTCGATTTCAGAAATCATTTTTTTTGAATAAACTGCATGCAGAGGCTCGAACCTTCCATCTTCCCATTTTGGAAGGGCAGCATCATGTCCGCTTGCTTTCTTAAACAGCAGGTTTACAACTTCGGGGTTTACAAAAGGCATATCTCCGGCGCACACAAAAGAGTATTCTGATCTAGATTCAAGCAGTCCCGCCCGGATGCCTTCAAGAGGGCCGGCGTCTTCCAGAGTATCAAAACAGAAAAGAATTTTACGAGCAGGGAATTTTTCAAGCACAGGTCTGAACTTTTTTTCCTGGTTTTTGTCCCGGACCGAGAGAATAACCTCGTCCACAACCCGAAAAAGGCTTTCAAGCAGGCGCTCAAGAATTGTTTTTCCTTCAAATTCGAGAAGGGCTTTTTCGACCATGCCCATCCGCCTGCCCCTGCCACCCGCCAGCACGACTGCACTTTTGAATTTTATTTGTTCTCTTTCTGGTTCTGTTTTTTCGCCCATTTGATCATTTCCGGGACTTTATGGTTTAGGTTTAACTTTCGTTTTTCCTTTCTGCTTACCTGCATTTTTTTCTTTCGGCTTGTCTTTAGACTTCATGCCTGCTTTTTATCTTGCTCTTTATCGTGAACCCAGAATTCCTCTTTTTCCGTGAATTCCTTTTTCCAAATTGGAGCTTCAGACTTTATACGTTCTATAGCTTCGCTGAGAGCAGGGAAAAGTTCTGTCCTGTGCGCAGATGCGATAACAATGTATACTATATCTTCTCCGGCTTTGATAACGCCTGTTTTGTGGTGGATCAGGACTTCAAGGATGCCTTCTTTTTGTTTGAGTTCTTCCCGGATCAGATCAAGGACTTTTGAAGCTTTTGGCTCGTACTTTTCGAATTCGAGCCTGGAAGTTCTCTCTTCTTCGGCCAGCTCGCGAACGATGCCTGTAAAGGTGCCGATTGCGCCTGCTTTTCGGATGACAGGGTTTTTTCTGGCTTTCTTTATAAGAGCTTCCAGTGTATAGCGGTCAGGCTGAGCAAGGGAGAGTCCTACAAGGGAAGCTATAAGCTCTTCGTGCATATCAATGTCTGCCGGCATCCTGAAAACAACGTTGGAAACGTTAGGAAGGTTACCAATCACAATTTTCGGAAGATTGCTTTCCTTAAACCCTTCTACCACAGCAAAATCGAGCCCCTGGTCGCAAAGCAGGTCAAGCGCGTCTTCAAGGTTCAAATTCCTGGAAAAGCTGACAACTTCAGTGCCTATCGCTTCTGTGCCCGTTATTCCTATTACCATATCAGCCCCGGCATCAAAGTGCCTGCCTGTATCGGTCTCTGCTGGATTGAGACGCTGCTCACCCATATGTTTTATAGTGCCTACTGTCCCGAACCCGGAAAGATTCCGAACAAGGGCTGAAACTACGGATGTCTTACCCGATTTTTTATACCCGACAACTGAAATGACTTTCATCAAAGAGCGTTATGGACTTTCCGGTATAAGTAAGGGTCGGCACTTTCGTGCCTCTCATATTTATATATCTCTTATTCATTTTACAGAATGTTTTGTGAAGATTCAAATATTGAGACTTCAATATTATCTAGTAAGAGTTAGGTACCTTCAAAATCTTAGTTTTATAGCAAATTTGTTTTTATAGAATTTTCTACATGAGTTTACTGTCTGTTAATCGAAAAAAGACAGAAAAAACGGGAAAGAAGGAAAGATGGGAAAAAGGGGGTCAATTATGGAAATTAATAATGTCAGGATTCATGATATTCCTGAAGAGGAACGCCCAAGGGAAAGGCTTATTCGAAATGGGCCGGAATCGCTTTCTAACGCAGAACTGCTGGGAATAATCCTGAGGACAGGGTCAAAAGAAGAGAATGTTGTCAGCCTGTCAAACCGGATACTCTCAAAATATAGCATCAAGCAGCTCAGTCTTACAAATGTCTCAAGGCTTATGCAGGAAAATGGAGTTGGAAAGGCAAAAGCTGCCCAGATAGCTGCGGTTTTCGAACTTGCCCGCCGACTTGAGACTTTTGTGGAAGAGCCAAAAAGGAAAATCTGCTCCCCAAAAGATGTATACACGCTCATGTATCCTAAAATGCGTGAACAAAAAAAAGAAAAATTTATAACGCTTTGTCTTGATACAAAAAACCAGATCCTGAAAGAAGAAGTAGTATCTATCGGCAGCTTAAACGCGAGCATCGTTCATCCGCGTGAGGTTTTCAAGTCTGCTCTTATGGAATCATCAGCATCGGTAATTATGGTACATAATCACCCTTCAGGGGATCCAAGCCCAAGCCGAGAGGACATAATGGTCACCAAGAAAATAGTCGAAGGAGGAAAACTCCTTGGAATTGACGTGCTTGACCATATTATTATTGGAGATGGCAGATATGTAAGCCTCAAGGATGAAGGCTTTGTAAGGTAAAAATGTGAATCCGAACTCCTATAGAAGAGAACTTTTTACCTGAATACTCTTAGCCATATCTGCCCGCTTAGAATAGTGTCTTTCACGGATTACAGTCTTCTGTCGAATATGACTTTATTGACCAAAGCCTGCCGAAAATTTACTTTCAAGGATTATAGTCAAATATGATTAATAATTTGTATTCAGCCTGATCACCTGTAAAATCCACTTTAATAACTTACTAAAATTACGATATCTATATATATCTATAAGAAATGGGCTTTTCGATCAAACAAATTTCCCTCCCTGTTTCTATTTCCCTTAAAAAGGAGGTTTTCTGAATTACAAAACATATAAACGCCTGTGCACTGGACAGCAGAGACATTAAGGAAGTAATCCTGGATGATCCCTATACTGTGCCTTATAAGGGCATTTATGCTATCTGTGACGCGGCAAATGAGTATGCGGAGATAATTGAGCACTCCAACTGTTATAGCGGGGCCTCTTGGTCCCTTTACCATTACGCAAAAGCACCCCTTGTCCTGAAAGCCCATTCAACCGGAAATATGATCCGTTATTTAATGAAAACCGGGACTTCAGAGCTCGAACTTAAACCTTCCGTCGCAGCTGCAGGTATTGAATCCGTGATCGTGCAGGGGGATGAAGTAGAAATCACCTATGCCGGGTTAGGAGGCGGAGGTGTGGGCGCAACACGGTGCAGGGCATTTGCAGACGGAATTCTTCGCTACAAGATTTCCGAGTCAGGAGGCGAGAAATGCGCAAGGGGGACGATTACAGTTCCACGCAGGAACCGCGTCCTCATAGGTATAGATGATACCGACTCAAAAGAAATCGGAGCTACCTGGACTCTGACTCACAATATTGCAAAGGAACTGGACTGCCAGGAAGCCGTTTATCTTTCCCATGCTCTTGTCCAGCTTTTTCCGGTTCCAGAAAAGACCCAGAACTGCATGTCCACAGTGCTTGAATTTGGCTGTGTAGATGAAAAAGCAAAATCAAGGCTTGTAGACAATTTCAAAAAAGCACTTAAGAAATATACTGCTTCATCCCAAACCGGAATGGTTGTCCTTTCGGATTTCTATGCAAAAGGACTATACAAGTACAGCAACCGCTGTCGGACTGAAAGGATTTCGAAAGCCGAGGCTTTGCAATGTGCAATCGAAAACGGTGTGGAAGTCCTTCTTGACGGCAACGGAGTAATAGGTGCACTTGCCTCTCTCCCCTGGTTCGGAAGGCCTGAGGAGTCCATAATTCCTGGTACTGAGATCAAGCCTCTTGCCATGGACAAGACTAAAAGTAACATTTAAGAAAAAGAAACCAGAAAGCAAGAACGCTGAAAAGAAGCTTCAAATTGAGATTTAAGTCATTAGAATCTTTGGTTACATGGAATCTCAAGTTATAAGAAATTTTGAATTCAGCATCCTTCAAATTCCAGCAGCGTGGGATCACTTTGAAAGAAGAAAAAGAAGCATCAAAATGTACCGGGTTTGAAGCCCTTTATCTTGCAGCTCTTGACAGTGATGTCAGCTTCATAACAGGTGTTCCCGGATATCCTGTTACCTCGCTTATGGAACTTTTTTTGAGAAAACCCGCGGAAGAAGAGCTTTTAAATGCCTCAAAAGCGAAGACGCTTGTCTCCGGATCAGCAACTTCCAAGATAGTGCTAGATTATAGTGCCAGATGGCTCACAAACGAGAAAGTTGCCCTTGAAACAGCTCTAGGGGCATCGGTTTCGGGCAGAAGGGCACTTGTGCTTGTAAAGCATGTGGGAATGAATCTGCTTTCAGACCCTCTTATAACCTCGGTCACACATACCATAGGAGCCGGCCTTGTAATAATTGCAGGTGATGATCCTGGCGCAAAGGGCTCTCAGAATGAACAAGACTCCCGCTGGTATGGCCGAATAGCAGAAATAGCTGTATTTGATCCTGCCTCTCCCGATACGGCATACAGGGCTCTAAGACGGGCTTATGAGCTTTCGGAAGAGACAAAGACGCCTGTTATTCTGAGGATCACTGCAGGCCTGGAAAGAAGTAAAGGAAATATAATACGCCTTCCAAAGTCTTCAGCTCCTCATCCTGAGTTCGACCGTGCAATCTGGAAAAATCGGATGGTGGAAAAACACCGACTTTTTCACTCCAGAACCTACCCTCTGCTGGAAGAGGAAGCTGAAAACACTGACCTTAACGTGGTAAAGAAAAGGACAGCCGGAAATACAGGGTACGGATTAAATTCGAGATATGGACATATAGGGATTATTTCCTCAGGCTTCACATCTTCGATCGTTGAAGAAATACTGAATACGCAGGAAGAGTTCCGCGCTGAGGTTTTTTATCCTGAAATCTCTCACCTGTCCCTTGGCCTTGTAAACCCTCTTCCCCTCAAAAAGATAAAGGCTTTTCTGAGGTCTAACCAGAAGGTACTCGTCGCCGAAGAGTCCGAGCCTTTTATAGAAGAACAGATCCGGATCATAGGCAACGTTTATGGGAAAAAGACAGGGCACCTCCCATACGGGCAGGTCAGGCATGAAGATATTGAATTCGCCCTTGAACACCTTGAAGACGAAATTTTAGAACCTGCAGATATTACTTCTCTCAAAGCCGCAAAGAAAAATAATAGGACCGGAATCTGCGACGATTGCGCGTACCTTCCCCTCTACCGTTTTCTCAACACTCTTGATGTGCGGGTTGCCGGCGACATGGGCTGTTCCGTCCGGAGCGCACCTGATCCCCTTGCGGCAGTCGATGTTAGCTTTGCTCTTGGCTCGGCAATCTCTGTTGCATGTGGCTTTGAGAAAAAGGGCATAGCCGTAATCGGAGATTTCGCCCTGGCACATTCGGGTATTCTCGGGCTTTTAAGTGCGGCGACTACAGGCTGCAATGTGCTTGTGCTTGTACTCCAAAATGAGGTTGCAGCCATGACTGGCGGACAGTCAGTCTCTGATCTCAGGAAAGTGGTTGAGGCAATAACCCTTGACGTTTCAGTCTTCGATATTGATACTAATGAGAAAGAAGCGCCAGATGACACTGGAAATATGACAGATGGAACTGAGAAAATGATGGATAAAACTGGAAATAAGAAGGAAGCAGGGCGTGAAATGGAAAAGCAAATATCAAATCCCAAACTTCCTGAATTGATCCAGGCAAAACTTGCGCTTCCCGGGCTTTCCGTAATATTCATAAAAGGGAAGTGCAGGAAATATCGATCATAAAATCTTTTGTATTTTATTTAAAGTTCCATATCCGCCTATCCAATTCCAAGATCAAAATATTTATAATCTCCCTCTGAAGATAGACCTGAAAATAAAACAGAATTATTTTCTAGCGTTTTTACAATATTTTTTGTCTTACCAACTATTAATATTCACACCGTGATATTTTTCTGGTTTATGCATCACTTTCTAATTATATTAATATTATTTTTACTGGATATATAAATAAAAAATCATATCAAAAAATTGATAATGAAGAAAAATCAATTAAGTTTAGGGAAAATTGTTGGGCGCTTTTCGGCGCTTTAACAGAAACTTAGAATTAATACTCAAAAGGTGTGAGGGGGAAAAATTGGAGAGAAAATTTCAGATTTTACTGACAATCGGAGCTTTATTGCTGGTAATGGGCTTGCTCCTGAATTTTACCAAAGACCCGCTTATATGGGGAACTGGGACTGTAACTGCACTATTCATGATTCTGCTTTTCAGGCTAGATCCTCTAAGTCCGAACGATTAATACGAAAAAGAAGAAAGGAGAAAACGAAGGAGAAAAGGGAGAAATAAAGGCTCTCTTTTCTTTGCCTAAATCTCAAAAATTTAATTATCAAGATTACAGCATTTTATCCATTCTGGAATTTTTCTTACTTTTTACATTTTACAGTTAGCTTCTATTTTGTCTGATTTTGATCCACATAATAACGCTTATGAATTAATTAACTGATTCTAAATAATTTTAAATATTTTTGTTGATAACTATATAAGAAAGTTAACCTTTAAAAGTTTTGACCCCTCTGGTCCTTATACGCTCCTTCAATCGCAAAACGGGAAAATTCTGAATAAATAATGGGAAATCTGAATAAATAATAGAAATATCTGTATCAATAAAAATGGAAAAATAAAAACCATTTTTCTCTCAAGCCTTTTTTAAAAGGCTTGAGAAATAAGGCGGAAAAAGTAAAATTCGCTTTTTCGCTCAAGCCTTTTTTAAAAAGGCTTGCAGTAAACCCCCCACCTTTCGGGCAGGCAGGCTCCGGTTCAATATAGAATCCAAAACTACCGGGATGAGATAATGAAGCATCGAAAAAAGATAGTTGTAACTAGCTTAATTCTTTTAATTGTTTTAGCTTCCCTACTTACAGAAGGATGCCTGGGGCAGGGTTCCGGGTTAAGCAGGGAAAACGGAACAGAAGTTAAAGGAGAAGTTGACACCCACGGACTCTCTCAAGAGGGCCGCCTTAAAACCGAAGAAGTAACTCTTTCAGGTTCAGAGGCAGGAACTTCCTACATTGCAGGAAATTACACGCTTGAGGCTCTTGATGTTGAGTTAAAAGTGCCTTCTTATGAGCTGCCCTTACAAAGTAACGAAATTTCGAACTATGGAGACTTTTCCGAGAAAATTTCCCTAGATGACTCAGCTCTTAAAATGCTGGAAAGCAATGGTTTTGTAGTAATCGAAAATCCTTACGGTTCCGCCGAAGAAGACATAACTAGAATGTATTCGACACTCAAAGACCAGGAAATTCCTGTTTTTATTACTACGGATTCCCTGCTGCATCTTTACCATATCCAGTTTGATGAGACTCTGCGCCAGATCGAAGAACAGGAGTTTTACGATACTCTCTGGAAGACCGACCTTGCCCTGCTAAATGCTTCTATCGAGAAGTATAACAGCGCTTCCGGGGACGAAAAGGAAGCTGCAAAAAGAAATGCAGCTTACTTCTCAGTTGCTTTGAGCCTTCTCCAGCCTAAACCTGCACAGATACAGGCAGCAGAAGAGGATCTTTATCAAGACGTGAAAGAAGTAGATCTTTATGAGGATATGGATAAAGAATCCCTTTTCCCTGGAGGTGCAGAAAAGCAATATCAGTTCGAAATTTCAAAATTCGTAAAAAAAGAGGTTGAAGCTGAACTTGCCCTTATCGAAGCCCACCAGGGTTTTGAACTTTCTCCTATTTTCAAATATCAGGAAGACTATTCCCAGTATGCCCCGCGAGGCCACTATACTCGTTCCGAAAAACTGCAAAACTATTTCAAGGCTTTTATGTGGCATGGCAGAATGAGCATGCTCTTGAAGGAGAAGCTGATTGAATCGGAAGATCCTGCAAAGGATGCCCGCATCCAGACTATCCAAGCAAGCCTGATCGCTTCCCAGCTCCAGAGTGAGCCTGAACTTCTTGAGAAATGGGACCGGATCTACGAGGTTACAGCTTTTTACGTAGGTTTTTCCGACGACCTTGGGCCCTATGAATATATGGAAGCTTTGGATTCGGTCTTTGGCAATGGAAAAAGGGAATTTAAAAATACAACAATTGAAGAACTCAAGGTTAAGCTTGCAGAGTTCCCGGGCCCGAAAATATATGGAGGTACCGGGAGATGTGT
>NZ_DAGK01000006.1:0-41231 GCF_002495725.1 Methanosarcina sp. UBA411
CACATGCCGGCGGCAATGGTCATACCCATATCACGGATAGCGAACCTGCCGAGCTGTGGAATTTCTTTTACTGGCTCGATAACCATCGGCTTTGTTGGTTTGATGGTAACGATTGCTGCATCTCCGGCCTTAAGGAAGGTCGGGTTTTCTTCCTTTACCTGCCCGGACTTCGGGTCCAGCTTCTTGTCAAGAGAAATCAGCTGGCATGCAATCTGGGAGGTGTGGGAGTGGAATACTGGGGTGTATCCGGCAGTGATTGCGGAGGGGTGCTGCAGAACAACAATCTGTCCTACAAACTCATCAGCTACTTTTGGTGGGTTGTCAACATGGCCACAAACGTCTCCTCTGCGGACGTCGGCCTTGCCGATACCACGGACGTTCCAGCCAATGTTGTCTCCTGGAAGGGCCTGTGGAATTTCTTCGTGGTGCATCTCAATGGATTTAACTTCACCGGTTGCTCCGCCTGGCATGAAGACGACCTTGTCGCCCTTCTTCATGGTACCGGTTTCAACTCTGCCTACAGGCACAGTTCCAATACCGGAAATTGTGTATGCGTCTTCTACAGGGATCCTGAGAGGAAGGGTGGATGGCTTTTCTGGCTCTTTGAGGTTGTTTAGAGCTTCCATCATGGCTGGGCCCTTGTACCATGGAGTGTTTTCACTGTGCTTAACAATGTTGTCGCCTTGGAATGCAGAGGTTGGAATGAAGGGGATTTCGCTTGGCTTGAATCCGATCATTTTAAGGATACCGGAGACCTGCTCGACAACTTCCTTGTACCTCTTCTCGCTATATTCAACTGCATCCATCTTGTTGACTGCGACGATCAGCTGGTTGATACCAAGGGTTCTGGAAAGGAAAATGTGTTCTTTGGTCTGGGCCATTACACCATCAGGAGCTGCGACAATAAGGACAGCAGCGTCAGCCTGGGAAGCACCTGTGATCATGTTCTTTACGAAGTCACGGTGACCTGGGCAGTCTACAACTGTAAAGTAGTACTTGTCTGTGTCGAATCTCTTGTGAGCGATGTCAATTGTAATACCTCTTTCACGCTCTTCCTTAAGAGAGTCCATAACCCATGCGAAGGCGAAGGATTCCTTACCCTTCTGCTTTGCTTCTTCCTTGTACTTCTCAATAATGTGTGCAGGTACAGCTCCTGCGTCATACATTAAACGTCCTACGAATGTTGATTTTCCGTGGTCAATGTGACCAATAACTGCTAAGTTCATGTGCGGTTTATCTGATGCCATATTATAATTCTCCTGTAATTCTGGATGAGTTTCATTCGTATATCAAATATTTACTATATTAAGATTAGGGCGGATCTCAATATTGATTCATCTTTTCTATATTCTTTTGTCCGATCAATATTGTCAGTTTTCCTCTTTCCGGATTCCTTCTCGAACCGCCACTTTATAAATTTTCCAGTGGTCTGGACTGCTTTCCCCAATATAGGCATACCTTATTTTAAAGCTTTCCGATTGGCCGTATTCCCGAGCCGATAGGGATTCTCTTCCCTTCCAAATCAGTCGGGTGCTCTTATCTATCCTATCTGAGGATAGGTATATCCTTGTAAATATTAAGGAAAAGCGGAAAATTCCGCTTACATTGAAAGGAAATCAGTGGCTTTAGGCAGTTCTTTCTTCAAGCCTTTCCTCTCTCTGATCTGACCTACAATTTCGTTCTGAATGCTGGTTGGCACAGTGTCAAAGCCTCCGAATTCGGTGCTCCACATAGCACGCCCTTCAGTTGCAGACCTGATCTCTCCTGCAAATCCGAACATTTCAGCTACAGGCACTCTGGCCTCAATAATTGCCAGATCTCCTTCCGTAGTCATGTTAAGAATGATTCCACGGCGGCCCTGCAGTTCCTTTGTTGCACCACCCATTAAAAGCTGGGGTACTTGGACGAAAACCTTCTGATAAGGTTCTAGCAGGGTGTCGTCTGCCATAAGCATGCCTGCCTGAATGGCCTGCCTTGAAGCTGGAATTACCTGAGCCGGTCCTCTGTGGATTGCGTCTTCATGAAGTTTGGCATCTACGAGCACGCACTTTACATTTGCCACGGGTTCCCTTGTAAGCGGGCCTGCACGCATGACTTCCTCAAACCCGTCAAGCACAAGTTCCATTGTCTCATTCAGGTACTGGATACCTTTGGTCATATCAATGAAGATATTGGAATTGAAGATCCCGACAATGCCTTTTGCCTCTTCTTTTTCCATTCCGAGATCCATGAGTTTCTGCCTGCGTTCAAGCTCGGGCAGATTCATGCTGATATCGCCGGCCTTGATAGCATCCACAATCTCAAGGTCAAGGGGTTCCACAAAGATATAGAACCTGTTGTGCCTGTTTGGAGACTTTCCTTCAACAGCTTCGATCTTCTTCTTAATGGTTTCCCTGTAAACGACAATTGGCTTGCTAGTGGTGATTTCCACGTTCTTGTCCCTTTCGATCCTGTGTGCAATAACCTCAAGGTGGAGTTCTCCCATACCTGCCATCAGGTGTTCCCCAGTTTCTTCGTCCAGAGTAATCTGAAGGGTCGGGTCTTCCTTTGCAACCTGTCTGAGCACTTCAACCAGTTTGGGTAAGTCCTTGGTGTGCTTTGCTTCCACAGCTACAGTCACAACAGGCTCGCTTACGTGCCTGATGCTTTCAAAAGGTGTCATGCCTTCGAGGGTTGTTACAGTGGATCCCACAATTGCATCTTTCAGACCGGTAACTGCGGCAATGTTTCCTGCAGGAATCTTGTCCACTTCAAGCCTCTCAGGGCCCATGAAGATACCTACCTGCTGGACTCTGCTCTTCTTTGCAGTGCCTGAGGTATAGACTTCCATACCACGGGAAAAAGAACCGCTGAACAGTCTTCCTGTTGCAACTTCACCTGCGTGGGGGTCAACAGAAATATCAGTTACCATGAATGCGAGGTCTCCGTCTGGATTTGCATGAGTCATGGACTCTCCGATCTCGGATTTCGCATCTCCGTGCCATATAACAGGTACTCTTCCCTTCTGAGCGTCAAGTGGGTTTGGCAGGAAGTGAATGACCATGTCAAGTACAGCTTCGTGCAGTGGGCACTTTTCTGCCAGGGACTTCATATCTCCGGCTTTACAGTATTCGTATACATCGTTAAAAGAAACCCCGGTTTTCTTCATCATGGGCACACTGATTGCCCAATTGTAAAGAGCTGACCCGAAAGCAACAGTTCCGGCTGCAGCATCAACTCTCCAGCCTGCCTTGTATTTTTCAGGGTTCATGTTCTTGATGAGCTTGTTCACGTGGTCAATGACTTTTCCAAGGCGAACCTGCATTTCCTGAGAATCTACCTGGAGCTCATTGATCAGCCTGTCGACCTTGTTAACAAAAAGTACAGGTCTGACATGTTCCCTGAGTGCTTGTCTCAGAACGGTTTCGGTTTGGGGCATTGTACCTTCGACAGCATCCACGACAACAACAGCGCCGTCTACAGCCCTCATTGCACGGGTGACGTCCCCACCAAAGTCAACGTGTCCGGGAGTATCGATTAGGTTGATCAGGTAGTCTTCATTATCAAAACTGTGAACCATGGAAACGTTGGAGGCATCGATAGTAATACCTCTTTGCTGTTCCTCTTCGTCGGAATCCATGAATAACTGTCTGCCTGCAAGTTCCTTCGAAATCATGCCGGCGCCGCCTAACAGGTTATCCGATAATGTAGTTTTTCCGTGGTCAATATGCGCAACAATCCCGATGTTTCTGATCTTTGCCGGTTCATTCATGAGCGTCGTTACACGCTCGACCATCTTCTTCCTTCGTCCCATGCTAATACCTTTTAAACAAATGTAATCTCGTTCTATAATGACTTTTTATATCGAGGCAACCCGCATAAGCGATTAACGTGCTGCCTTTGCAACTCTTTCCTTTGCATCCTTCCTGTTGATTGCGAAGGACTTTGTGTCACGGTTTGCAGCGCCTATTAATTCGGTTGCCAAACATTCTGCAACCGACCTCTTGGATTTAAAGGCTGCATTGTTGGTTCCCATACTGATGTAGCGCAGAGCTGTATCCACACGCCTCTGTGGTGCGGTGTCTACTGCTTTTGGCACGGAGATTCCGCCGTACTTCAGCCTTACTACTTCCTCCCTGGGGCCTGCGTTGGCAATAGCATCCACAAGCACCTGGATAGGGTTCTGCTGGGTTTTCCTGTTTATGATGTCGAAAGCTTCTTCAATGGCGCTGAGAGTCCTCTGCTTCTTTCCTGTGTTTACCTCGGTCCTCATCAGGTTATTTGCCAGACGTTCCACAATAGAAATCTCGGATTTGTTAAACTGCTGCCTCGCATGCTTTCCGCTGCTGTGGGGAACAATAACAGGAGTAAGACTGACATAGCGCTTAATTCCTAGGTCTCGGACTTCAACTTCAGTCGGGTCCCATTTGCCGAATATCTTCAAGAAAATCATCTCCTGGGTTTTTCCATTCTGCCGATAACCAGCTCGTTCAGAGATACGTTGTTTACGGCAGTCACTTTGAAGCGTACACCCGGAATATCACCCATAGCACCACCCATGCGGCCTCCAATCCTTTCCACGGTTACTTCATCGTGCTCGTCGATGAAATTCACTGCGCCGTCTCCTGGACAGAAAGCAGTTACCTGACGCCCGTTTTTAATAAGCTGGATTCTTACACATTTGCGGATAGCTGAGTTTGGCTGCTTTGCTTCAACTCCTACCTTTTCTAACACAATACCCCTACCCTGGGGTGCACCACCTAGCGGATCGGCTTTCACGTTCAGCCCAAGAACTCGCCTGCCATAGTATGAGTCTTTCCAGCGGGCATTTTTCCTGGTCTGTGTGAGAATATTAGCTGCATATTTTCCTTTAGCCATTGTTAATTTCTCCAAATTAAAAATTTATCTCAGTTTTCTAGAGGCATACTGGATGCCAGATTGTCCTTCAACGCCGGATTAATAGATCAATGTAAATTAAATTAGATTACTGCAGGATCACATCTTCTATATCATGATGGCGACGGGCAAGCATCTTTACTTTCTCAATGTTTTTGCCGTTACGACCTATGGCAAGCCCCTTTTCTTTATTGGGTACCTCTACATAAGCTAATCGCTTGCCATTTTTGTTTAGAATGTTTACCGAACTCACGGAAACAGGTCCAAAGGCATTCTTCAGAAAGGTAACAGGGTCATCTGAATATTCCACAAGTTCTATGGGTTTGTCCAAGGTCTTTTTAACGCGGTTTATATTCTCCCCATTTCTGCCTATAGCAAGTCCCATATCTCCCTGTTTTACGACATATACGAGCCTTTCCTCCTCAGGGATACAGTCAAGAATTTTGGCTCGCGTCATATTTTCAAATAACGCAATGTACTGGATGCTTTCTGCAGTAAGTCTTATTTCACCCAAGACGTTGCCAACTCCTTTTATTAAACTGTAGCTGCCAGAATATCGGATTCTCCTACATCGAGAATTGCCATGGCTGCAATCGTAAAAGGCTTACCGCATACCGGTCCGAGTTCTACACTTGTGCCTTCATATTCCAGAACAGGGACATTTGTTGCCTGAACTTTCTGTTTAATTTCTTCGGGGCAGTTTGATGCCAGGACCACCATTTTTGCAGAACCATCTGCAGCTGCATCCATGGTCCGGTTGGCTCCAACTATTACTTTTCCTGTTTTCACAGCCTTTATAAGAGATTTATCAACATTGATCTTCATTTTCATCAACTCTGTCTCAAATGAGCTCGTCTACTCTATCTCTTTCCTAATAAAGATTTTCCAAGCTCGGTGAATATATGGTACTCTAAATACCTGATGCCTTATATTTATTTTCTGGTTATGAGCCTAGCAGACTCGAGTTTCTGCAGCAGGATTCTCTAAGTTTCATAAAGGTAAGGTATACCTGATCTGAACTGGTCCTCTATCAGGCTACGCACTTAAATAATTATAGGTTGAGTTTCAGGTTTTTGCACCGGGCTGGCTTTTACCCAGAAACCTTCACTCTTCTGCCGCTTCTGCCGCTTCTGCTGCTTCTGCCGCTTCTATTGCTGCTTCAATTTCATCTCGTCTTCGGCTTATAAGGTGCACGTCTCCTGTACCCATACGGATAGGCTGGCCAACGATGATATTTTCCGTGACTCCCTGAAGCTGATCCACATCCCCGCGCATTCCTGCATCCAGCAAGTGATTTACCGTAACTTCGAAAGCTGCACGAGCAAAGACACTTGCCTTTTCTCCTGAAATCCCGTGCCTTCCGATCTGTTTTACTTCTCCGTCACAGGTCATAAGATCGGCCACAAGCATAATGTGCCGGATGTCCACAGTAAGACCCTGTTCACGCAGAGTATCTGTAGCTTCCTTAATTATCGCATTTCTTGCAGCTTCGATTCCAAGCACTTCATAAATTTCATTGATGTTATTTGTACTTGTCCTTGTCTTATCCACGCCTTCGAACTGAAGCACTTCACGCAGGGCCGAACCTTCAGTGTAGAGTGTATATTCTTCCCCTTCCTTACGGACCACTACACGCTTGATTCCTTCTATTCCTTTCAGGGTGACATTATGGATGCTTTTTGCAAGCTGTAGAAGCTCCCTGTAAGAAGGCTCTCCCGGTGCAATGATAATTTGGTTATCTATATCCGGAGAGATGGTAACCATCACGTTCAATTCTTCATTGAACTTTTCTTTTACCTGATCTATAGTAATGTTCCTGCCTTCCATTGCCTTCTCATGCAGGTCAATTATCAATTTCATCTGGGAAAGATCAGTGGTTACGTCAGCGATATGATCAATTTTTGTGGCTTCAATCTCCCAGGCAAGATATCTTGTCTTTTCCCTGTCGTAAGCATAGTCCTCAGGATGTTCTTTTGAGAGGGCAATTGTCATCATAGGAGTGCTCGGAATTTTTCGAGCATCCACAATTTCAATAAGACGGGGCAGACCGAGTGTAACGTTAATCTCGGCCACACCAGCGTAGTGGAAGGTACGCATTGTCATCTGGGTACCCGGCTCCCCTATGGATTGGGCTGCAACCACACCGGCAGCATCACAGGGTTCCATACATGAGGTATGATACTCTTCCATCACCTGTTCTATAATCTCTTCCATTTCCTTCTTGCTTACTCCGGCTTTGATAACATCTGCCTTGAGAGCATTAAGGATATTTGAAGGGAGAGGCAGATCTTTTATCATGCTATCGATTGTAGCTTCACTAATACTCATCAGGCCACCTCCCGGTTTACTACGGAACGGACAATCCTGTGGATTGTATCGGGCTTGCTGAAATCACTTTTTGTGGGGTTAATTCCATCTTCTCCGAACTTGAACTGCACAAGCACACCTCTGGTATCCCTGACCGTAAGATCGTACTGGACTTCCAGGTCCTGAAGAGCATTAACAAGCCTTCTCTGCAGGTACCCTGATTGTGATGTCCTGACTGCAGTGTCCACAAGACCTTCCCTACCACCGATTGCATGGAAGAAATATTCAGTCGGGTTAAGCCCGCTCTTGTAGCTTGCCTTAACGAACCCGTGGGCATCAGAACCCAGGTCTCCTTTCTCGAAATGGGGCAGTGTCCTGCCTGCATATCCTCTGCGGATACGTTCACCACGAACTGCCTGCTGACCAACACAGGCTGCCATCTGAGTAAGGTTCAGAATGGAACCTCTGGCTCCTGAGCGGGCCATGATAACTGCCGAGTTTTCAAGTCCCATATGGCTGTCTGCGATATTACCGGTCTCGTCTCTGGCCTTTCCGAGCTTCTGCATGATGCTCATTTCAATTGTCTCATCAAGGGTTCTTCCAGGAAGAGGTTCAAGTTCTTTATTCTGGTAAGACTTGATGAGGTTCTGCACAGCACCTTCAGCTTTGCCGAGGACTTCATTGATCTGGATTCTGGCTTCTTTCGGAATATCCTCATCAGCTATCCCGAAACTCAGGCCTGTTCGCATGATAGCCCTAACTGCAAGCATAGTCATATTGTCTATAAAGCGGGCTCCGGCTTCAGGGCCTATTTCCTTGATAATGCGGTCCTGAACTTTTCCTTTGAATGCTCCGATGGCCGCCTCGTCTATCGTACCTTTAATGAGTTCTCCGTCCCGGATCACCACATAGGCATCGTTAGGGCACTCCTCTTTCTTGCAGGTATCACAATGCGAGCAAACCTGAGCTGTAAACTGTGCATTCAAATTTTTGGGCAGGATCTGGCTGAAAATCTGTTTTCCTGTCCAGTAGGGCTTTCCGTCGGGATCATACCCTGCAGGGGAAGGCAACTCACGGATATCACTTTTCCGGAGCATATCATAAGCATCATTAGCTGAGATATGATCTTCATACCGTGTCAGTAGGAAAAGCCCAGAGATGTGGTCGTGAATCCCGCCTATAATAGGTCCTCCGAAACGCGGGGAGAGAATATTTTCCTGAACCTGCATGAGGATCTTTGCCTCAGCCCTGGACTCTTCGGTCTGAAGGGCATGCATGTTCATCTCGTCCCCATCAAAGTCAGCGTTATATGGAGGACAGACCGCAGGATTTAACCTGAATGTCTTATTCGGGAGTACCTTAACTGAATGAGCCATGATACTCATTTTGTGTAGAGACGGCTGCCTGTTAAAGAGTACAATGTCTCCATCCTTTAACTGGCGTTCAACTGTCCATCCGAACTCCAGCTTTTCGGCAAGGTCATCTTTGTTTACATTAGTAACTTTTATACGCCTACCGTCAGGCCGCAGCACGTAGTTTGCTCCGGGGTGTACATCTTCCCCATTGCGCACGTAAATCTTTAGCTGTTCTATATTCCTTGGCGTTACCACTGCGGGCATTGTCAGGGTCCTTGCAATGGGCATAGGAACCCCTACCTCATTAATGCTAAGGTTCGGGTCCGGAGAGATTACCGTACGGGCTGAGAAGTTAACACGCTTACCTGACAGACTTCCTCTGAAACGCCCTTCTTTACCCTTCAAACGCTGGGAAAGAGTCTTTAAGGGCCTGCCTGACCTGTGCCTTGCAGGAGGTATCCCTGAGACGGAGTTGTCAAAGAAGGTTGTAACGTGATACTGAAGGAGTTCCCAGAGGTCCTCAATAATGAGCTGAGGTGCACCGGCCTCCCTGTTTTCCTGGAAGCGCTGATTAATCCTAATAATATCTACAAGCTTGTGAGTCAGGTCGTCTTCACTGCGCTGTCCGGATTCAAGGGTAATTGAAGGACGAACCGTAACAGGAGGTACTGGCAGGACTGTAAGGATCATCCATTCAGGCCTTGCGTTCTTCGGGTCCATCCCAATAACCCGGATATCTTCGTCAGGGATATTCTCGAAACGGTCCCTTATCTCTGTAGGGGTTAATTTCTCTCCGTTTTCAAGATACTCAGTGGGTTTTTCAAATTTAATATCTAACTGTTCCTCGTTACAGTAAGGGCAGACCTTTACTTTACTGGCTTCCTTATAAGCCTCGTTAATCAGGTCATCAGGCATATGTCCGATTTCCTCAATGCCTATAAGCTGATCCAGAAAATGCTGTTTCTGTGCAGGTTCAAGCAGGATCTTGCTGCATTTCCTACAGGTTGCCCTGAGAAGTTTTCGGATTACTTTGTTGAAACCAACGTGGACTACAGGGGCAACGAGTTCAATGTGTCCGAAGTGGCCTGGGCACTCGCCTGCTCGCCCTGAACAGGTTTTGCAGCGAAGCCCAGGGTCAATAACCCCGAGTTTTGTATCCATAAGCCCCATATCTATTGGAAATCCGTCATCATCGTAAGTGTCGGCTGTGATGATCGGGGTTGAACTCATTTTACGGATCTCTTTTGGGGAAAGTAAACCGAATTTAATAGAAGAAATTCTTTTTGGGATTGGAGGTACGTTTGCCATATCTGCCTCACCTCATACCGCGTCTTCAAGTTTAAGCCTGGGCGCAACTCCCAGGGATTTTATTTCGTCAAGCAGCAGCTTGAATGCGTAGCTCATTTCCACAGGATATATGTCCGTGTCAGCTCCGCAGGTTGAGCAGAAAGAGACATTCCGCTGCTTGTCATACGTTGCAATCATTCCGCAGTGGGAGCAGACAAGTTCCACAACCTTGTCCGACTCGTCGAGCAGCCTTTCTTTTAATGACATGGCAGCTCCGTGCCCTACAAGCACATCACGCTCCATTTCTCCGAATCTGAGACCTCCTTCTCTGGCTCGACCTTCAGTTGGCTGGCGGGTAAGTACCTGTACTGGTCCGCGAGACCTTGCATGCATCTTCGAAGTGACCATATGGTGCAGTTTCTGGTAGAGAATAACCCCAACAAAGACATCTGCAGGAATCATCCTCCCGGTTGCTCCATCGTAGAAAACCTCTTTTCCGGTGTGGGCAAAACCGTGCTTTTTCAGGGCTTCTCGAAGATCTTCTTCATTTTCCCCGGAGAAAGCTGTTGCATTAACTCTTCGGCCTTCCATGGAACCTACTTTTCCACCAATCATTTCCAGAACGTGGCCTACAGTCATACGCGAAGGAATTGCATGCGGGTTGATCATCAGGTCAGGAGTTAGGCCGGATTCCGTAAACGGCATATCGGCAATCGGGACTTTCAGGCCGATAACTCCTTTTTGCCCGTGTCTTGAAGCGAATTTGTCCCCTATATCAGGAATCCTTTCATCTCTTACTTTTACCTTGGCAAGCCTGGTTCCGTTAATGGATTCGGTCAGAATAACCGTATCAACAATTCCGGTTTCATTTGACCGCATTGTGATCGAGCTTTCTCTCCTCTGCTCGACTGCAATCCCGAAGTCCGACGGTTCTTCAAGGAACCTTGGAGGACTGGTCTTTCCAATCAGTACATCGTTGGGTCCAACCGGAGTTTCGGGATTCACAAGCCCATCAGTATCCAGGTTAGCATAGGCTTCTGCACTGCGCGCTCCACGGTATTCAGAGTCAGGAATCTCAAACTTATCTTCCTGTCCACCGGGATACCTGCGTTCTTCTCCTTCGAAAGTTCTGAGGAAGTGACTTCTCCCGAGACCTCTATCAATTGAGCCTCTATTGAAAATCAGGGCATCTTCAATGTTATACCCTTCATAGGACAGAATTGCAACCACAAAGTTCTGGCCTGCAGGCCTGTCATCAAAACCTATTGCTTCCGAGGTCCTGGTTTTGGTCATTGCTCTCTGAGGATAGTGAAGGACATGGGCACGGGTATCAGGTCTGAGTTTCTGGTTTGCGGTTGCAACTCCAATACATTGCTTTATCATGGCTGCACCCATGGTATTACGCGGAGACGCATTATGTTCTGGATAAGGAACCATTCCCGTAGAGATTCCGAGAATAAGTTCAGGATCAATCTCCATGTGAGTATGCCTTGGACCAATGTCAGCCTCGTAGAGTGCGATATAGGCATTTTCCTCTTCTTCAGCATCGAGATACTCTATGCAGCCTTCTTTCACCAGGTCATCAAAATTGATTTCCTTGTTCTTAATTTTCTTTACGTGCTCTGGAGTTACCTTGAGAGCTCCGTTCTCCACAACTAGGAGGGGCCTTCTTGCTCTGCCCATATCGGAGTTTATAACTACTTCTCTAGTGCTGTCGTTAAGAGCGACATTAACCTGTCTGGATATGAACCCCTGCCGCCTCATTTTTCGGAGCTCGTCTACAAGCTCCGCAGGGTTATCATGGGTCCCGACAAGCTCCCCGTTTATGAATACTTTTGCTTTAGTCATCTAACATCGACCCCTCAATCACCGAACATTGATCCGGCATCGTCCATATCTGAATAATCGTAAAAATCATCATCTTTGTATTTGCTTTCGACTTCTGAAGGCTCTTCATACTCTTCAACAATCTCTTCTCCAAACTCATCAAGTAGGGTTTCCTTTATTTTAGCTGGGAGTTCCGGTACCTTTACAACCACACGCTCAACGTTAAGATCATAGAGGATTTTCTTTATTCCGTCGATCTCCTCTATTCCTGTTGAAAGCTCAACCATCTCGGCAAAATTTTTCACCAGACCACAGTTTGGACCTTCAGGGGTTTCCGAAGGACAGAGTCTTCCCCACTGGGTTGCATGCAGGTCTCTGGCTTCAAAGTGAGGTTGGGCACGGGAAAGAGGAGAAATTACACGGCGAAGATGAGAAAGCGTGGAGATATAGTCGTTTCTGTCAAGAAGCTGAGACACACCTGTTCTTCCTCCAACCCAGTTTCCGGTTGCTAGTGGGTGCTGCAGGCGGTCAGTCAACACATCTGCCCTGACTATTGTTGCGACATTCAACTCCCTGTTCCTCATGTTTGCACGTTCGAGCTGATATTTTATGTCTCTTGCAAGCCTGTTGAAAGATACCCTAAAGAGATCTTCCATCAGGTCTCCTGCGAGTTTCAGCCTTTTATTTGCGTAGTGGTCTTTATCGTCTTCCGAACGCTTACCAAGCGCCAGCTCGAAACAGGACTCCGCCATTCTTGCCAGGAAGTGAGCCTTGGAGATCCTGTCTCTCATGTCGTTTCCAAGATGAGGGAACAGGTACCTGTCAATAACATAGTTTGCTCTTTTTATCTGGTATTCCTTGGCCTGGCCTGCAGCGACCCTAGCTCCAATTTTCTCGATTGCCTCTTCCTGGGTTTCGACTTCGGCTTCTTCGAGGTTTTCCAGCATGAATTTGATAATTTCGGGATCGCTTGAAACTGCATTTACAATATCTTCATCAGTTACAATCCCAAGAGCTCTCATCAGTGTAATGAAGAAGACTCGACCTGAAATTGAAGGGAAAGAAACCTCAAGCAGGGATTTTCTTCCTCTTTCTACGATTACGAGGGCTCTGTATCCGCGTTTCTGTGAGAAAACCTTTGCAACTTCTATGGTATCGCCGTACCTCTCTCCATACTCTACAAGAATTTTGTTAGGAGCGAGGTCTTCAAGAGTCATAACCACTCTTTCGGTACCACCGATAATGAAATATCCCCCAGGATCAAGGGGATCTTCCCCATAACGAACTTTTTCGGTTTCGCTGAGCCCAGGAAGGTTACAGATCTTGGATTTGACCATGATAGGAAGCTGTCCGATTTTTGCTTCCATTACTTCGGACTCAACTCCGTCTTTTACTACGCTCATTTCGAGGTAGAGAGGGCCTGAGTACGAGAGGTTCCTGAGCCTTGCCTCGTTGGGATAAAGTTTTTCGATTGCCCCGTCGGCTTCTTTTACCACAGGATGTTCTACCCGGATTTTGCCAAGTTTGAGGTAGGTATCCTCGATATCGGTTTCTATTATTCTCTGTTCATCTATGATTTTTTGCAGCCCGTAATCTATAAACTTATTAAACGAGTCTATATGGTGCTGCACTATTTTATCCCGTGTAAAATAAGCCTGCGACAGTATACTTGTTTCTAACGCGATGATAGCACCCTCTTTGCTTTATTAAAATGAAAATCAAGAGATTCTGATCCTTAGATCGGTATGCAACTGTTGAATTTTGCCGTATGATGGTGCGTGGAATTCAAAAAGACACATTCCGTGAAGAAATTCAATCTTGCAAGCGGTTTACCCCATGCCGCTTACTCGATCACAAGTCTGTAGTACTCTGCCTCCCCTGCAGTTTGACTTTTTCTTGTGATTTTCACTACGTCTCCGACAACAGCTCCTATTTCTTTACTAACAGGATCCTGCACTTTGATTTTCGGAAGTTGCTCCTTTTCTATGGAATATTTGCTCAAAACAGATTTTAACTCGCCTTCAGACATAATTTCATGTTTAGGGACCGACTCATGGTCGAGCAGGCTGAATTTTGTCAAATCCTTTCCTCCAAAAATAAAGTATTCAAAAAATTTGTCAGGTCTGATTTTCCCGCGGATGGCCTTTCCGCCGGATATAATAAAGAACATGGCGGGCCCGTAGGGATTTGAACCCTAGGCCGACTGGTTAAAAGCCAGTCGCTCTGCCTGACTGAGCTACGGGCCCAGTTACTTTTTTTACATCATTTTACTTCTTTGCACCTGGAGCTTTTTTCATGCCACCCTGCTGCCCCGCTGCCTCAGGGAGCACCTCTCACACCGGTGCAACCCTCTAATTATAGCTATTCTATAAATAGTTTATGGTGAGATCCTTTTTTCTCCCGGAATTCCTGTATATTTAAGCTGAAATTATTTCTCACGTGACGTATTTTTACGGGATTTTTTTAGATTTTGCCAGTAAAATATATGTACGATAATTTTTAACTTTTTAAAAGTAAGGCCAAAAATTCAATTTATTTCTCTTATTCCCGGGTAACTTGAGACTTTTGCCCCAATTCTGAATAACGTCCCTATTCCCGGTAGTCACCCTCTCCAAAATAAAGTATTAATTAGTCAAATCCAAATTTCTAAATTTAAGTATTTTAAAAAATGCAAGCAGGGTATGTATATCTCAGCTCTAATGCCTCTATCATCTATAATAGAGTGATCTATAGAGCTATCTCGAGAGCCACTTGATTAATGATATAAATATGTAAAGATGTACATCCTGAAAATTTTACTAATTCTCCTATACTGTAAGTTTTATAACAAATTCAGTTCCAGAATCCCTGTTTAATTCAAGTTCACCATCTAATTGATCTACCAGGATGGTTACCAGCTGTATTCCAAGCGTATCGGAGTCTTCTATATTAATGCTTTTAGGTATGCCTACTCCGTTATCCGAAACGGTCAGGGTATAACCGGTAGTTTTACTCTTCCCATTGCTGTCTTCAATTGCACCGTTTTCAAAATTTCCTTTTTCGTTCCTGGAGAGTTTTATCTGGATTTCTCCGGTTCTACCTCCCGGAAATGCATGTTTAAGAGAATTTGAGACAAGTTCGTTAACAATCATCCCTAATGGAACTGCGGTGTCCATATCAAAAAAGGTGTTTTCCTCTATTTCCAGAACCTTTTGGGCTCCTGAAGCTCCAATGTTGTAACACTTGAAAAGGTCCTCAGTCAACTTCTGCAAGTACGTTGCAAAGTTAAGTGTACTTACTTCTCGGGACCCATACAGTTCTTCATGGATCAAGGCCATAGAAATAACCCTGTTCTGACTATCCCTGAAAGCTGAAAGGACTTTTGAAGTATCGTATACATCATTGCCAGCAAATTTTTCAGCCTGGAGATCAAGCAGAGATGAGATCACTTGCAGGTTATTCTTAATTCTATGATGAATTTCCTTTTTACGGGCTTCTTCAATCTTTTTCAGGGTATTTTCTGCCTTTTTCCTTTCTGTGATATCCTTCATTATCCCAAGGACTTTATTTGTGAGATAATTTCCTTTTTGAAGGTAGACTCCATGATCTTCTATATGGATATAACTTCCATCTTTCCTTCTCAAACGATATTCCAAATGGAAGTTTCTTTTATTTTTTCTTTTATTTTCAGTTTTTTTTATGCTTTTACCGCAGTCTATTATTTTTTGATTCCAGACATTTTTCTGGTCGTCAGGATGAACATTGTTTATCCAGAGCTTAACTCCGGTGCTCAGTAATTCTTCCTGAGTATATCCTGTAACCTTTTCTATGGCACCTGCCCAGTAAATTTTATCTTCTTCAATGTCATACTCGTATACGAGCTGGCCGGTCTGTTCTGTTATGATCCGATATCTTTCCTCACTTTTCTGAAGCTTTTCTTCGGCTTTTTTACTTTCAGTTATATCTCTGACAATAACTGAGATAGCTATAAGCTCTCCAGATATCTCTAAAACCGGAGAAAGAGTCATTGAGACATCAATAATCTTACCGTCTTTTCTTAACCGTGAAGTCTCATACTGGTGAATCTTTTCTCCCTGTCTTACCATTTCAGTTAGTTTTAGTGTTTCGTTTTCCAAGCCGCATGGTATTAGGAGTGTTGCAGGCTTTCCCAATATTTCTTCAGCTGAATATCCGTATATTTGTTCTGCTCCCTGGTTCCAGCTGGTAATGAAACCGTCAAGAGACCGGGTTATAATAGCATCATTTGATGATTCCACTATATTTGCTAAGTTCTGAACTCTTTCCTCTGCTTTTTTACGCTCAATGGAATACTGGATAGAACGTTTCAATAACCTACTGTCTACCTGCCCTTTGACCAGGTAGTCCTGAGCACCTTTCTTTACAGCATCAATTCCTATTTTTTCATCACTTATCCCAGTAAAAATTACAATGGGAATTCTTGAATTCCTTGCATGAATTTCAAGAAAAGTATCAATGCCATCACTATCTGGCAATCCCAGGTCAGATAATATTATGTCAAACAAGTTCTCTTTAAGAAAACTCAAGCCTTCTTTCAAGGTTTCAGCATTTTTAAGTTCATATCGAAAGTCGGCGGATTCTTCGAGCATCTCTTCAATTAAACCTGCATCCCCGGGATTGTCCTCGAAAAGTAAGATTTTTACTTTTTCTTCCATAGCCAAACCGTCCTATCCGGGTTAACTTGACTTTACTTCGATGGCAATTTTACAATCTCAAGCCAGAAATTTTCTATAGATTTAACTACTTTTAGAAACTGGTCAAAGTCAACAGGTTTAGTAATGTATGCGTTGGCATGAAGATTATAAGATCTCAGTATGTCCTCTTCAGCTTTGGAAGTGGTTAAAACCACAATAGGTATATTTTTTAGTTCATCGTCGCCTTTAACTTCCTCAAGAACTTCACGCCCGTCTTTTTTTGGTAAATTTAAATCCAGTAGTATTATATCCGGGCGTGGGGAGCCTGAAAACTGTCCTTCGCCACGTAGAAAAGCGATTGCTTCTTCTCCATCCTCTACAATATGAAGAACGTTCCCGATTTTTGCGTCTTCGAAACCTTCTTCTATTAGTCCAATATCGCCTTTACTATCTTCTACTACAAGAATCTCTACCGGTTTAAACGCTATCCGAGTTTTCATACCTATTTCCTTCCTAAATGATGAAGCTAAGCAAGAACCTTGAACTTTTCTGAAATTGATTATCGAATTTAAACCCAAATTTCAAAGAGGTCAAATTTTTTACGATATTTCTTTATCATAAAATTTTATAGGAATTATTGGTAGAGTGAAGTAAAAGATCGAACCTTTACCTGATTCAGATTCTACCCAAATATGTCCTCCATGTCTTTCTACGATTTTTTTACAAATTGAAAGCCCTATACCTGTTCCAGGGTACTCTTCTCTTTTATGAAGCCTTTTAAAGACTTCAAAGATCTTATCATAGAATCTGGAATCAATTCCAATTCCGTTATCCTGTACTGAAAATAGCCATTGTTCGGCCTTTTCCTCTGCAGAAATCTCGATTTTCGGGGCTTTTTCACTGCGGAATTTTATAGCATTACTGATAAGATTTTGGAATACCTGAGCTAACTGGATAGAATCTGCCATTACTACAGGTAAAGAACTATAGGATATACTGGTTTCACTTTCTTTTATGGATACATCTAAATCAAATACTACCTGATCCAAAATAGATTTGCAGTCTGTGGGCTCGAATTCTCTGGCTTTTGTAGTCACTCGAGAATATTCTAGAAGATCATTTATTAGATTTTGCATACGGGTAGCCCCGTCTACCGCAAAATAGATGTATTTATCAGCTTTATCGTCAAGCTTTCCCTGATATTTTCTTTGCAGAAGCTGTAAGTAACTTGCTATCATTCTTAAGGGCTCTTGCAAGTCATGGGATGATACATAGGCAAATTGCTCTAATTCTGCATTTGAGCGAGCAAGTTCCTCTAATTTTAGTTTTAACAGTTCTTCTGCTTTTTTTCTCTCAGTAATATCTCGCGCTGCAGCAAAAACCCCAATAACCTTACCGGTTTCGTCTTTATAAATCGAAGCATTATACAAAACAGGAGTTACTTGACCATTCTTGTGCTGGATTTCAAGAGGATAATCCCAGACTTCACCTTCTATAAACGCCTGTCGATATCCTTCACTGGCTTTTTCAGAGTCTGTAAAATAATCCGAAAAATCAGTTCCTATCAATTCATTTCTGGAATATCCTGTAACTAGTTCTGTAGCCTTATTTAAATCGGTTATCTTTCCGTCAGGCCCTATAGTAAGCAGGGGGTCGAGACTGGCTTCAATAAGGCTACGGTTATAAATGTTTGATAACCTCAGAGCCTCTTCTGCCTTTTTCTGTTCACTGATATCACGTGCAGCTGCAAAAATTCCAATAACTTCTCCAGCTTCATCTCTGTAAACCGATGAATTATACAAAACCGGGGTTATGTGTCCGTTTTTATGCTGAATTTCCAATGGGTAATCTCGCACCAGCCCTTCCCGGAATACATGCTGATATCCTTCTCTGGCTTTCTCAGGCGCGGTGAAATAATCTGAAAAATCAGTCCCAATTAACTCCTCACGAGAATAACCCGTAGCAAATTCTGTTGAATTATTCACATCAGTAATTTTACCATCCGGACCGATAGTTACAAAGGGATCTATACTGGCTTCAATAAGACTGCGATTATATGCGTTAGCCAGTTTTAATGCCTTTTCTGCCCTTTTCTGTTCGGTAATATCCTGAACTGTTCCTCGCATCCAAACAGGAATTCCTTTATCATTAAAAATAGCTTCAGCCTGTTCATGTACTATACGTTCTTCTCCATTGGCTGATATAATCCTGTGATCAATACTGTAGGTCTTTCCGTTTAAAGCCTCTTTAACTGCATTATTTACGTAATCTCTATCTTCTGGATGTATATACTCCATAAATGCATCGTAAGTTACCCCAAATTCTTGGGGAATGCATCCAAAAATGCGATAAATTTCGTCAGACCAGTAAAGTTCATTATTTATAATATTCCATTCCCAGTTTCCAAGATGCGCCATTCTTTGAGCTTCAGCAAGGCCTTTTTCGTTTTCTTTCAGTGATTCATAAGCCTTCTCAAGCTGCATTGTACGTTCTTCAACTAACTCTTCCAGGTTATCAAGTGTTTCATTCAGTTTTGCTTCTGCTATTTTTATGTCTGAAATATCACGGGAAATTGAAAGAATGGAAGCAATTTTCCTGCCAATAAACTCAGGTACTATTTTTGTGTTAAAATAGTATTCTTTCCCTTGAGGCGATATGTAATGGAATTCCATTGTCATAGGTTTTCCTGTGGCGAAAACTTGCTGATGGTGTTCTTCCCAGAACTTTACATGCTCAGGATCTCTTCCCAATTCAGTTTTAGTTTTCCCGATAATTTCTTCCTGAGGAAAACCATAAATTTCGGTAGCGGTAGGATTAATGTACATATAGCGGTTTTGTGTATCAAAACGAGCAATTATGTCAGGAGAATTTTCAGCTAATGCACGGAATTCATTTTCGCTTCTAAGTAATGCTTCTTCAGCCTGTTTGCGTTCGTTGATGTCACGTGCTACATGAACGCTACCGATTATTTTTCCTTCAGAGTCATAGAGTGGCGAGACACTCACTATGAAGTAACCACCTAGGCATTCCTCGCAAATCTCCGCAGTGTGTTCAAGCCCATCCTCAAGCATCCTCCTATGCGGACAAAAAGAAGGAGGCCTATCCGTCCCATGTACAGCCTGGTAGCAGGTTAAGCCTGTACATTTTTCGGGTTTCAATCCAAATCGTGCCGCCATTGCCTTGTTTGCACGAACAATTTTATATTCATTGTCAAGTATGGCTATCAGGTCTGGCACAGCATCAAAGGTGTATCCCCAATGCTGCTCTATTCCAAGAGCTTTTTTTCCTTCTTTTTTGCGCCTGGAACTCTCGATCTGCTCCCATTTTTCTTCCTTCTTAACCAGAGCAAACTGATGGTTGCTGACAACGTCAATTATGTTAGTTGCGCTGCATTTCTCAAGGAAATAAGTGCATAGAGCCATCATCTGGTAGTTACCAATAGTAGTATCTATTAGTTCTTCATATTCGATGAAATCATTCCAGCCTTCTTTTTCCAGCCAAAAGGTGTTTCCGCTCAATCTCAGGCCATCGTAGCCTTTAGCTAGAGCCTGATCGAGTTTTTCAATCCACCCATTAAGTATTCTTTGCGGATCGAAAGTCCCATCTACTACATACCAGCAGTCATAGGGAATAATTTCGATTTGCCCTCTCTCCAAGTAAATATCAATCTCGGAATAAGCCTTTCTCAGGGCTTCTTTTGCCTCTTCCTCATCGAGAGGCTGTGATGTAATCCACATACAAAATTCATTATTTTCCAGTCCTGCTTTGAAGTAGGGGATAAGTATGTCAATTAAATCTTCTTTTGTCTGGTAGAATTGACAGAAGTGAGTTCCCCAGGGCGCATCTTCAATAATATCAATGCCAGATTTTCTCAAACTTTTTTGCATTCCAACCCTTTTCCGAATTTCAAAGGTAATTTAAAAGTTTGTTTTTAATCAATACAATAATTGGTCACCCGTGAGTGATTTGTTACTTATAAGATCAGGCAATTTTCTAGACAATTTTCTAAAATTTTGTCATATAAACCAATTTATTCATTATCCCTTTGCCAGGACTTTCAAAATACGGAACCTGATATCGAAATATTTGATGTAAGCTTTTGATATAATTGTTTGATTTAATTTTTGATGTAATCGTTTGATGTTTAATGCCCAACTTTTAACCCACTCCTTGTCAAAGTTTTTAGCCTTTGAATGTTTTCTTGTACATCAGGTATCCATTATTTTCTAACCTATTTCTCTAACCTCTGTTAATCAATACTTCATGTTCTAGGTCTAAAGAGTAATTTACGTATTTGCTGCTATCGATTTCACCTAAATTTCCGCTACTGAAATCGAATTCCACCATTTTTGTAAAAAGTAAAAATATGTTCTTTTTTCAAATGTATTTCTAAAATAAATTATACATTTGTTATGTTCTTTGCAAATTATTGGTTATAAAACTGCCTATGATAAATATCAAAATATTTAACTCTCGACAAAAATTCTTAAAAAAGAAATTCAATAGTACTATATAAGTTAATAAATATTCAATAAGTTGAACAATGTTTATGAAGTAAAGTAATTTAGGAGATAAAATTTTATTTAGAGACCATGTTAAGTGGTTATAAAAATATGATAAAGATTCTGAGATGCGGTAAATATTATTGCCTTGTGAAAATGGAATGCAATCAAAAATTAAAGCAGTAAGATTACTGCACTTTAAATCGTCAGAATCTCTTGACTGCGGAAAGTACTCTTTTTGTTTTCTTAATTACGTCCCGCACTCCCAGCCGCTCATGTAGCATTCCTGTGCCGGTGTGAGTTCATCTATACTTATGCCCATTGATTCAAGTTTCATTTTTGCCACAAAAGTATCAAGTTCAAGAGGTACTTTATGAACTCCGTTCGTAAGCTTGTTTTCGGCAATATAACGCACACAGAGGGCCTGGTTTGCAAAACTCATGTCCATAACTTCGGCAGGATGCCCGTCGCCGGCAGCAAGGTTAACCAGCCTGCCTTCAGCTATAACATTGATGCGCCTGTCGCCGAGATCGTATTCTTTTATGTTATGTCTTACGATTCGGACGGATTTAGCAAGGGAGGCAAGGGCTTCCATATCGATTTCCACGTTGAAGTGCCCGGAGTTTGCAAGGATTGCTCCGTCCGGCATGGTCTGGAAATGTTCGGCTGTGAGGATATCGCGGTTTCCGGTAGTGGTCACAAAGATTTCCCCTAATTTTGCAGCGTCTGACATTTTCATTACCCTGTACCCGTCCATCCTGGCTTCAAGGGCCCTTATAGGATCGACTTCGGTAACGATTACATTTGCTCCAAGGCCTGAAGCTCGCATCGCAACACCGCGCCCGCACCAGCCGTAGCCTGCAACAACAACGTTTTTGCCTGCTACTAAAAGGTTTGTGGTTCTGTTAATTCCATCCCAAGCTGACTGGCCTGTTCCATAGCGGTTATCAAAAAGAAATTTGGTCATGGCATCGTTTACCGCAATAACTGGCATTTTCAGGGCGCCTTCCTTTTCCATTGCATGAAGCCTGTGCACACCGGTAGTTGTTTCCTCGCAGCCGCCCAATATGTTCGGAAGTAGGTCGGTCCTTTCCTTATGCAGTTTAAATATAAGGTCTGCTCCGTCGTCTATGGTGATATCGGGTTTGATGTCCAGGACCCGGTCGATTGCTTCGTAATATTCCTGGCTCTCGACTCCGTATCTTGCAAAACAGCTTATATTCTTGCGGGTACCGAGGGCAAGGGCCACATCATCCTGCGTGCTGAGAGGATTGCAGCCGGTGATCGATACCTCTGCACCTCCTGCTGCTAGGGTCTCTACAAGGACTGCAGTTTTTGCTTCCACATGCAGGGCCATTCCTACCTTCAGCCCTTTCAGGGGTTTTTCTTCCTCAAACTTCTCCCTGACAATAGCAAGTACAGGCATATGGTTTCTTGCCCAGTCCATTTTCATGTTTCCGGATTCTATGAGTTCTTTTTCGGTCATGTTGATCCCGTAGTATCAGATAAGCAATTGAATTCAATTTATATTAAATCAAACATATTCGATTTCTTTAAAAATCAAACAGAAGTGTTTACATTTAATTCATTGAGGTTACACACCGGAACATTATTTCAATTTATTTATCCATTTCCGATATTTAATTACAGCATTATATCTGGGTGTTATATCAAAATATTTCAATGTAGTCCGGTATCAAGATCATATTTCATTAGAGGGTTCAGGCGTTTACCCTTGCAACAAGTTCTTCTGCAGCTTTTTGAGCTTCTTCCATTACTTTCTGCTCGTCCAGGGCCAGTACCCTGTAATCGTCCATCAGGATTTTTCCGTTTACAATTGTTGTCCTGACATCGCTTCCTTTTGCAGAGTATACCAGATGGGAAGGAACATCAAAGCAGGGGGTAAGATGCGGTTTTTTCATGTCCACTACTATCAAGTCCGCTTTCATTCCGGGTTTCAACATGCCGGTTTCCGTGCCCAGGGCTTTTGCACCATTCACTGTTCCCATTTGAAGTACTTGTCTCGCAGGAAGAGCAATAGGGTTGAAAGTATTGACTTTGTGCAGAAGAGCAGCCGTTTTCATCTCCTCAAAAAGGTCAAGATTATTGTTTGAGGCACAGCCGTCAGTGCCAAGGCTCACATTCACTCCTTTTTCGAGCATTGTGTGTACAGGTGCAATCCCTGAAGCCAGTTTCATATTGCTTATGGCATTGTGGGAAACATTCACACCTCTTTTCCCAAGAATTTCTATATCGCCTTCCGAAAGCCAGACACAGTGAGCGGCGAGCACATCAGGCCCGAAAAATCCTATATCTTCCAGGAGATGTACCGAACATTTACCGTACCTTTCTTTCATAGCTAGGAGTTCGGCTTCCGTTTCAAGGACATGAATGTGGATTCCGGCGCCATCCCTGTTAGCCTCTTCCCTCACCTTTGCAAGGAATTCCTCAGAACAGGTATTCGGGGCATGGGGCCCATACATTGTTTTTATTCTGCCATCAGCTGCTCCCTGCCAGGCTCGAACAAAGCGTTTACCTTCCTTAAGGTCGGTTTCTCCTTTTTCTTCGTTCCAGAGTTCTATGAGCCCATGACAAAGTGAAGCCCGAAGTCCTGATGCCTCAACAGCTTTTGCGGTTTCGTCCATATAGAAGTACATGTCTGCAAAAGAAGTGGTTCCTGACCTGATCATCTCCAGGCAGGCAAGCAGGCTACCTTTATAGACGTCTTCTGCAGTCAGTTTTGCCTCAGCAGGCCAGATATGCCCTTCAAGCCAATCTGCAAGCTGTAAATCGTCGGCATAACCCCTAAAAAGCGTCATTGCGGCGTGAGTGTGCGTATTTACAAGCCCTGGCATTACTACCGAATGTTTTGCATCAATTACGGTCTCGGCGCTTTCGTCGGTCTTTTCCCCGATTTCCGTAATCTTCCCGTCTTCAATAACAACAGTCCCGTTTTTGAGGTCTCCCACTTCAGGGTCCATTGTTAAAACGTAAGCATTTTTTATAATTATGTCAGCCATATAATCAGATCCGTCAAGTAATGAACTGAAGCTGTTCAACTATTCTGAATTTAAGAATCCGGTCCAAATTTAAGAAATGCTGGACTTAATAGGTAACTGAAATTAAAAGGTATTGGGATTAAGAGGTTATCCTAAAAAAAGTTGTCCTGAAAATTATGCTAAATTTTAAAGGTTGACAAATTGAGTATATTTATGTGTAGAGCGTTTTTCCACAGCTATATGTAAAATCATGCGAATATGTTGTATTATAAAAGGAGAACACCATAAAATGAGAGAGTTTACTGTTGTCATCGAAAAGGATGAGGATGGAATTTACATAGCTTCTGTTCCGGAACTCCCTGGATGCCATACCCAGGCTGAAACTCTTGATGAGTTAAGCAGAAGGATAAAAGAGGCAATTGAACTCTACATTGAAGTTGAAGCCGAGAAAGGAAGAGAAAAGCATCTTGATTTCATTGGAATACAACAAGTTAAAGTTGAGGTCTAATGAATAAAATATTACCTATTCCGGTAAAAAAAGCTGTGAAAGCACTTGAAAATATAGGGTTCGAGCAGATAAGGCAAAAGGGCAGTAACTTATTTTACGACATCCAGATGGAAGAACAACAATAGTCCCGATACATCCTACTGAAAAGATAGGAAGAGGAATGATTAACAAAATAATAAAAGACGCAAAAATCACGCGGGAAGAATGGATTGAGTTAATAAAAAGCCTTATTCTTTTCTGATGAAGCCTGATGATATTTAGGCAAGTGCTATTGATAAAATAAAACAAAGTTACTGGAAACTCAGTTACGGATGAATCGTGTCCTGCGTTGGTGCTTTCAGTTTAACCTCTGTGTTTCTTAAGCTTTTTTGCCTTTGATGTATGTATTCATCGAAGGAAACAAGCAAATTCCTATATTATTTGGAATGATTAAGGAAACAAACACATAGGCGATTGTGGAAAAATCAGCCTGAAATTAGCAATTTTCATTATAACAATCAGTCAATAAAACGAAAATAACATTTTTTGTATTACGATTATTAGTAAAGTTATGTTAGTTCTGCGTACTAGAGGTATTTTTTAATTTTTCAGAAATCTTTTATCGTCTTCTCTTTTCATTTATTTGAAGTAGTGTCATCTAAAACTTGATAAATTAAAGTGTTCATAACTTGTTTTACAGCTTCCTCGTCATCGATGTCTTTTATTTCCGAAAGAAGCATGTCACCCATAACTCTATGAATATATGTATCTGTTACTCCTTTAGCTTTCCCCCATTTTCTCAAAACTGAATCTAATTCCTTATCCATCTCTTGAAAATACGTACTCAATTGACTTAGTTCAGCAATCATTTCTTCTTGCCCTAGCGTATGGCTCATCTTTATGGCACGATTCCAAAAATAATGGTGTGCTACAAAGTTTCTCTTCTTCAGAGCATCGGCAAGCTTCTTTTCAAAATCATCTGGCAGATCAACAGACTTTTTGATTTGCGTTATCATTTGACCCAACGATTTAGTAAAATTTTTTTCAAGGATGGTATCGTATTCCTCTTTGGTAATTTTATCCGCATTTGGATTGTATACAGTAGCTCCTAACATGGCTAAAGTTCTTTCTAAACACTGGATGTAATACATTGTAACTCCAAAGAAGGCGTAAATCTGCCTACAACGGTATGATTCAGGATCAAGTGTAACATTGTCGTCATAATGAGCATCATTATCCATGGCATCTACCAACATCTCAATTAAAACAGCTAACTCAAAATCTTTTTTATCTTAGGTTCTGTAAAGTCTTCGTCGGTTATTTAAGAATACTCTTTTTGTGAAGTCTACAACTAATATTATTTTTTTACCTAATATTAACTGACGAAGACTTTACAGTGCCAAGATCAAGAATACATAAATATTTTTACAGTTTAAATTAACAGGAGATATAATTAATCATATTATAAACTTGCCGAAAAATACCAGCCAATCTTATTATTATTTTAGAATTATTTCTTAAAATATTATATTTTACTTTTTATTTTCAATTAGGATAAACTAGATTCAACCTTTTTTTATACTAAAATTAAGAAAATTTAAAATCAATTTAAAATTAAGAGGGGAAAATTTATTGTATATATCAAGATTGGTCATTAGAAATTTTAGAAGCATTAAATATATTGATATAAAATTTCAAAATGGTATGAACTTAATAGTAGGAAAAAATAATGCAGGTAAAAGTAATATTTTGAATGCATTAAATATGCTTTTTGGAGACAAATTTCCTACATACTTAACTTTTGAAGACAAGGATTTCCACAAATATAAAAATAATTTAAATGAAATAGATGATGGATACTTTTGGATACTTGCAGAGTTATCTGGTTCTATATCTAGTCATATAAATGAAATTAAAGGAATAAACATGGGAAAACTACTTTGTTTTCCATTTTTAGAAGGAGAAACACAATTTGATATTCACGATGCTCTTAAAATCGACATCGATAAAGAATTAGAAAAGTCAACCTATTTTGATATTTGGGCTAATAACAGTAAGAGAATTTACGTTAGACCGGATGGTAAACACAACGCTGACTTAAATAAATATTTAAAAGAGCTTAAAAATGCTTGGATTCTTTTATACGTTAAAAAAGATGATAAAGGTGAAATATGTCAACCAGATTTTTCACTTATTTTACAAACCCATACAAATTCATATCGCTGTTGGGGTCTAAGTACAGAGTTCAGAGATTCTCTCATCAACAGTGCAGTTATCCCATCTTTTAGAGATCCAGAGAAACAATTGAAAATCAATAACTGGACATGGTATGGGAAACTTATAAAAAAAACGTATGATGAGAACAAAGACAAAGCAATACTTAATGCAGATAGTGATAAAGATCCAAAGACATATTCAGAAACAATGAATACTTTATTTAAACGGATTAATGAAACCGGCAATATGTTATTCGATGATATTATTCAGGATATAAAACAAAACATGGATTTATCTTTTCAAGGTTGCGATTTTTCACTTCAATTTGTTATGGATACCAAAGATGATATATATAAAGCAATTAATATTTTTGTAGATGATGGATACAAATCATTATTATCTAATAAAGGATCAGGTATACAAAGTGCATTTATAATTAGCTTATTTTGTTATTATTGTTCCAAGTTTCATAAAAATAGTTCATTACTAGTAGTAGAAGAGCCTGAATTGTATTTACATCCTCAGGGACGAAGATCCATCCTTCAAGTATTTGAGGATTTTGTTAGTTTACAAAATATTGAAAACCAGGTAATAATTACTACTCATTCATCCGATTTTATTAAGCCAGATTATGTTAATAGAATAACTGTAGTAAGAAAAGAAGAAGGGGAAACTAAAAAGTACAAAGTTGATATTCCTGATGCAGATGATTTCAAGAAAAAGCAAATATTTAACTGGAAACAAAACAATGAGCTCTTTTTCTCTGAGAAAATATTAATTGTAGAGGGAGCAGAGGAAAGAATCATACCTTTACTTGCAGACAAAATAACAAACATAAAAGCATATTTGGATAAAAATAACATTTCTGTAATAAGAGCAAATGGTAAAGGTAATATTGCGAAGTATATCCAAATTGCTGAGAATCTTAATATTGAATGGTTTGCTCTAGCTGATTTGGATTTCTTATTCCACGGTTTAGAAAACTTAAAAAATATCGTTGAGTATGATGAAGCAAAATTATCTGAAATTCGATCCAAAATTAGCAAATTAACAGAACACGAGGATGACAAGTGGAAAAACAATAAGAAGTTGGAACCTAGGTTATTAAAACCTAAGGAATCACTTGATGCAAAGGCTTTTTGTAAAATAATGGAAAAATGGGAATATGGTGAAAAAGTTGAGGAAGAACTCCTCAATCTTTGGAAACACATAAAACCAAATCTGGAAAGCAAGGCAAGTGAAACGTTGTTAGATAATCATCCAGATGTTTACAAATTAATCAAGGAATTCATAATCAATTTGAAAAAGAACGATATTTATATTTTGCAAAAAGGTGAGCTTGAAGATTATTTAACTGAAGAAGGCGTAAAACTTTCGGATTCAAAAGAAATAAGAGTATTCGAAATTGTTTCAAAGGTTGAAGACGAAAAGGAAGATCTCAGCACTTATCTTCAATATTCTGAATTTGAAGAGTTTGTAAGGGCAGCTCTAAAATATCCAAGAGTTGGAGTTTTGCCAAAATAGAGGTTCTACCTATATTTTTATGAAAAAGTACATTCATAATTTACAATGCACAGGTTTTATTGTAAAAACAGTGTATTCCCCTAAAAATCTGCTTTTACAGGACGCTTTGATTTACGAACTTTTTGACCTATAATGTTCGTATTTTAAAAGAAAAATCACTTCTTTTTCTCTCAATTTTTGGGATATTCTATATCAAATACGAACATTTTAATATTTTGTTCCTATTTCTCAGTTCAGGTACATAAACCTGGGAAAAGTATCAATATTTCTCTAAGCGACTTACTGTTTTCTGACTTTACACAGATAATCCTTTTTTAATTGCGACTGTCCAAGCGATCCAGATCAAATTGCCCATGAATCAGGCAAAAACTAGCGCAGTAATCAAATATAAAAATTATTAACATAAAAAATAACAAATATAAATAAGTATATATACTATGATACAATAGATCAGTTACTAAAGCTAAGTCATATGACACTAGCTTTAAAAATGAATGTCCAACTCAAAAGATTGAGTAAAACTTTTATAGTACTAAAAAACGAGATATGGAGTACTTTACTCAATGGGCTTAAAAAACGGATTGTGTTAGTGCACAAAGAGGGGGGAATTACTCCCTCCTCAATACCTACTTATAAAAATCAGTTTTACATATTACGAAATACTATATATGAATTTCGTTTTTATTCAATTGTTGCGTTCATCAGAAAAGAATAAGGTTTTTTATTAATTCAATTCATTCTTCCCGCGAATTTTTTGTGTCTTTTAAAAATCAATTTGTGTAGACAGATTTTGAAGCAGTAAATTACCTTCTGTTTTATATATCTAATGAATATCAAAAATAATAAAAAGTCTCTAAAAATTACAATAGATAACAATACTTTTTGGATAGACTCTTAGAGCCCTCTTTCGTCAATTCCTGTCTCAAGGTTCAGGGCTTCGAGGTAAAGGCGCATGATTTTCAGCCTTTTTTCGGCAATCTCTTTCGCGGTATTGGTATTCAACTTCTCAGGAATTGTGAAAGGTTTATACTGCATATATTCATTAAAACCTTCAATAGGGTCTTCAATATACACGGTTCTTTTTGAGCTTCCCTTATCCATACCTGTTGTATGCTTTAGCATCCTAAGAGCTCCCATAGAAAGAACAGCCCTAAAGATCCCTACTGCTCCAAGGGCATCAAGCCTGTCGGCATCCTGCAAAATTCTGGCTTCTAGATTTTCCGGGCTTTTCCCTGCGCTGAAACGATGTGTCCGGATGCAGTTTGTAACAGCTTCAATAACTTCTTTTCCAAGCCCTGCTTTCGAGAGAAATTCAGATGCGATGTCGGCACTATATACGGCATGGTCGCCACCTTCTTCATGTTCCTTAATTACACCGACATCATGGAGGAGAGCTGCAAGCTGGAGTACAAGAGGATCTCCTCCTTCTTTTTCCCTGATTTCCAGACAGAGGGATTCTACCCGGTTTATGTGGGTCATATCATGGGAACTGGGCTCTCCTTCAAGAAAAGAGGCTACAAATTCTCTCGTTTTTTCTATTAGGTCCATATTCAGTATTCCACTTCTGCAGCCATGGCTTTAAGGTGTTCCTGGATTTCAGAAATAGCCTCAGAGAGAGCTTTTTTATTATCATAAGTAGTGATTAATTTCACAAGTTCTTCTTTTCTCTCTTTTTTTAGTTCCACCCCGAGCTTGATCATGTTTTGGAGTGCTCTGGTAAGATTGTCTACTATTGAGATTGTAGCCATCCTTGAAGTCCGTGAAAGAGGGTTCAGGTCGATGGTTATAACAGTCTTTCCCATTTCTACAAGTTTTTCACATCGGTCGCCGTCTTCCAGCGGGACAAGCACAACGTCCGCAGAATAGATCCCTCGGCTCTCTACCAGTCGTCTGTCGTGAGAGAGTTCAAGGATTGCATCCGGATTTTTCCCAAGCACCTCGGAAGCCCCGTTGGCTTTGAGTTGTTCTATTATAAGGTGGACTCGTGTTTCAGTCCTGTGAAAAAGATTTACCTCAAGCTTTGCCCCTGTAACGTCTGCAAGGGCAACAACTTTCTCAGGAGCGAGAGCTGCGACATTGCCGTTTACGGAAATTACAGGGTTTTTCGCCAGAAGTAAGGCAGCAACTGCTGCTCTTTCAGCGTACAGGGCAGACTGTGTGCTTCGCTCACCTAGAATGTAATCAAAGCTTTCGCCTCTTCCCTGGGCAATTAGCCCCTGAATGCTCGTAATTCCCATTTTTACCCCAGCTGCAACCTTTTCTCGGGCTAGCAGGGATTCATACCTCGGGTGATCTTTGGGTATCTCGGTCATATCGGTCTCTTACCTTTTTTAATTTACTTTATTGTACCTTTTTTATTTGTTACCTGAATTCGTAAATGAGTTTCATCAGTTTCAATATTTGCCTGATTAGTTCAGAGCACTCAGAGAAAACACTTAGATGAATATTCTGAATTATATATTATCTATTTGATCTCAATTTTCTATTTCTACTCTCTTTAATCTATAGGGGGATTAGTTACGTAGCAATTTTCTGCAAATATTTTCCTTTCCTTAGCCTATTCAAAGTATTTTTTTGTCTTGGACTTATTCCTTCATTAGTTTTGGTACACAGGTACTTATGCCATACTCTAACACCTGCCCAAATTCCTGGAGAGCTTCGTAGAGAGCGAATTCTTGAGAGTTAGGGGCAATTGCAAAAACCGTATCTCCTAACATTGCCTGGGAAGCAAGTCCTCCGCATGCTTTTGCAGCCTCTATTACATCTTTTGCCCTACTACTCATAAGGCCGGTCTTACTAGCAAAATCTTTTGATTGTTGCATAAAGTTCTCAATAGTGGGTTTTTTAAGCAGTTCCGCCATAGCTGCTTTTCCCGCACTGTTAATTCTTGCGGATGCAGCTTCATTCCTTAGGACCGAACCGGTAGAGATCTCGCCAAGCACGATGCAAAAAACCCTGGCTTCAGGGGCCGGAATCCTGTCAACAAGCCCAAATTCGGGCCCACCTGGCTGCATTCTGACTACTACTCCACCGCTGGACTGGGCAGCAATATCTCCAAGTCCGCTGCAGTTGACAACTTCAGCTACATGGGCATATTCAGTCAGACATTTTACGGTCTGGTTCAGGGAAAGTGCACTGTTCAGGGCATAGGCTGTCCCGAGAGCTCCTGCACCTGAAGCTCCAAATCCGCATCCTGTTGGGATTTCTGCCCAGCTCTTTATTCTTACAGGCAATTCAGTCATCATCTCTGTGACTGTTCGAGTAGTTCTGCCTTCAACCTTTTTTCCATTAAGGAAGATCTCGGTTTCTTCTACAGATTTTCCGACCTTTACTTCGGTGGTGACGCCTCCATTCAGGACGATTCCGCAGCCTGTAGAACCCTTACGATGAGGATTTTCATGCTCGTGAATCTGGAAAAAACCTGTAATATGTCCCGGAGCATAGGCTTTTGCCAGAAAATCCTCTCCTTCACTCTCATATGTATACATAGAAAACGCCTTTTTACAATTTCAATCATTTTTTCAAAGTTCGTTCCTGTTTTGTAGAATACTTTGCAGAATGATTTTGGATTTTATGAAATACTCTAGAATATTTTGCAGGAAATTTTTTCTTTTAACAGATTTTTTACTTTAACAGATCAGCTATCTCTGCAAGGATAAAGGCTGCAAGTTTGCGTTTATTCCCTCTTGCATGCCTGGGTTCATTTTTTTCTCGCCCAAGCAAGTACAATTCATTCTCCTCAGTGCCCATTCCGCCTTTTGCGACGTCGTTTGCTGCAATCAGATCCAGCTTTGACGCTTTAAGGGTTGAGGCTGCTCTTTTTAGGAGCTCGTCTTTTTTAACCCCGGTTTCAGCCTTGAAACCTATAATTACAAGGTCAGGGTATTTTTCACGGCATTCTTTTATCAGTTTACGGGTCGGTTTCAATTTTAATACAAGTTCCCCTCCCGACTTTATCTTTTCGGGAGAAGGGTCGGCTGTATAATCTGCAATTGCTGCCGAACTGATAAGGATATCGTACCCTTTCTCAAGTTCCGAGAGTACTGCATCGGTCATGTCGTCGGCGCTCTCTGCAAAAATTTCTTTAATCCCTGCAAATCCAAGCCGATCTTGATGGACCAGCGTTACATCAGCCCCATTGCGGTACGCTTCAAGGGCAAGTTCCCTGCCGGTTTTGCCTGAAGCCCGGTTCGTAAGAATTCTTATTGGGTCCAGACTTTCTGCAGTGGAGCCACTTGTAATAATTATCTTTCGGTTTTCAAGGGTTTTGCTTCCGAGAGTTCTTTCTACTTCGAGCACGATTTCTTCGTTTGCTGCAATTTTCGCGATGCCTTCTTCAAGTCTGGGGCCCACAATAGAGATTCCCCAGCTTTTCAATTTTACCAGATTCTCAGCTACAGCCGGGTGCCTGAACATTGATTCATGCATGGCAGGAACAACCATTACAGGCACGCCTGAGCCAAGAGCAGTCGTTACAAACGAGGTGACTGGGGTATCGTCTATACCGTAAGCGATTTTTCCTATAGTGTTTGCAGTTGCAGGAGCTATAAGGAGAAGGTCGGCCCTGCCCTTGAGCCCGCAGAACTCCACATGTTCAACCCTGCCTCCAAGTTCGGTTATTGCAGGGTTTCCGGTAGCGTAATGCAAGGCATCCGGGTGCAGGATATGCGTGGCAGCTTCTGTCATGACAGCGTGGACTTCAGCCCCGTTTCTTATCAGTTCTCTTGCAAGCTCAACGGTCTTTACCGCCCCAATGCTCCCAGTAACGCCAAGAACTATGGTTTTCCCGGCAAGAGAAGCGCTTTTTTGTCCCTGGATCCAGAGTGTGGGATGGAATTTTCCAGCTCTGTATCCGGCAGTCTTTTGCCTGTCCTCTTTATCCATTTCATCTACTCGACCCGGTTCTTCTTGACCGGGATTTTCCTGGTTCGGGCTCTTTTGGCCTGTTTGGTTTTGAAAGTCTTTCAATGAGGTTTTCATTCAGGCACCGGAGTGATTTATAGGTTATAAATTGGAAGTAGGTTATAAATTGAAGGTTATAAGCTAGGCAATAATTTCTTAAATCAACTTGCTTTTCAGAAAATGCTCCTGAAAGCAAAGTGACATTCAATACGATATTATTAAAACTTTCGAAATAATAAGGATTAAAATTGACAAAGAAATTTTATAGAAAGCTTTTATTTTATTAACTCGGTATCTAAGTCAAAAATAACAGAGTGCGAGGGAGACAAATCAGCGACAAAAAAACAAAAAAAGAAGCCACTGAAGTTCCAAAAAAGGGTCTGGGAGCATTTCTAGGGAAGATTTCCGGAAAAGGGCAACTCGAACTTGAAATCGACCGGCTCAACTCGCAGATTGTTAAACTGGAACTCGACCTGCAGAGTGCAAAAACCCAGCTTGAAAAGAAAGAGGCTCTTGCAAGGCAGGCAGTTGCGGACAGGCAGGAAGCTGAGGCTCTTTTAAATCAGGAACGTACTCGAACCCGGACTCTTGCCTACGAGCTCGAAACAATCAGGGCTGAATCCCAGGATAAACTGAAGTTTTGCGGAATTGAAACCCTGAGTCCGCAAGCTGTTGAGGCTTACCTCTCCAAACTCAAATCCTTTCAGACTCCTGCAGGTGGCCTGCTGACCGCTTATATGCCTCCAGGCACCCGTCTCTCAGGTGTGCTAAGTGAAAAAGTTCTTGATCGAGTAGAAGAAGAAACCCGTACGCTTCTTGACAGGCTTGATTCTGATACCGGCCTTGTACTTTTTTATGATTTTCACCGCATGGTCTGCGAGGCTATAGCTCCTCCTTTTCCGATCACTTCTGCAGCCTGGCAGCTTGGGCACAGTTTTGAGGTATCTTTGCTTGAAGAAAGTTTGAGTAAGGACTACCACATGCTCGTGCTTGTCCTGCATGCAGGCGAATCCTTCATAGGCTTTGCTCCCAATGCGCAAGTTTTCGATACTGAAGAGCTTATCCGCAGCAGTGTGAAGGAAAAGCACAGTAAAGGAGGCTTTAGCCAGCGCCGCTTTGAACGCCTGAGGGAAGAGGATATTGCACACCACATGGACAAAGTCCTCGAGGCCCTGGATAGGGTTCTTGACGAAAACAAGTTTATTGACTGTGTTATCCTGAGCGGGGATTTTCAGCTAATTGGAGAAATCCGAAAGCGCCTTCCTTTCAATCTTGAGATAATTGAAAAGCCGTCTGACATCAGGGTCGAAAAAGCAGGCGGTGAAGATATCCTCAGGACTGTTTTAAGCTCCAGAAGATATCTGCTGTGAAACTGAGAGCATTTGCTGCAAATTGCCAGGAAAAACATATTTTAAAGCCTCGAAAAAGGTAGAAGTGAGACAAATTTATATCAAATCCTGAGCATGACTAGTGAAACAATTTCTGAATATCAGTTTCTAGATATCAGTCTCTGAATATCAGTTTCTAATATCAGTCTCTGAATATCAGTTTCTAATATCAGTTTCTAAATATCCGTCTATGAATATTAATCAGGATTGTATCATGTTTAACTTAATACATTCTCATTTTTTTCATTTTACCTGCAAAAAACTACAATCTATCGCAAAAAATATCATTTATTACAATATTGCCAGGAAAGAACTTTCATCTTTGAAAAACTGTTTTTAATAAATTAATTTTATAGGATTGAGAATTCTCTATATGAAACTATCCCGAAATTAATATTATGGTGTAATTATATCTATTGTGGTGAGTTATATTTAGTATTATGTCATTTTATAAAATTTATTTTAAAATAATCTTTTAAAATAAATTTGTTTTAGAAACAAATTATTCCCTATATATCTATTGTCTTTATATAAGATATAAATATATTGTATAGATCCGTATTCTATTTACGTAATCCTGATATTCATCAGGAAACCTTTAGTGAAATTTAGATAAAACTTATGATTTTGATAAGTTTGAAGAAAAGTGACAGCTGACAGAATGTATGATACTAATGATACAGAAACGAACATGAAAATCTTCGAATTACAGGCACAAAAATATGAAAGTACTTTCAAGTACTTTCATGCCGAATATAGTCGAATAAGAGAAATAAAGTCCAACATTCAATAAAGAGAAGGTATCGAAAGAAAAAAGAAGAGGAGAAGATCAATAAAATAGATTGAAATGAGTTAAAAACGAAAAGTGCAATAGAGAGATTCTTTAGCTGGATAGAGTTTTGTAAATGAGCTTTTCAAGGTACGAATTCAAAATGCATCATACCCTGAAGTTGTAGTGTTAGTAGAAATAATGAGGTTGAATCAAATTCTGGATGAGTTTTATAATATAAAACAATTTATATAATTAGGAGAAAGGTTAGTTACTATTAAATAAGGTTATTTGAATTCAAATGGTAAAGATGCAAATATTAAAAAATGAAAGAAAAATACGTTTATGTAATTTCACTTCTGAATCTGTGGAACTTGGGATACTTCTTGCGATTGTAGGGGGATTTCTTGATGCTTACACGTTTGTTGGAAGAGGTGGGGTTTTCGCTAATGCCCAGACAGGAAATGTTGTGCTTATAGGCATGGAGGTTGCAACAGGAGAATGGGGGCAAGTGGTGCTTCACGCGATACCTATTCTGGCATTTATGATCGGGGTAGTGGTTGCCGAGATGATTAAAAAACCTTCAATGCGCCTGTTTATACCGGATTCCGAAAGAGCTGTTTTAATTCTTGAAATTGCAGTTCTTTTTATCATAGGTTTTATACCTTACACAAGTCCAGATATCATTGTAACCGTTGCGATTTCTTTTGTCTCTTCGGTTCAGGTATCTTCATTTCGCAAACTTGTTGGTTACACGTATAACACAACAATGATTACGGGAAATTTACGTTCAGCTACATAGGAAGCTTATTTTGCTTTCACAAACAAAGACAATGAATCGGCTCGGCGAGCTATTCGATACTCTACAATTAACCTCTCGTTCTTAGCAGGAGCCATTTTGGGAGGGCTGCTTACGTCATTTATTGGAGTTAAAGCAGTATGGGTAGCTGTGATAATACTGATATGCTCTGTAATTTTGTTCAGTACAGACGATTGTAAGAGTAAGAATACTCATATTGAAGTATAAGATTCAGTGGACTATTAACAGTAGGTAAATGAATCAGTGACAATAAATCAGGAGATTTGACAAAGATCCGTCAATTTGTGACAAAACGGATTTTGCGTAACCTATATCAGCTTTCAGTGCAGGGAAAGTAACAATGGCAAGAGACAGAAGAGATTATTATTATCATCAGGCAAAAGAGGAAGGGTACCGATCCAGGGCTTCCTTCAAGCTCAAGCAGATTAACGAAAAACATCATGTTATCAAACGGGGAGACTCGGTTGTCGATTTGGGTGCAGCCCCAGGCGGCTGGCTCCAGGTTGCAAAAGAACTGTCCGGGGGGAAAGTCCTTGGCGTCGATTTGCAGAGAATCGAGCCTATAGAGGGTGTCGAGACCATTCAGGGTGATATCAACGCCGAATCTACAATAAAAAAGATTATTCATAGCGTAGGGACAAAAGGAACTGATGTTGTGCTCTGTGACGCAGCCCCGAACCTGTCAGGAAACTGGTCTTATGACCATGCAAGGTCAATTGAACTTGCGACTTCGGCCCTGGAATGTGCAAAAAAAATCCTCAAGCCCAAAGGGAATTTCGTTGTGAAGGTCTTCCAAGGAGACATGTTTAATGATTACATGCAGAAAGTAAGGGATAACTTTGTCCGGACAATGGCTTATTCCCCTAAAGCATCGAGATCCCAGAGTGCCGAGATCTACGTTATCGGAAAGAAGTTCCTGACAGCTCCGCTCCGCAAAGGAGACAAATTCGTTGTGGATATCGAGAAACTGGGCTCAAGCGGAGACGGCGCAGTGCTCATTGAAGGGTTTGTTGTTTTCGTAAAGGAAGTTGAAGTAGGGGAAAAAGTCAGGATTAAAATAACGGATGTCAAGCCAAATTTCGCTTTTGCCGATGTCGCAGAAAGGCTTGGAAAAACCGAGAACCCTGAGCAATGAAACCTGAGTAATTTTAGAGTTCTGCTTAGTAAAGGGAAAAAAGGGAAAAAAGAAATTAAAAGAAAAAACGGTCTGAATACGGAAAACTAAGCAGTAACAGAAAAAATAAGCAGCAATAACAAAACAAAACTAAAAAATTAAACAGTAATAACTTCACAATAGTAGCCAAAACAAGCAGTAATAACTAAGCAGTAATAGCAAAAATAAGTATTAATATTAAACAATAAAAGATAAAATGGCTTCCAAACACGGTGATCCGGTTGATTGATCTTCACACTCACACGATTTTCAGCGATGGGGAACTTATCCCGAGCGAACTTGTCCGGCGGGCGGTTATTCACGGCTATAAGGCTATTGCACTTACCGACCATGCCGATTACACAAACCTTGAACAGCTTATAGAAGCTGGACAGAAGGCAAAATATCTGGAAGAAGAATGGGATATCCGCGTTCTAGCTGGAGTTGAGCTGACGCATGTGCCTCCTAGAAAGATCGCTCCCCTTGCAAAGAAAGCAAAAGAGCTGGGCGCAGAAATCGTGGTCGTACATGGGGAAACCACCGCCGAACCGGTTGCTCCCGGAACAAATGCAGCGTCTGTAGCCTGTGAATATGTGGATATTCTAGCTCACCCTGGCCTGATTTCCGAGGAAGATGTCGAGAAGGCTAAAGAGAACAATGTCTGCCTTGAGATTACCGCCAGAAACGGACACAACCGGACCAACGGTCATGTTGCAAGGCTTGCTGTTGAGATAGGAGCAACGCTTCTGGTAAATACCGACACACATGATCCTGAAGACCTTATTACCGATGAAACTGCCATGAAAATTGCAATGGGAGCCGGACTTACTGAAGCAAGGGCAAGAGAAACGTTAAAAGCATCAGTGAGAAAAATAGTAGAGAGCGCCTGAACTGCGGTTTTGTACCCAGTTCCTATTTCTTTCAACGCTTTTTCTTAATTTTATCATTTTTTGATTTATTCCTATTTCTTGACTCTCTATCACCCTTATCCTTTCAATAATTTGTATAACCAATTTTAAATAAACTTGATACCAGCCCACTGAAACAATTTCTAGTGCATCACTTCCAAATTCTGGGAACAAAGCTGGAATTTTAGAGTAATACTGGTAAATGGATATTTTATAGAAGAACCGTAGATGGATACGGATAAAACAGATACTAACGGGTTGAAAAACTATCTTTATATGTCTGTATCCATCTGTGTTTATCCATGGTTTATTGAGAATATAATAAATGGTGACTAGTTTTGAATAAAAATCGATATGTAAAAAAGATCAGAAGAAATTTTACACATTGAATAATATATTGAACAACTACTCTACTTATTGGACATCATCACAATTAATTAAAGAATAAATATAATTTTAGATGTATTTACGATATTTATTCGAATTTATATTATAATGTCAAAATCGAAGATTTACAGTTTACGTTAAATGTATATTAGTTTTGAGAGATCGAGAATAGATGGGGGAAGTCAAATGAAAAATAAGGGGAAGTTAATAAGGGGAAGTTATATTCAATAGCCTTAGCTTCAGCAATCTTAATTTTTGCATTTTAAGTTTTAATCTTGCCAGTCGTATCAGCTACTCAGGTGACAAAAATTAATAACACAATGCTGCCAGTTGCTGCATTTACTTCCAATGTAATTTCAGGAAATGCACCTTTAGTTGTGTTGTTTACTGACACCGTCACCGGTGGAGTACCGACTTCTTGGCTCTGGAATTTTGGAGACGGTGTTACTGAATCTTACGTAGTAGATAGTAACCCTTTAGCAACTCCGTATGCAACGCACACCTACGAAAAACCAGGGAAATACTCTGTGACCTTATATCTGGATAATCGCGGCGGGAAATTATTCCCCTCAAGTAAGTTTTGCTTATTAACGTGATTTTTTTCTCTCCCATCTGACTTTTCTTGCCATTTCAGCTGCTTCCTGACTTATAGTATTGAAAATGCAGTAATTTCTGCTTCCTTACTACAATTCGCTCTGTCTCTATCTTCTCCTAGAAAGGAATATTCCAAACAGACTGACGATACAACTAATTACTTCAAACCCAGGCATGCTTTTATTCTTATTCACCTGGGATTGTTGTTCAGTATCCGGTTCTGTATCCTCTCCCGGAATGGTGCACATGTAGATATCAACTGTTGAATTGTTACCAGGTGCTTTATTTTCACCACTCCATACTATTATGTTACCGTAAGTAGCAAGATTATAAATTATATATTCACTGGTGGAAATCTTAGTTCCAGTGGAAGCTGAGAGATCGTAAACGTAGATGTTATAGCACAGATTTTCACCGGGCTGCAGGTCTTCAATATGTGGCCGATCAAGCCACACTATTCTGCTCCCGTAGATGGCAAGAGAACCATAGCCACTGGAAGTACCGTTTGCTGTCTCATTGGTAGTGATCTTAGTTTCTTTTTTTGTAGAGAGATCAAACGTGTAAATGTCAGGCTTTCCATGACTCGCATTATAATATACTATCCTGTCACCATAGATGACAGGAAGCACTGCTGATCCACTTGTGTTGATTTGAGTTTCCTCTGAAGTGGATATATTGTACATTTTGATATCAGAGTGTTTGAGGAGTCGACTGTCCCACTCATGAAATACTATCCTGTCACTGTAAATGGCAGGAATTCCTGGATATCTATTGACGACTATAGGAGTTTCCTTTTTTGTAGAAAGATCGTACATGTAGATATCACCTCGGCCTCCGAGACTATTAATATACACTATTCTGCCCCCATAGATGTCAGGAAAGCCTGAGATTCCGTTGCTGGTTATCCGAGATTCTTCAGAAGTGGAGAGGTTGTACATGTAAATATCAGCCCTTCCATTACTCATATTTACAGCAGAGTATACTATCCTGTCACCATAGATTTTAGGAAAGCCTGTTAATCCGCTGGTGGGAATCATGGTTTCCATTTTTGTAGATAGATTATAAACATAGATCTCAGAGAGTTCGGTTTCATTACGCCAATTCATATACACTATCCTGTCTCCGTAGATATCAGGAAAGCCCGCTGACCCACTGGTGGTGATCTTAGTCTCGATGATCTCAGGCAAAGAGTTTTGTGCAGTAGCTGCTGATGACGTAGATGATACGAGAACAAAAAATAACATCAGAGCTATTGTAGCTAAAGCTACTGAATATATTTTTTTATTAGTCTTCATTTAGTTTTCGTCCTTTCCATCATTCAGAAAATCTTAATACTTAAAGATATAACCATAAGTTTAAATCATTTCCTTAAACATTCAAACTTATAATATTATTTATATATTTGATTATTTAAATAAAATGTTTATAAATAATTAGAAAAACATTAATTTAAATTAGAAAAACAATTCAAATTTAAAATGAATTTTTATAATTTATTAGATAATTTGTATTAAAATAGAAAAATGCGTTTTTTTATTAAAATAAATCCCATTAAACAGGAATAATATATAACAGTAAATTCAAAACTGTTTTACATTATAGAAGATTCCAATAAACTTTTGAATTCAATTAATTGTAAACACTTTTAGATTCATTATAATCAACCAGGTTGAGAAGTTTTACGGAGTACACTGATATCAGAATCGTTATGTTGAGGATTAAAATGAAAGAAAAGAAATGTGATAAAATACGCAGAAGACATGTTCTCATAAAAGCTTTAGGAATATTGTCGCTGGCGCTTTTAATGGTAAGTATCGCAGGTGCGGAGTCGTTTGTATATGTTACAAACGCTGACGGAAACAATGTCTCAGTGATTGACACTGCCACAAATAAGGTTATAGCAAAAGTGCAGGTGGGAAGTAATCCTCTAGGAATTGTAGCCACACCGGATGGAAAAAAAGTATATGTGGCGAACTTTGGGAGCCTGGATTTCCCCGGCAATACTGTGTCTGTAATTGATACAGCAACTAACACTGTCACAGATACGGTTACTGTAGGTTTCTTTCCTTATTATGGAGTCACAGTCAGCCCTGATGGAAAAAATATCTATGTGCCGAATATGGGTAGCGGCAATGTCTCTGTAATTGACACAGCAACAAATAAGGTTACAGCCACAGTGGATGTAGGATACCATCCTGTTGGAGTTGCAGTCAGCCCTGATGGAAAAAAAGTATATGTATCAAACTTAGACAGTGGCACTGTATCTGTAATTGACGCA
>NZ_DAGK01000022.1:0-5717 GCF_002495725.1 Methanosarcina sp. UBA411
ACAGCTCTTAAGGATCTTATGCCTGAAGGGGCTTCCGGCTCAAAGCTCGGTGTTATTGTGAACGGTACCGTAGAAGGTGACGTCCATGATATTGGAAAAGCAATTGTTTCCACCATGCTCCAATCTGCTGGTTTTGAAGTGCACGACATCGGCCGTGATGTTCCAATCAAGAACTTTATCGCAAAGGCAAAGGAAGTCAATGCTAATATGATTGGAATTTCCGCCCTTATGACCACAACCCTTCAGGGGCAGAAGGATGTAATTGAGCTCCTCAAGGAAGAAGGTATGAGGGACAAAGTAAAGGTCATGGTAGGCGGCGCACCCGCAACCCAGGCATGGGCTGACAAGATCGGCGCAGACTGCTATGCTGAAAATGCAAGCGAGGCTGTTGCAAAAGCAAAAGAGTTGCTGGCATAAATGATTCTAATTCGGAGGTTATAAAAATGGCAAAAAATAATGCAGTTGCTGGATTTAACGCACTCAATGGTGTAGAATTAAACCTTTTTACCACTGATGAACTTAAAGCAATTCACTACGCAACCATGGAAGTTCTGATGAACCCCGGTATCCAGGTCTCTGACCCCGAGGCAAGGCAGATCTTCAAGGAAAATGGCTGTGACGTTGACGAAAAGACTAACGTTGTAAAGATCCCTGAATATCTTGTAAGAAGAGCCCTTCAGCTCGCACCATCCAGATTCGTCCTCTGGGGCCGCGACAAGAAGTACAACACCGTGCAGGAATGCGGCGGCAAGGTTCACTGGACCTGCTTCGGTACCGGTGTCAAAATGTGCAAGTATCAGGACGGCAAGTACGTAACCGTTGACTCCGTCGAGCAGGACATTGCAGACATTGCAAAACTCTGTGACTGGGCTGAAAACATCGACTACTTCTCTCTGCCTGTTTCCGCAAGGGACGTTGCAGGTCAGGGTGCACAGGACGTCCACGAGACCCTCACCCCACTTGCAAGCACCTCCAAGCACTACCACCACATTGACCCTGTCGGCGAAAACGTCGAGTACTACAGAGACATCGTAAAGGCCTACTACGGCGGCGATGAAGAAGAAGCAAGGAAGAAATCTATCTTCTCCATGCTGGTCTGCCCGACAAGCCCTCTTGAGCTCAGCGTTAACGCATGTCAGGTCATCATGAAAGGCGCACGCTTTGGAATGCCTGTAAACGTCCTGAGTATGGCAATGTCCGGCGGATCTTCTCCTGTTTACCTTGCAGGAACCCTTGTTACACACAACGCAGAAGTCCTCTCCGGAATTGTGCTTGCCCAGCTTACTGTCCCCGGAACCAAAGTCTGGTACGGAAGCTCTACTACAACTTTTGACATGAAGAAGGGCACTGCCCCCGTCGGATCTCCCGAACTCGGTCTGATCAGCGCATCTGTCGCAAAACTCGCCCAGTTCTATGGCCTCCCAGCATTCGTGGCAGGCACCTAGTCTGATGCAAAGATCCCAGATGGCCAGGCCGGACACGAAAAGACAATGACCTGTCTCCTCCCAGCTCTCTCCGGAGCAAACACCCTGTACGGTGCCGGTATGCTTGAGCTCGGTATGACCTTCTCTATGGAGCAGCTCGTTATCGACAACGATATCATCAAGATGACAAAAAAAGCCCTCCAGGGAGTCCCTGTAAATGAGGAAACCCTTGCTGTCGAATCCATCCAGAAAGTAGGCATCGGAAACAACTTCCTTGCACTCAAACAGACCAGGCAGCTTGTGAACTACCCCTCTGACCCCAAGATCATAGACAGGCGCATGTTCGGAGACTGGGCAGCAGCCGGATCAAAGGACCTTGCATCCGCTGCACACGACGTAGTTGTAGACGTTCTCAAGAACCACCAGGTAACCCCAATCGACGCAGACATCCTCAAGGACATGAAGGCAATCGTGGACAAGGCTGACAAAGCCTTCAGAGGCATGTAATTACAATATTCAGATATTCAGGAGATCTAAAAATGGCAAACAAAGAAGCAATCATTGCAAAAGCAAAAGAAGCAATCACTGATTTTGACGACGAACTTGCAGAAGAAGTCGCAGCTGAAGCCCTTGCAGCAAACATCGACCCTGTAGAGCTCATTGAGAAGGGCTTTACCGCAGGCATGGAAGAAGTAGGGGAAAAATTCGGCCAGGGTGAACTTTTCCTGCCCCACGTGCTCGCAGCCGCCGAGGCAATGAATGCCGGTATAAAAGTTATCACACCGGAAATGGAAAAGCGCAAAGCTAATACCAAGAGCCTTGGAACCGTTGTTCTCGGAACTATCGAAGGCGACATCCACTCCATCGGAAAGGACATTTTAGCTTCTATGCTCAAAATTGCCGGTTTCAAAGTTGTGGACCTTGGAAGAGATGTCCCAATTAAGAACTATGTCGATACTGTAAAGGAAGTCAAACCCCAGATTGTCGCATCCTCCGCACTTATGACAACCACAATGGTCAACCAGATCCAGATCGAGGAGCAGCTGAAAGAGGCAGGTGTCCGCGACCAGGTCAAGACCATGGTTGGTGGCGCTCCTGTTACCCAAGACTGGGCAGACAAGATCGGTGCAGACATCTATGGTGAAAGTGCCAACGATGCAGTCGCCAAGATCAAGGCAACCCTGAACGTCTAATAAAGCAGCCTTAGCAAACAGTTTAAACTGCAGAAAATGTATTTAAGAGTACATTTTCTGCAACACTCTATTTTGTTCAATTTTTGTGAAACTGTAGCTTAGGATATAGCTGTAAGAGCTCTTACAGATCAATACCGCTCATGGGAATATTATAAAAACGGCTTAAAACGATTGTAAAAATGGTAACTTAGATGCAATCTGAAGAGCAAATAAAAACAGCAGTTAAAAGGGAGTTTGAATCAAAAAAATTGGAAAATATTCCCAGAGGTATAAGACCCACAAAAAAGAGCTTTTAGGCTGACTTTCAGGCTGTGGAATGTGGACTGGAGATTATGTCCCGAGGGAACTCCACAGCGTTCTGAAAAATGGAGGGAGTTTTCGTGGATTTGAAAGCTTTAAAAAAACAGGAAAGTAAAAGAAAGATCAGTAAAGGGTATATGTGGGCCTTTTTCTGTGCTTTATTCTGGGGAATCTGGTATTTGCCAGGAACCGTTGTTTGGGTTCTTAACCCGTTTGATAAAATGAATAGTGCTATTGCTGAAACAAGCGGAGATGGCATAGCTCTCGTTGTGACTGCTGTACTGATTACTGCCTTTAATGCATTGACTGTCATGCTAGCGCTTATGGTCTGGAACGGAGTGCTTGGAAAATACAAAGAACTGGGCAGGACACTTAGAGAATTCCACACCTGTTCTAAATGGTTCTTCCTGGCTTCTATATGCGGTGGCCCAATGGCAATTCTTGGTTCTTTTATTGCTATGGGTTTTATCGGCGGATCGTTTGCAGCTGTTGCAGGCCTTCTTTATCCTGTCATAGGCTCGATTCTTGCCTATTACTGGTACGGAGAAAGGATCTCCAAAAGAGCAGCAATCGGTATTGCAGTTATCGTTCTTGGAGGTGTCTCAATCTATGGTGGTGGGCTTCTTAACGAACTTTCTTCAGGAAATGTCCCCTGGATAGGGTATCTTGGAGGTTTGATGGCTGCCATAGGCTGGGGTACTGAAGGTGCAATTGCAGGCAAAGGGCTAGATATTTCAGAGCCTGATGCCGGGTTGACTCTTCGCTTCCTTGGAGAAAACATAATCTGGTGGATCATAATTGTGCCAATTCTCGCGCTTGTAGGCTTTCCGATGTACTCGTTTGCAGTGCAGGCTTTCGAGCCTTTAACTCTGCTGATCCTGATCTTCGCAGGCATTACATTTGGTTTCTGTTATGTTACCTGGTACAAATCATTCCCGCTTATAGGAGTAGGAAGAGGTCAGGGCATAGGGAACCTCTATGGGTTCTGCGCGGTCATATTCATATTCCTATTCTTTGGAGACGTTCCAGATTGGACGATTATTTTGGGCGGTCTTCTCTGTATCGCAGGGAGTTTCATTATGTTTACTGAAGACACAAGTGCACTTGAAACCCTGAGAGGTGACTGAAGTGAGTGGAAAACGCCCTATCAAATTCAAAATCTTGGAGCTTTTCCTAGACGGAAAGGAATACTGGAACTATGAAATCGTTCAGAAGATCCAGGAAGAATACGGTATGAGGAGTGATTTCCAAAGGGATAGCATTAACTTTGACATCATCGAACTGGCATCCGGAGGAATGCTGAAGGATGTGGAGCAAAAAGTTGACGACAACGGAATCTACAAAAAAGGTTTTCTACTGCACAAATACAAGATAACGGACTTTGGTATACAGCGAGGCTCTGATGCTTGCCTCAGATATGTGTGATTGGAGGATATAAAAATGACACAAACAGCAGCGGCTATAGAAGCTTATAATGCATACTGGGCAAATTCCATCATACCGGCAGCAGATGTCCTGTGGATGGTTTTTATCCTTATTTTGGCGATAGTAGCCCTCTGGCAAGCCAGAACCTTTGTTTCCAAATTTTAAACCCCAGAACATAGTTTTCAAAATCTGAAAATTAAAGATAACAAGAAAGGAGGATTAAAAAAATGGCAACTGAATATGCTTTGAGAATGGGAGACGGTAAACGCATCTTCCTTACCAAAGAACAGATAATGGCAGAGATTGAGGCTGGTACTGCAAACGCTGCCGATCTTGGTGAGATTCCTGCTCTTAATGCTAATGAACTCGACAAACTTGCAGAAATCCTTATGATGCCTGGCAAGGCTGTCAGTGTTGAACAGGGCATGGAAATTCCCGTAACGCACGATATTGGTACTATCCGACTTGACGGTGACCAGGGCAACAGCGGTGTTGGCATTCCTTCCAGCCGCTTAGTTGGCTGTATGACACACGAGCGTGCTTTTGGTGCCGACACAATGGAACTCGGTCATATTGACTACAGCTACAAGCCAGTGAAGCCTGTAGTATCAAACGAGTGCCAGACAATGGAAGTCTGCCAGCAGAACATGGTCATTCCTCTGTTCTACGGTGCAATGCCGAACATGGGACTTTATTACACCCCTGACGGACCATTCGAGAACCCTGGAGACCTTATGAAGGCTTTCAAGATCCAGGAAGCATGGGAATCAATGGAACACGCTGCAGAACACCTGACAAGAGACACTGTATGGGTCATGCAGAAACTCTTTGCCTCCGGCGCAGACGGTGTTAACTTTGACACAACCGGCGCAGCAGGCGACGCTGACATGTACGGTACACTCCATGCAATCGAGGCCCTCAGGAAAGAATTCCCTGATATGTACATTGAAGCAGGCATGGCTGGAGAGTGCGTACTTGGTATGCATGGAAACCTTCAGTATGACGGAGTAACCCTTGCAGGCCTCTGGCCTCACCAGCAGGCGCCTCTGGTTGCAAAGGCCGGTGCAAACGTTTTCGGTCCAGTTTGCAATACTAACACCAGCAAGACATCAGCCTGGAACCTTGCCAGAGCAGTTACCTTCATGAAGGCAGCTGTCGAAGCATCCCCAATTCCATGTCATGTTGACATGGGTATGGGTGTCGGCGGAATCCCAATGCTTGAGACTCCTCCAATTGATGCAGTTACAAGGGCAAGCAAAGCAATGGTAGAAATTGCAGGCGTAGACGGCATATAGATCGGAGTCGGCGACCCATTGGGTATGCCGATTTCCCACATTATGGCTTCAGGTATGACAGGTATGAGAGCTGCAGGAGA
>NZ_DAGK01000022.1:6036-36173 GCF_002495725.1 Methanosarcina sp. UBA411
AAGTTGCTCGATATAAAGATAAACTCCTGCAATAAATTTAGAAAACAGATAGCATAAAAAAAAATTCAGGTAGCAACCTGAATGTTCCTCCACAGTAGGGATAAACAAGATCCAGACTGGGAAACTACGGACCTGCCCAAAAACAGCAGTAGGATAGCTATTGAACTCCTTAGGCAGGTCCGAAAAATTCTTCCTTGGTAAATAGCAACCACTTTCCCTACTGTTATTTTTATTTTTTATAGAGTTAATGTACTTTTTAAGACAGTTCGCTAATTTTCACCAATACACTTCCCTGAAGCCATTAGTGATTTTATCAGATAGTTATTTTACCAGAGAGTCATTTATAACTATTTGAGGCATTTATAATGAAAAGAGAAATATTTTCAATGTTAATGGTCAGTCTATTAGCAATCAGTGCTGCTGGTTGTGCGTCTACAGATGATGTGACACCCAGCACTAACGATGAAGCATTACCCCCTGCAATTTCTGAAACTTCGTCAGTAAATGAGACTACTATCGTTGCGGATAATATTACTGCAGACAGAGCAAAGGAAATCGCTCTTGCTCATGCCGGACTTACAGAAGCTGACGTTACTTTTGTTAAAGCAAACCTTGACACCGACGATGGCAGACAAGAATATGAAATCGAGTTTTACAATGCCAGCACCGAGTACGATTATGAAATCGATATGTCTACCGGAGAGGTTTTAAGCTATGACTCTGATGCAGAAAACTATTCGGCATCCGGCAGTACACAATCAGGCAATACTAATACGTATATTGGGGAAGAAAAGGCCAAATCCATAGCACTTGCAAAAGTCCCAGGAGCAACTGAGTCCGATATCCAGCTTCATTTTGATTCTGAAGATAGAATGGCAATATATGAAGGGTCTATTGTTTTTGGCAATATGAAATATGAATTTGAAATCAATGCAGCTACTGGAACAATTGTGGATTGGAGCGTTGAATCTGTTGTTGATGATTGAGATACTGGAGAAATAGTTAAACTTTATAAGTGTAAATAAAAAACTAGGTAAGATATTTCAAGGATATAAACTCATTAAATTAATAAAGCATAGTAAAATTTATTCTTTAATGGAACTTTGCAGTCGAACTGAAAAATCAGTGGCATCAAACATTTAACTGTATAAAATAGAAATAAAAATACAATATTTACCATTTTAATTTTGTACCTCATGTGAGTATGTCCTACTTTTAGGGTCACTTTTGATCAGGTCATTCTGAAAGGGCTTTTGCGGAGACTCCAATAAATTTTCTGAACCCATTTCGGGAATTCTTGATTGTTATTTTATTTAGAGTGTATTTTAATTTGTTATAGTTGTTAGTATGTTTCAGTTTACTTTAATTTATTTAAAAAAATATGTATAAATATAGTTATCTTTTTTAATTTGTGTTTCACAACTGTCCATCTGTTTCTTAGTAGAATTTTTACGACATACTCCTATTATATTGTTTTCAATTAGCTTGTCCTACTACTTTTTGATTTTACAATTTAATTCCACCAATTTCGAAATATTTATATATTTTTACGTGCTTTTATTATTTAGTAAATCAAGTTTGCTTGATTTGCTCTGTAAAGTGCCATATTAAATCTCTGTAAATCTGCAGACTCCTGAATTAATTTGCCTTTGAACCTCCATTAATTTTTCTTCTTTTTTATTTTTTATATCTGGTTTTTATTTTTGGTTTCAATTATATATTTTATTGCCAAAGACCACAAAATGAAAACAGATTCCGATTCCTTGCCTTCCAGCCCAAGGTTTATAACTTGATACGATGATTATGCAGGGAATTCAAAGTTTTTCGCTCAAGTCTTTTCGGAGAAGGCTTGCAGGCAAGCAGTTTTTTTCAAAAGGCTTGTGCATAAATTCTGGTGAGAAATATGGCTGACACAGTTCACTGGGCAGACGTCATAGCCGAAGAAGTGCTAAAAAACAACGGCAAACATCTTGTTGCCACAGGCATAACTCCTTCGGGGCATATTCATATAGGTAACATGAGAGAAGTCGTGACTGCCGATGCTGCATATAGAGCTCTAATTGATAAGGGGGCAGATGCAGATTTTATTTATATTGCCGACAATTATGATCCCCTGCGCAAGGTTTACCCATTCCTTCCCGAGAGTTATGCCGAACATGTGGGAAAACCCATATCCGAAGTTCCCTGTCCCTGCGGAAAATGCGCAAACTATGCCGAGCATTTCCTGAAACCTTTCCTGGAAGCCCTCAGACGCCTGGGTATCAATCCTCGGGTTTACAGGGCAGACGAGATGTACAGGACAGGAAAATACACCGAAGCAATAAAAACCGCCCTTGTTAAAAGAGACGAGATTGCGAAAATCCTCGAAGAAGTCTCGGGGAAAACCGTAGCTCCGGATTGGAGTCCTTTCAATCCCAGATGTAATCAATGCGGAAAGATCACAACCACGAAGGTTACGGGCTTTGGTCTGGAAGCTGAAACCGTAGACTATGTCTGTGCATGCGGACACTCCGGAACCGTGCCTATGGCAGGGGGAGGGAAACTTACCTGGCGCGTGGACTGGCCTGCTCGCTGGTCGGTTTTAGAAGTGACAGTTGAGCCTTTCGGAAAAGACCATGCTTCAAGAGGCGGTTCTTACGATACCGGAAAGAGAATAGTAAAAGAAATTTTCGGGCACGAACCTCCGTATCCTATTGTTTATGAGTGGATAATGCTTGGAAAACAGGGAGCAATGTCTTCTTCTACAGGGGTCGTTGTCTCGATTTCGGACATGCTGGAAGTCGTGCCTCCTGAAGTTCTTCGTTACCTGATCATCCGCACAAAACCTGAAAAACACATTCAGTTTGATCCTGGACAGCCTCTTCTCACTCTTGTGGACGAATACGAACGACTTAGGACGCAGTTCAGGGAAAATGATCATTTGCTCGGTACATTTCAGAAAAGAGTGTATGAACTTTCCAGGGCAACAGGGATCTGCCAGTCTGAAATTCCTTTCAAGCAGATGGTGACTATCTATCAGGTAGCAAGGGGAGATTTTGATCAAATCCTGAAAATAGTGAAACGTTCAGGCTTTTCAACTAAGGATGAAAAGTGTATAAAAGAACTGGTAGATAACGTTTCTAAATGGCTCGAACTCTATGCTCCGCCCTTTGCCAAGTTTAAAGTGAAAGAAAAGGTGCCTGTGCAAGCGGTAACCCTATCCGAACTTCAGAAAGCCTTTCTTTCAGCCTTTGCAGCCCTTATTGAGTCCAGAGGCGAAATCAGTGGAGAAGAATACCATATGCTTGTCTATTCTGCAAAGGACGAGGGTTCCGAACTAAATAGACGGATTGCGGAAAAGTTGAATATTCCCTCTCCGCAGGTTGATCCTAAGGAGCTTTTCAAAGCAATTTACATTTCATTACTCGGACAAAGCTCGGGCCCTAAAGCCGGATGGTTCTTATCTTCATTTGAGAAGGAATTCCTGGTAGAAAGGTTCGAAGAAGCTTCAAATTACAGCCCTGAAAAACAGTCATAAACACGGATGAATCGCAAAAATGGATAATTCGGATACTCATAATCTCGCAGGTTCACAGGCAGGTCCCTCGAAGATTCATTTCCTTGCCTGGGACAAAGAATACTCCCATCTGAAATGGGGTGGGCCTGCTCCTATTCGGGATATACAGGCCTATCTTCTTCCGGGGTCCAGGATTCTTGATGCAGGCTCGGGAAATGGCAGATACCTTGGAGAACTCGCAAGGCATTACAACGCAGTAGGAATTGACATTTCATTAACGGCTCTTAATGGTTCCAGAGTTCAGCTTGCAAGGAGTGGAAGGTTTGCTGAGCACCTTGGGGCAAGTATTTCGGATCTTCCATTTAAAGCCCAGACTTTTGATGGAATTCTCTGTTACGGGGTACTCCAGCACCTCTTCAAAGAAGAAAGGGAATCCGCTGTTAAAGAATTCAGTCAAACACTCCGAAAGGGTGGTCTTTTCTTCTTTGAGGCCTTCGGCTATGAGGATATGCGCTGCGGAGGAGAAGCCTCAATCCCTTTTGAAGAGAAGACTTTTGCCCGACAAAATGGAATAATCTACCACTATTTTACTAAAGAAGAGATCAGGGAAGTTTTTAAGGAATTCGAAATTATAGAATTGGAAGATGCAATAAAAGAAAAAATATTCAAAGGGAAAGTTTACAGGAGACATCTGATAAAAGGAGTCTTTCAGAAACCATGAAGATCTTCTGAAAACTTTTTAGAAAAAAGCTTTATCGAAAACTTTTTAGAAAAAAGTTTTATCAAAAATTCTTCCCATAACTTTCAATATTTCATGAAACTATGCTGTTATTTACTGTTATACGAAAGCTATTTTCAGATAATTCAGCACAATTATAACAAGCGCTCCGAAAATGCCCCCTATTGCGCAGATAAGAACTGCTACCCAGGTAATTGCGATTTCAAGTCCGAGCAAAAGTTTTGCCGCCATAAGGACTAAGACCCCGAGTACTGCGTTTATTGCAAGGCTGGTTGCGGTCTTCAGTACTTTATACAGGACAAAGGCCACTATGATTGCCAGAATCAATACTAAAACTTCTATAATTCCAACTACCATAAATCATACATAGGGGCTCAACTTATTTATAATTATCACTGAGTTTTAGAATACAGCTTCGAGCTATGAAAGATTATATATCAGACTTGAGCAGGACGTCCGAAGACTTTTTTTGCAAAAAAAGGGAAAAAATTTCAGGCTTTTTACTCATAGAGCCCTGAGAAACTCAGTAATAATTTTTTTGAGTGAGGCTTTGTCCGAATAAGCTCTTGCCTCAAGTAAAGGGTCTGGATTTCCCAATACCATTGCTGAAACTATTGCATTTGGGCTGTAAAGGCAGAGAACGGGAATTTCCTGGACAAGCGCCCTACAGATTTCATAACCCACGCCAATGGATGGCACCGTAACTTCTGCAATCAGAGCATCGCTTTTTACAAGCAAATTCATGTCCCTTATGTAAATCTCTTCCTCTGTCATTGTCATTTCGGTTTTTTCCAGCTCAGGATCTGCAACGTGCCAGCTGAGGACTTCCGACCCTGCTTCTTTCAAGATATCAAACATAAACCTGTATGTATCAAGCAGTTGCCTCCCCCCACGGATAGATCCGGAAAGAAAGATTTTGGGGCCTCTGTTTTCAGAAACCTTCATTTTCTCCAGGTTTTCCATATTATTTTCACCTTCTAATCCACATTCCTGGCACTTCCGGCTTTTACTGGACACCCCTAAAATAGTGTCCTGTAGTAAAACCTTTTCCAAGCTTTTCGCAGTTGTCCTTACCTTTTTTTCCAGATTCAAGGTAAATATCAATCGCTTTCCTGTACGCCCGAGTTACCTTTCGAATCTCGTCTGGATTTTCCATTCCCAGAGTTTCGATCCTCAGACTTGAAACTCCACTTTCAAGGATTTCAGGAACGTATTCAAGCATGCAGAGCGATCTAGAGTTAAGTAGATGCATCCTGCATTCATAGTCCATAAGCAGGGGAAACTCATAGTTTTTCTCGTCTACCAATTTAAACTTTCCTGACCTGCAGGGGGCACTACATTGCCCTTTATTGTTCCCGAGCAGCCCGCCTGTAAGGCAGTGTTCGGATTCTATGAGTTCAAGCCTGCCGTAAACAATACACTCTGCAGGCCCGTGAGATGCAACACTTTTTAATTCCTCAAGGGTCAGCTCCGGAGAAATTACCGCCATCTGAGCCCCTTCCTGCAAAAGAAGGGCAAAAGTATGGCTGTTAAAGATGTTCAGAGGACTGTCCACGATAAAAGGGATTTTTCCGGCTTTTGCGAGGCCCAGGGTTCCAAGGTTTGAAACAAGGACTCCGTCAGCTCCCAGTCCCCTTACTATAGAGAAGATTTTTTCTACAGACTCCATTCTAGAATCTTTAACAAGCTTTGGAGTAATGAAATAGATTTTCTTCCCTGCCTTTTGCGCCTCCGCAACAGCATTTTCAAAAACGGCTTCAGGCCTTTTTGCCGGGCTCTCTTTTTTTCCTGATGTTTCCGGTCTTCTGAAAAGTCCTTCTCCAAAATATATTCTATCGGCCCCGCCTGCAAGCGCCCCTTCAAGCCCTTCAAGGGAATAAACGGAGACCGAGAGCATAGGACGTATAGGAAGGCTCTCTAGAATAGTTTTTTCGGTTTCCTGTCCTGCCTTCTCTCTAGATTCCTTTTCTTCAGATTCGAAGAATTGTTGAGTATCAAGAGGCTTTCGCTTCCACCTGAAAATACGCAGGTTTTCAAGCTGCTCTATTGCTTTTGTCCTCAGCTCATTCAACTGTCCCATAGGAACAAAAATATCCCCATCCACAGTGACATGAAGTTCAGCAGCCTCAAAAATTGTGTTTCCAAGTTTTGAAAGTTGTTTTTCGATTTGAGACTTTGAAGTAGGCTGTTTTTTGGCTTTCTCAACCAGATATTCGGACTCAATTGCTACTGCATTTGAATCTCTGTCTTTTACTTCAAGCCTTATCGGCCTTCCCGGTGCAATAATTGCCATGATAAATACAGGGATTTTAGGCCTCAGGCTTCCGGACTCGCTTTCTTTTTTAAGAGAGTCCATAAGCTTTTTGTCATGTGTCCTGTACACCGTGCTTCCTGAAGGTGCTCTTGAATCGAAGGGGATTTCTACTGTATCTCCTGCGCCTGCACTGTATACTTGGCCCTTTCCTGTATACATTGAGGATATGATTTTTCCTTTATCTTCAGGCCTGGTCTCTGCATTTTCAACCATTATCCCGTCTCCCAAGCGAAGAGGCTTTGAAAGTTTTACCCGGATCCGGCTTGAACGCCTGTCATATCCTATAACTGTACCTGCCGGAACTCCACGGTTGTGGGGGTTCTCCCGGCTTATGAGCTCCCAGCGCGGGTTTTCAAAAAAGTAACCCTGAGTAAAACCCCTGTTAAAGAGTTGAGTGAGTGTTTCCTGCTCTTCTTCGGAAACGTAATACTCTGCAGGGTTTTCAATATACCTGTCAATCAGGCGGCGGTAAATCCTTACAACGCCTGCAACATACTCAGGCCTTTTCATCCGGCCTTCAATTTTAAAAGATTCAATCCCGGCTCCTATAAGGGCCCCCAGTCCTGAAGTCGTGTTAAGGTCTTTCGGGCTTAAAAGGTAGCTCCCGGTTGTTTTGATAAGTTTTCCTTCGCAGTATAGCCTGTATTTTTTGCGGCACGGCTGGGCACAGAACCCTCGATTTCCGCTCCTTCCTCCTATAAGGCTGCTCAGGAGACACTGGCCGGAATAAGAAATGCAGAGGGCCCCATGTATGAAAACCTCGATTTCAGTCCCGGTTTTCTTTCTCATTTGTTCAATCTCTTCAAGCGAGCACTCCCTTGAGAGCACAACCCTCTCTATTCCTAGTTTTTTTGCAAATTCGACCCCTTCGCTATTATGCAAAGTCATTTGTGTGCTCGCATGCAGCGGAAGATCAGGCAGGTATTTTCTTGCAAGGGAGATAAGCCCGAGATCCTGAATTATGATTGCATCAGTTCCGATTTGTCTCAGCCAGGAAAGCAGTTTGAGGGCGTTTTCTACTTCTTTTTCCTTAAGTAATGTATTTACGGTTACGTATACCTTCACGCCTCTTAGATGAGCATAATCGATGGCTTCTTCAAGTTCTTCCTCTGAAAAGTTTGAGGCATACCTTCGAGCACTGAAAGCCCGGGCTCCGAGGTACACAGCATCCGCCCCATTTTCTACGGCCGCAACAAAAGCTTCCATACCACCTGCCGGGGCAAGCAATTCCGGTTTTTCAGGCTTCATCGATGGAATTAGAGAGCCTGCACTTTATTAAACTTTGGCATCCTCTCTATTTCCTGGAAACCTGAAACTGAGATTATAAGAAAGAATTACAGCATAGCAATTCCTATTATAGCAAGTTGAGAGGCTTTATAAGGAAATTTTACTGTGTACCTACAGCGTATCTACATGTATCTCTATAATTTTCTTGCATGGAATAACTGAATAGTGTGAAAATAACCCAATAGCTTATAAGCAAATAATCTTTTAAAACAGTGAAGCCATCATTAATGACTTATAAATTTAAGGGATATCTAACAGACTTTCCGTTATTGGGTTAATAATACTGAATTTAATTCAAATTAGTTATATGGATGGGATTATAAAATGGATATAATATTAGGAGCAACAGGACAGATAGGCTCAATGCTTGTTGATAATCTTATAAAGAGAGGTCAATCCGTAAGAGCTGTTGTTCGAAATGGTTCTAAAGCAGAGAGATTGAGAAGTAAGGGTGTTGAGGTTAGTATTGCAGATTATTTTGATGTAGAAGCCTTAAAAAAAGCCTTTCAAGGAGGAAGTTCAGCTTTTCTATTAACACCTGAAAATCCTGAATCTCAAGATTTTATAAGCGAAACTAAAACGATTTTAAATAATTATGGAGAGGCTATTTTAGCATCCGGCATCACTAAAATTGTTGGTTTGTCATCTAATGGGGCACAGCACGAATCTGGAACAGGTAATCTGATGGCATCTTATATTCTGGAACACGCATTTTCTGACCTTGAAATCGAACAGGTTTTTGTCCGACCTTCTTATTATTTTAGTAACTGGCTTGGATATTTAGAATTGGTTAAGGAACATGGAATACTGCCAACTTTTTTCCCACCTGAGATGAAGGTGCCTATGATTGCTCCTTCCGATGTTGCAGAATTTTTGTCAGAGGTAATAGTTTGTAAAACCTCAGAGGAAAGAATATACGAGATAACCGGGTCCCACGCTTACAGTTCTTTAGATATAGCAAAGATATTTGGAGAGGTATTAAATAGAAATGTCATTTTACAGCAGGTGCTACCTGAAGAATGGGAAAGTACACTGATACAGGCAGGGTTCTCAAAAGATGGGGCAAAAAATCTTGCACTTATGACAAAAGCAGTTATTGAAGGAAAAACTAAAAATGAGATATCTAATCCGGTCTATTTTTCTACAGACTTCGAAAGCTATTTGATAAATGTTATATAATCTATTCTACTGACGACTAATAATAGATTACCGAGCGTTATTGAGTATACTAGCAGAGCGTTTTTGTTTGCTCTGCTAGAAAATATTAAGTTACAACCAGGGATTTTAGCATAGCCAAAATAAAAAAGAAGCTACGAATTAAAAGTGTTATCGGGCAAGTCAAATAAGCATTTCTTTTGGGTTTATGCCTTTGGCCCTATTATCCAGCTCACTGTCCTCCCGGTTTTCTCATCCTTTGAAGCATCGCAGAGCATCTTTCCATCGTGCATGTGGCATTCACAGGAGTAACCTAGTTTGTCTGTTTTTCCCACATATTTGAAGTGTATCTTACAGTACCCCTCCGTACATCCTATCCCATACTTGACCCAACCCTCAATATCCACTCCACCTTCGCAGCTCCCTTCACAAGCAACGAGCTCAAAACTTTTTTCCTCATAAGACTCGATTTTAGCAGGAGCCTGGCGGCCTTTTTTATATTTCCCTTTCTCAATTTTCTGAGCTTGAAGCACTAGATCCTCGCCAGTGTTGTTAAGAATCTTCAGCTGCAACCCCTCAAGAAGTTCCATGGTTTCGGCTGACACATATATTCCCCCAGATAAATAAAGAATCCAAATAAGAATTCCGCATAAGATATTGCCTCGAAGAAATAAAAAAGTATCTCAAGATATCTAGGAATGTATATAAAAATCTCCGGAAAGATAAAAACAGGACAATTAAGATCAAGGGAACAAATTCTGAAAATCAGGTTCCTCGAAGAAAAATATGTTTACTTTACTTATTCCGTGCATATAGGGTTTTTGCTTGCAATTAGGACACATGCCAGGGTACTTTTTAAGGAAAGCTTCTTCGAGATCCACACCATAAAGATTAGCAATGCCCCTATCCAGGCGAAGTAATCTGCAAGCTCCTCTTCGATATTTTCTAGCTCTTCCCTGCGGATGGCTTCGGCAAGTTCTCCAATTTCCTCAACCAGCCAGAGTATAGTAGCGTTACCTTCCCTTTTCCTGTCATTATGATCATACAGTTCGTATATCAACCCTTTTTAAAAAGGCCTGACCGAAAAGAGGAGATTCCTGTCAATGTTAGTATAGTCCTTGAATTAGTTTCTAGAATTCTGAGATCTCTATTATCTTCCCACTCCCTTTTTTCTGCTTTTTACTGAATTTAGAGCCTTACGGGAATTTCACGTTCCTTGAGGTATTCTTTAACTTCTTTAATTGAGTATTCCCTAAAGTGGAAGATGCTTGCTGCAAGGGCGGCATCGGCTTTTCCTATTGAGAATCCCTCATAGATGTGTTGAGGGCTTCCAACTCCTCCTGAGGCTATAATCGGGACATCAAGCTCTTCAGAAAGCTTTCTTGTAATTGGCAGGTCATAGCCAGCACATGTTCCATCTCGATCCATGCTTGTGAGCAGGATTTCTCCTGAGCCCAGTCCTTCTGCCCTTTTTGCCCACTGCACGGCATCGATTCCTGTAGCTTCCCTGCCCCCGTAGATTACTACCTCGTACCAGGCAGGGGTCCCGTCCTCCATTTCAAGAATGGTTTTGTCGGGGTTATTCTTTACATCGGTATTTCGCCTGCAGTCAATCGCAGTAACAATACACTGAGCTCCGAATATATCTGAGGCTTCTTTGATGAAGTCAGGATTCTTGACCGCAGAGGTGTTAACTGAGACTTTATCTGCACCAGCTCTAAGAATCTGGCGAATTGCGTCAATAGAGTTTATCCCCCCTCCAATGGTAAGAGGAATGAAAACTTCATCTGCAGTCCTTTCAATCACATCGATCATGGTTTCCCTACCATGAGCCGAAGCTGTAATATCCAGAAAAACAAGCTCGTCTGCGCCCTCTTGGTTGTAGCGCTTGGCGAGTTCCACAGGATCTCCGGCCTCTTTCAGGTCCACGAACTCAACCCCCTTAACAACACAGCCGCCCGCTCTGTCAAGGGTCACATCAAGGCATGGTATTATTCTTTTGGTGAGCATCTATGGGATAATGAATTTAACTGTTATTAAAAGCTTATCGAAATCAAGTCAATGCCCGCCCGTCTTAACATTAAAAGCAATATTAAAAAGACACTCCCTAGAATATTAAAGAAAATATTAAAAGCAACATTTCGCAGACTGAAAAGACAGGGATAAGCGACGGTAAGCGAAAATAAGTTGAGGTCCAGAGGCCCAGGAAGGAAATTCTGAGCGCTCAAACAGGCACTAACCGAAAATATTTATCACACGGGCACCCTCAAGTCTTGACATCTCGACTTCGGAACTTTCAAGCACCTTTTTCCTAACTCTTATCGGAGCTCCAACACGCAGGGCAAGAGCAATGCAGTCACTTGGCCTTGCGTCAAATTGCATGATACTGTTGTCTTTTCTTATAAGAAGCCGGGCGTAATAGATCTTGTCCACCTTTTCATCAATTAATACTCCCTCGATTTTCACTTCCAGCCTGTCGAAAATATTGAGCATGAGGTCATGAGCCATGGGCCTCGGTGGAGAAATCTTTTTAATTACGTTTCCTATTGATAAAGCTTCGAGATGTCCGATATATATGGGAAGCATATTCCCCTGTGTATCTTCAAGAAGCACCACAGGAGTCGGATCTGTAAAAACATCGACTATGTAGACATCCTTGACTCGAATTTCCTCAAAGTCCTCATAAGTGTAGACGCCCATATTCAATAGATGATTTTACACTTATTAATACCTTATTTAATTTTTTTAAAATTTTTAAAGAAGCCGCTTAAAGCTGGGTTCTACCTTTTTCGGATCGTAATCTTAGAGTTCAGGACTTTTTCGGAAGCCATGTTTTCCAATCAAGGGTACAAAAACGACCCCACCTTTTTTCTTTTTATGTATATTGCCCTTGCTGTCCTTTTTAACTTTATAGAGTTCTTGAGAATAGTCCCCTACAGGAATGACCATTATACCCCCCGGCTTCAACTGTTCCAGCAAAGGCTCAGGAATATAGGGAGCTGCGCAGGTCACGGCTATTCTGTCGTAGGGAGCACACTAAGAATAACCCATTGAGCCATCTTCAAGTACTACTGTAACATTCTCATATCCTGTTTTTTTCAGGTTATCTCTTGCAAAATTCACAAGGGCTTCTATGCGTTCAACAGCATACACATGTCCGCTTTTTCCTATTAGTTCCCCCATAACTGCAGCATTATATCCTGAACCTGCCCCTACTTCAAGGACTTTGTGACCTTCTGAAAGTTCAAGAAGGTCACACATAATCGCAACCATATGCGGGGCAGAGATTGTTTGCCCATAGCCGATTTCAAGGGGTCTATCTACATAAGCTGCTTTTTGCTCATACTCAGGAACAAACTTATGTCTTGGGACACGAAGCATAGCCTCGCGAACATTATCTTTCAGCAACAGGTAAGCCCCAAGATTGTCTACGAGGCGCCTGCGCATTTCTTCGAGTATTTCTTCCTCTTCTTTATCTCTTTTATTTTTTCCTTTACCACGGCCCTCTTCGGAAATCACGTTGACCCGAACCTTCCCCTTTCTTTCTCGCAAAAATTCTTTTTACGTATTTTGCAAGCACAACATCGCCTTTTCTGGATCGGAATGCTCCGTCTCTCACCTTGATTTTGTTAATGAAAAGGCGTTTATTCCCCACTCTTTCTTCGGATCCTACGACAAATTCATAATCTCCAGGCACGCGTTTTTCAAGAACTTCAGTCTTTTCAGTTCCTGCCTGTGCGGAAAATTTTACAGTTACCTCATCAATAGCTCTGCCCCAGATTGTCTCGGTGTCTTCTGCCCTGGCAATCCTGACTCGTTTTCCTCCTGCATCAAGAGCAGTGATCAATATAGGCACCACTACTCCTGTTTCCTCATCATCTACAACCAGCTCATCGTCTACCTGAAGGACAGTCTCAGAATCGAGTTCAGTTCTATAAGTGTTTGAAATGTCCATCTTACTTACTATCACTTTCAATCTGACAGATTTAGGGGTTTTAAGCTTCGCAGCATGCACCTGCCCGCATTCCAGACAGCGTACAAGCGGGCTCTGCCCCTCTTTCAGAACCTCATGCCCTACCTCTTCTTCAGGGGAACATGAGGGGCACTCAACTTCAATTTCTCTTGTCATGGTATAATCAATAGATGGATTCAAGATACTAAATACTTAACTTCTCCGGATGCCTTTCTTGAAGATTTACCAGTTAGAAAGTGCTATCAAAAGTTTTATTATAACAGAATGCATAGTCTAACATCTCATAATTGAGATGCATCTCAAAATTAAGATAGGTGCCGAAAGTGCCTGATATTGAATACCTTAAAAAACTCGCACTAATGGGAGCAGTAAATAAAACCATCAAGGTCTCATCAAGCGAGTTTCAAAAGCACACGGGGGCAAGCTCCAAAACCGCAGCAAGAAAGCTAAAGCAGCTTGAAGAGGAAGGGCTGATCCAACGGAAGATCGTTCCCGGTGGCCAGTTGATAAAAATGACAGAAAAAGGGATTGAAGTTCTTAAGAACGAATACGTCGACTATAGTAGGATCTTTTCTCCGGAACCCGAAATTCTGGAGCTTGAAGGAAAGGTGCTTAAGGGACTTGGCGAAGGCCAGTATTACGTAAATATACCCGGGTATCGGAAGCAATTCGAAGAAAAATTGCATTTTGTACCTTTTCCCGGGACTCTGAACGTACAGCTTTCTAAAAGCAGTTCGCCTATTAGAAATCTTTTACGTGAAATGCCGGCTATCCGGGTAGAAGGTTTCAACGATGGAGAACGGACATTTGGAAGCGGAAATTGCTATCCTGTTATCGTTGGCGGTATAGAAGCTGCTGTAGTAGCTCCTGAAAGAACGCACTACCCATCAGATTTGATTGAAATTATTGCACCGGTAAAGTTAAGAGACGCCTTGGAATTGAACGATGGGGACAGAGTTGTGGTAAAGTTAAAAAAACAGGGCATGGAGAACCAGAAATGAGCGGAAGTACAGTTTACGAATGTCTTACGTACAGAAATGAGAACATCAACCAAGCACTGGAAGCCCTGAGAGCCGGAAAAATGATCCAGATTTACGATTCGGACTCGAGGGAAGGAGAGACTGATCTTGTAATCCCTGCAAAAGCGGTCACTTTCAAAGATGTAAAATGGATGCGAAAAGATGCAGGCGGCCTTATCTGTGTGGCTGTGGACCCTGTGGCTTCAAAACAGCTCAAGCTGCCCTTTATGGCTGAACTCGTCCGGGAAGCCAGCAAAGCCAGTGACGTGCTTGGGGAAATCGTAGAGAAAGAAGGCGACCTTAAATATGATTCTCATTCTTCCTTTTCTCTCTGGGTCAATCACAGAGAGACCAGAACCGGCATTCCTGATAACGAAAGAGCCCTTACTATCCGGAAAATAGGGGAAATTACTGAAAAGAAGCTGTCCGGAGACTTAATTCATTTTGGAGATGAATTCCGAACCCCTGGGCACGTTGCCCTGTTGAGGGCTGCCGAAGGGCTTCTGGATGAGCGCAAAGGCCAGACCGAACTTTCAGTTGCCCTTGCCCGTATGGCAGGCATTACCCCTGCAATGGTAGTCTGCGAGATGCTTGACGATAATAATGGGAAGGCTCTCTCCAAAGAAGACTCAAAAGAATACGGTAAAGAACACGGGCTGGTATTTCTGGAAGGGCAGGAAATAGTAGAAGCTTATATGACATGGACAGGCTCGGAATAAGAATTCTTTTTCTTCCGCTTTTCTTAATTTAACTTTTTCATCCTAATTCTTTCATCTGATTTTTTCATCTTATTTTTCATTTGACTTTTTTATCTGATATTTTCGTCTCTTCCTTCAGCAACCCCAAGGATAAAATAGCAAAAAAACCAGTTAAGATGCATGGCTGGAAACGTTTTCGGGCAGATGTTTCGAATTACCACCTGGGGCGAATCCCACGGCAGGGCTGTAGGTGTTGTAGTAGACGGATTGCCTGCAGGGCTTCCTTTCTCCGAGACTGACATCCAAAAAGAACTAGACAGGAGGCGCCCGGGGCAGAGTGAGGTTTCAACTCCTCGGCACGAGGCTGACAGGGTGGAGATCCTTTCGGGAGTTTTTGAAGGAATGAGTACAGGTACTCCAGTTTCCATGCTTGTCTGGAACTCGGATGCCAAGTCTTCAGCTTATGATGCCATTAAAGACACTCCCAGGCCCGGACATGCCGATTTTACCTATATAGCTCGTTATGGAATGAGAGACCACCGTGGGGGAGGCAGGTCTTCAGCTCGGGAAACAATAGGCAGGGTCGCAGGTGGAGCCCTTGCAAAACTCCTGCTTTCCAGATTCGGAATCCGAGTTGTCGGGCATGTGATCGAACTCGGAACCATCCGGGCAAAGCCCCTTTCTTTTGAAGAAATCCTCGAAAACATAGAAAAGACCCCTGTACGCTGTGCCGATCTTGAAGCTGCTAAAAAAATGCTTGAAAAAGTTGCGTCCCTTCGGCAGGAAGGAGACAGCGTTGGAGGCATTGTCGAGCTCATTATAAAAGGTGTGCCTGCCGGCCTTGGAGAGCCTGTGTTTGACCGGCTGGATGCGGACCTTGCAAAAGCCCTTATGAGTATTCCTGCTGTCAAAGGTTTTGAAATCGGAGCCGGATTTGAAGCTGCTCGCCTGCGCGGAAGTGAAATGAACGATCCTTTCCGGATCGAGGAAGGAAAAATAACCACTTCGAGCAATAATGCTGGTGGGATTCTCGGAGGAATTTCAACCGGCCTGGATATCATTTGCAGGGCAGCAGTAAAGCCAACCCCGTCCATAGGAAAACTTCAGCAGACCGTTGACCTCAAAACATTAGAAAATACAGAAATTGCAATCAAAGGTCGGCATGATCCGACAATTCCTCCGCGCATGGTGCCTGTTGCCGAAGCCATGGTTGCCCTTGTGCTTGCCGACCATATGCTCAGGAGCGGTTTTATTAATCCGAGGACTCTGCTGGAGTAAGAGAATGCAATGGAACTGTATTCAAACCTACTAAAATATCCATTTCAACTGATACCATTCCAGCTTATACCAAATTGTTAGAAATTATTAGGAATTATTAGAATAGTTTTCAAAATAATAAGGTAGCTTTGCCTTTACCCGTATTTTTTTGTGACTTTTTCCTCTAGAATTCACTCTGACGATAAGCATTCTCCATCGCAAATTCTTTTCAACTTTCTCCATCGCAAATTCTTTTCTTTTTGCTCTTGAAAAACAAGATTGTTTTACCAGATAATTCTGCCTTTTATCGAATTTTTTTGCCTTTTCCAAACCTGAGTCTGAAAAAGATCTGGTACTAAATTCTAACTTTTTATATTGGTAGAAATGCCGTGTAAAAAATCATAAAGTTGTGAGGTCACAGTTTCTTTATCACAGGAAATAGCTACGGTCTCTGTCGTTATATAAGCATTCTGTGTACAGTCTCTGACAATTAAAGATCAAGGAACGATTATAACATGAAGACGGTATGAGAAGAACAAATTTGAAGATTTGGCTAGAAAAACTTATAAAGTGTGTGCTTAAATTAAATTATAGAGTCTATTTATTTAAAAATTATTAGTTATTGAATTTGTGTTTACTTTTGCAGTTTAGAGGGGATCTTAGTTGAAAATGAGGGCACTGACAATTATTTGCTTGCTTATAGCATCACTGATATCTGGATCAGGCTGCATTGGCAATAGCAGTGAGCCAGTAAAAGAGACAAAGCTAGCTAATGAAACAAAACTAGTTAATGAGACAAAGCTTGAGGATGAGATGAACACTCAGACTAGTTCATATAATTCCACCGAAGAAGACGTTTCTATAGAGAACTCCTCCGAAAAAAGTAAAAATGCCCTTAAACTTGAAGGGCAAAACTCCTTTTCCAAATATTACAGTAAAGAAAATCTGCAGTTCGAGGCTGCAGTTCCCACTTATTCTCTACCTTTACAAGCTTCCGAAATTGTAAATCATGATGATTTCGTCCAAAAGATTCCCCTAACAAACGAAAGCAGGAACTTACTGTACACAAATGGGTTTGTTGTAATTGAAAATGAAGTTACCAAAAATCAATTTAAAGTGGAGCAAGTAAATGCAACTTACAGAGACCTGAAAGTGGCTGACGTTCCTACATTCATCACGTCAGACTCTCTCCTCCACCTTTACCATATCCAGTTTGATGAGACCTTAAAAAGGGTTGAAGAAAATGAGTTTTACGACGAGCTCTGGAGACTTGACAAAACGCTCCTTGAATCTTCCATAGAAGATTATAACGAGATAAAAGAAAACAGTTCTTTATCTGATGAAGTAAAGGAAGCTGCAAGAAGAAATGTTGCATACTTTGCGGTTGCCCTTAGTTTGCTTGAGGAAAAAACAGATCCAAATCGGATACAAGTCAAATCTACAGAGACTTCAAGTTCAGAAAAATATAGCTTTGAAGTACCGAAATATGTGCAGGAAGATGTAGAGGCTGAACTCACTTTGATAGAAGCTCAAAAAGAGGGAGTGTCTCCGATTTTCAAGTACAGTGAAGATTACTCTCAGTACACTCCACGGGGACACTATACATCCTCTGAAAAACTTCAGAAATACTTCAAGGCCATGATGTGGCATGGTAGAATGAGTATGCTACTTAAGCCGGACATGATTAATACAGAAGACCCGGAAAATGAAGCGAGAATCCAGACTATACAGGCTTTTTTGATTTCTGACCATTGTGATAATGACAAAAACCTCCGAGAAAGATGGGACAGAATCTATAACGTAACTGCTTTTTATGTTGGTTTTTCTGATGACCTCGGGCCCTATGAATATACAAAAGCTCTGGATACTGTTTTTGGGAATTATAGAAACGGAGTAAGCTTCGACAATGAAAGTCTTACAGCACTGAAAACTGAGCTGGAAAAATATGAAAGCCCAAAAATCTACAGCGGAACAGGGGAAATAATTCAGGCAGGCTCTGAAACCGAAAACAAAACTCTTGAGGCTACAAAAGGGTTCAGATTCATGGGTCAGCGATATACTCCAGACTCCTATATTCTCCAGAGGCTCCATCCTCCTGCCCTGAATATTATGGACCTTCTAGGTTCTGAAAGAGCAAGAGAACACCTGAAAAATCAGGGTATTTCTGAAAATGAAGAATACAAAAAAGCTCACACATCTCTGAAAAATGAATTTGGAGCTTTTGATGAAGAAGACTGGAATAAAAATCTTTACTGGGCTCAACTGTACGCTTTAAAGCCTCTCCTAATAAGTTATCCAGAGGGCTATCCTGTATTTATGCAGACTGAAGCCTGGGAAGATAAACAGCTTAACACAGCTCTTGCTTCCTGGACTGAACTCAGGCACGATACTATTCTCTATGCAAAACAGGCTCGTTACACAGGTGTACCCTATATTCCAGAAGAAAAGCCTGTTCAGGGATATGTGGAACCAGTTCCCGAATTCTATTCCAGGATGCTTGCCCTTACAAAAATGGCACACAATGGGCTGGCTGAAATGGAAGTACTTGATGAAAAATCAGATAAAGAGTTCACAACTCTTGAAAACACCCTTAAAAAGTTGCTGGAAATCTCGATTAAAGAGCTTGAAAACAAAGAGCTGACAGATGAAGAGTATGAGTTCATCAGGAATTTTGGACAAAATATAGCCCCAATGCTTGAGAACATAGATGAGGACTTTCAGAGCTCTGTCATGGTTGCGGATGTCTATACAGATAGAGAAGGAAGAGTTTTGGAAGAAGGGACAGGAAAACTGGACCTAATAATAGTAGCCTATAAACAGCCCGATGGTAGGATTGTGCTTGGAGCAGGTCCTGTGATGAGCTATTACGAGTTCTGGCAGTCTTCAGGAGATAGATTGACAGATGAAGAATGGAGAGGTATGCTGGCAAATAATCCTCCTGAAAGGCCGGAATGGGTTGAGTCTTTTAAGGCTTAAAAGATGCTATTCTGGATAGTTATCTTTTTCACCCATTTTTTTCGTTTTTAAGGATACGCTTGGGAGCTGGACTGGAATTGTGTCAGCATGGGTGAGACCTTAATCACCCATTATATTTTTGTTAAACTGGAGCAGGCATATGTATTATAAGAAAATTAATAAGAAGATAGCACTTTTAATTTTTTTCATAGCTGCTGTTATTGGAGTATGGTTATTACTAGATTTCATTCAGATCGGTCCAGGACTGCCTCCTTCAGAATCCATGCCAAAATGGTACATCCCTGGAGCATGGCAAAAAAGTGAACAGGGATGCACGGCACTTTTTCCGAAAATTTCTTCTTACTGTGAGATGGGTAATTTTTCTGGAGGAAAATTTATAAGTTTTTGGTATTTTGATGACGAATCTGAATTCTTAAAAGGAGAGAATACCCTCTATCGTCATCTCGAAGAAAATAGTAATGTGTTCCAGCAGGAGCTAAATATTAGTAAAGAACTTCAAGAAGAAACTGAAAAGCGTGAAGTTGAAAATTCCTATAACCTTACCTCTTTTAATGCAACAGGATATGAAAGCCCTGAAACGTCAGGATATTTTCTAGTGTATGAGAGACCTTTCCTTGAAACTCGAGAAGATTATTTTATAGTTTATTACGGAATCATGGGCTTAACAAATTTCACTGAAGAAACACCCGCGCTGAAAAAATTGATTGCAGAATCCTATTATATGTCTAATGAAGAAGGAAAAGTTGATGGTTTAAAGATGGGGAATGAAAAAGGAAAAGGAGACTCATTACTTCCATGGTTTTAACAAAAAAGTTAGTTTTCATTATCATTTTTTCAATGAGAAGATCCCAAAACCCAATATGCGACTCAAATTATTTAACTCAGAATAATATGTTGAATTTCAAATATAAAGGAGTTTCAAATGCGAAATTTTAGAAAACTACTTTTATTTCTGTAATTCATACCCCTAGCTGCAATCATAGGTTATTATTTGTTAACATTTCTTCTTGTTGGTCCAGCAGAGGAGAACTTTTTTGAGTTAAGAAACCATGATGTAGGAACCCACGAAGTATCAGTTGAAATACTCAATTCTCATAATGAATCTATATTTAAGGAATCGTATAAGCTCCGTCCAGACGAATCAGTCTCAAAAACAAAACCGTTTAATCTTAAAAACTCTTTTGAACAGAAAAAGTATACATTCAAAGTTGTATTAGATAACGGAGTGGCAAAAGAAAAAACTTCAATATCTTTGCATCGTTGGAGTACAGCCATTATAGATATATACTGGAATAATGAGACACCAATAATGATGGAGTAGTTACGGTTTAAAAGGAGAATTTCTTATTCTTCAATGAGTTTTCTAGGCTTTGGATTTACATTTACTAATTAATGAATTTATTTTTCCATTTTGACTTTTAGATAGATTATTTGATAATAAATTGCCAACGACTCTGGATGAAATTAAAACCCTTACTATTTGGTTTTTTTCTTTCCACAATTTTTCATATGAAATGGCAGAATATTAATATTACTTTATGAATATGACCTTTCAGATATAAAATTTGAATCTTTCATGTCTTAATTGGATAAATTCCCGGTAAATTAATCTAGATCTTATTCGCTCTTCAAGCTATGAATTTAACTTTTTAATTATCGTTAATTTGTAAATCTCATTAAACTTTGAATGCTATTAATAAAAACAGCTAATTTATGATCGCCATGACAAATGCACCAAGGCTTATTGCATGGGAACTGACTGCAGGATGCAACCTGAACTGCGTACACTGCAGGGGAGCTTCCACTTCCTCAGTTCCGACAGGTGAACTTACAACTGACGAAGCTAAACATTTCATTGATGAAGTTGCAGAGCTTGGAAAACCCATTCTCATTCTGAGCGGAGGCGAGCCTCTTATCAGATCTGACGTTTTTGAAATTGCGCGGTACGGCACTGATGCCGGGCTTCGAGTAGTGCTTGCAACAAACGGCACACTTCTTACGCCTGAGATCGTGGAGAAGCTGAAAAGAGCGGGCATCCAGCGGCTCAGCATCAGCATTGACGGAGCTACTGCAAAGAACCATGACAATTTCAGGGGCATGCCCGGGGCTTTTGAAAGAACGCTTGCAGGCATTGATGTCCTAAGGAAAACTGATTTTCCCTTCCAGATCAATACTACGGTCTCAAAACGCAACATCGAGGAAATCCCCAAGACTCTTGAGCTTGCAAAAGAGCTTGGAGCAGTTGCATATCATGTATTTTTCCTTGTGCCCACAGGCAGGGGAGAGGAATCCGATGAGGTTTCCCCTGAAGACTACGAGCGTATTCTGCACTGGTTTTATGAGATGCATAAAGAATCGAAAATCCAGCTAAAAGCAACCTGCGCCCCCCATTATTTCAGGATAATGCGCCAGCAGGCAAAAAAAGAAGGCATTGAGATCTCAGTTAAAACCCATGGCTATGAGGCAATGACAAAAGGCTGCCTCGGAGGCACAGGTTTCTGCTTCGTATCAAGTGTAGGTAAGGTCTACCCTTGCGGCTACCTGCCTCTACTTGCCGGCGATCTTCGGGAACAGTCCTTCAAGGAAATATGGGAAAACTCCGAAGTCTTTGCAAAACTCAGAAATCCCGACAAACTTAAGGGAAAATGCGGAATCTGCGAATACAAAAAAGTCTGTTCTGGCTGTAGGGCAAGAGCTTATGCTGCTACAGGCGATTATCTTGAAGAAGAGCCTTACTGTATATACAGGCCTCGAAAAAATGGTAGTGATCAGGATGATTGAAGTTGAAAACTGTAAAACTCAGCTCCAGCAGGAGAAAGCCAATTTTCCCTCTCACATGCAGCCTTACGAAGAAGAAGTTCCTGAATTCGAACTTGATGAGATTGATAAGAGAATTTTGAACCAGATCCAGCAAGAAGTTCCCCTTGAAGTCGAGCCCTTTGAGAAGTTAGGCGAAATTCTCGGCCTCTCCGAAATCGAGGTGCTTGAAAGGCTGCAAGAACTCAACAGGAAAGGAGCAGTCAGACGGGTAGGGCCTGTACTCAACACTAGAAAAATGGGCGGAGTAAGCACACTTGTAGCTCTGAAAGTTCCTGAATCTCGAATTGAAGAGGTTGCAAACTTCATAAATGAATACTCTGAAGTTTCCCATAATTACCTCCGAAACGCTGCAAAATATAACCTATGGTTTACCCTCTCGGCCCCCAGCAAAAAGAGACTTGAAGAGATAATTCACGAAATCCGGGAGAGAACCGGCTGTCCTCTGTTAAATCTCCCCACAAAGCGTCTCTTCAAGATAAATGTAAAGTTCGATATCAGGTGAAAAATGGATGAAAAAGATGAGACCCTATTAAAAAAGGTTTATCAAAAAATCCATATAAGGTGAAAAAATGGATCAAACAGATGTTGAACTTCTCAAGCTCGTGCAGGATGGAATCCCGCTAACCCATTCCCCTTTCAGAGGTCTGGCTGCCGAACTTGGGATAAGTGAACAGGAAGTTGTTGACAGACTTAAACGCCTTCAGAAAGCCGGAAAAATCCGGCGTTTTGCAGCTTCAATAGGGCACAGGGCAATAGGAATAACAGCCAATGCTATGTGTGTCTGGAACGTCCCGGGGGAGCAAATTGAAAAAGTCGGGACAATAATGGCCAAATTCCCAGAAGTGACTCATTGCTATGAACGTCCGCGCTATCCTGACTGGCCATATAACCTGTTCACTATGGTTCACTCTTATACTCCAGAAGACTGTGAAGAGGTAGCTGTCAGAATCTCAGAAGCTACAGGAATTAAGGATTATACCCTCTTTTTCAGTGAACGGGAGTTCAAAAAAACCGGGGTCAGGCTGTAAGGTGTTGCATTAAAATTTATTATTGCGAGGTTCCTGGCTATGGCTGAAACAAACAATTTTCTCCCGCTTATGCTTGACCTGTCTGGCAGAAAAATCGTTATCTTTGGAGGAGGCTCGGTTGGAGAACGCAAAGCTGAACTCTTCTCAGGATGTGCAGATACTCTTGTTGCCAGCCTTGAATTCTCCCAGCGCCTTCAGGAACTTGAAGCTTCAGGACAGGTGCGGCTTGTTAGGCTTGATCTGCTTGAAGCTTCGGATTCCGAACTCAGAGAACTAATTTCAGGGGCTTTTATTGTCATACCCGCGACAAGCAATTTTGAACTTAACCAAAAAATCACCGCCATTGCAAGGGAGAGCGATATTTTGATTAATCAGGTTGACGCTTTAGGTAGTGTCGTAATCCCATCAGTAATAAAAAGAGGCGACCTTGTAATCGGCATTTCCACTCTCGGCCACAGTCCCGCAGTCTCAAAATACACCCGAAAGCAGATCGAAGGTTTGATAACTCCAGAATATTCCAATATGATTCGGCTTCAGGATGAGCTTAGAAGTTATCTCAAGCATCATGTGGCAGAACAGAGGCAGAGAAAGGCAATTCTCTGGAAAATTCTTGAAAGCAAGTTTGTCTGGAGTGGCTTTTCCGAGTCTTATGAAACAGCAGCCGAAAGAGCATACAATATAATTTCAGGTTGCCTTGAAAATTCCAGCAGGTAAAGCCTGACAGGGAGCTAAGAACTATAAGAACTTTCGAAGAATAAAAACAAGAAGAAGAGAAAGCTTCTTGAACATAAATACTCTATGAATCAAAATATTCTGCAAATGAAAACTTTAACTCGAAGTATTCTGTAGATAAAAATTCATTTAATGAGAAAAGGCTAAGGAGTCCTGGACAAAGTTTAATTTATAATTCCTTATATTAACTCCTTATATTAATTCTATATCCCCTTATCCATTCTATCCGGAGGCTCTCTGTGACAGAAATCTCAAGTATGGTTATATCCCATAAAAAAGCAAAAATTGAGGAAATGGAGTCCGCCTGGCACGGAGATCTGGACGGGCTACTCCACCACCTGTGTAATTATGAGTACGTTCACGAATGTGTCGTGTTAAAAACCTGCAACCGCGTTGAAATCTATGTTGTTTCCCCCAAAAGCAGCAGTGTACTTTTCTCTTTTGCAAAGGAAATGGGAGCTTCCACCCATATTATAGATTTCTATGGGCACGATGAATCCCTTGAGCACCTTCTCAGGCTTGCTGGGGGGCTTGAGTCTATGATTGTAGGAGAAGACCAGATCCTTGGACAGATAAAAGACCTCTATGCGTATTGCAAGAAAAAAGAAACAACGGGAAAAATCCTGGATACTGCCTTTGATAAGGCTATTCAGGTCGGAAAGCGTATACGCAACGAGACCAGAATAAATAAGGGTTCGGTTTCCATAGGTTCTGCAGCTGTGGATCTTGCAGAGGATATTCTGGAAGGGCTCACAGGAAAATACGTACTTGTGATCGGAGCAGGGGAAATCGGTGTCCTTGTAGCAAAAGCTCTGGCTGAAAAGAACATTGAAGCAATCTACATTGCTAACCGTACTTTCAAAAAAGCCGAAGAAATTGCCTATGAACTAGGAGGACACGCAGTTAGGCTCGATGAAGTAGAGGTTTATCTTAAAGATGCTGATGTAGTAATCAGTGGTACAGGTGCTCCTCATTACATTTTAACCAGAGAAATTGTTGAAAAAGCTATAAAAGACCGGGATAAATCCCGTAAACTCCTCTTAATTGATATAGCAAATCCCAGGGATATCGAAGAATCGGTTGCTGAACTCGCTAACGTGGAACTGTGCAATATTGACAACCTCAGGGTAATCAGTGAGAAGACGCTCAAGATGAGGAAAGAGGAAGCTAAAAAAGCCGAAGGGATAATTCAGGATGAGATCAGGCTTTTAAATCTCCAATATAAGCGCCAGAAAGCAGATAAAATCATTTCTGACCTTTACAGGCAGGTATACGATGTAAGGATACGGGAAAGGGAAAAAGCAGTCAACAGGCTTTGTGCCTACCATACTATAGGGGAAATTGAAACTGAGGTACTTGATGACCTTACCCATTCCATAGTAAACAAAATTCTTGCCGAACCTACCAAAGTTCTCCGCCAGGCCGCAGAGCTCGGAAATGAAGAATTCCTTGATGTAGTTTCGAGGGTCTTCTGCCTGGAAAAAGAAAAGGCAAATATAGAAAAAATAAAACCCGATTGCGGAAATATGACAAATCGGGTCTCTGAAAAAGGCAACTAATAAAAAGAATCAGAAACTACATGAGATTCGCAGAGAATTCACAGAGAAGTGATCAAATGTTTCCAGATATCAGGTTAAGACGATTGAGAAAAGGAAAAATCAGGAACCTAGTGCGTGAAACTACCTTATCCCTAGACGACCTGGTTCAGCCTATTTTTGTAAATGAGACTATCGATTCTGCTGTTGAAATTTCTTCCATGCCAGGCATATACAGTTTCCCTCTCTCAGAGATTGCAAAAGAGGCAAGAGAGATTGCAGATCTCGGGATTCCTGCAGTAATCCTTTTCGGAGTGCCTGCATTCAAGGACGCGGAAGGTAGTTCCTCCTATGGGGAGACCGATGTCCTGCAGGAAGCTGTCCGGAGAATCAAAGCCGAAGTAGGGGACGAACTTGTGGTGATCACGGACATCTGCATGTGTGAGTACACAAGCCACGGGCACTGCGGAATTGTGGATTTTGAAACGAAAGAAATCCTGAATGATCCCACCCTTGAGGTTCTCGGAAAAATTGCGGTCAGCCATGCAAAAGCAGGCGCTGATATGGTAGCCCCCTCTGGAATGATGGACGGAATGGTAGAAGCGATTAGGCAAGAACTTGACCTCAACGGATTTGAGAATATTCCAATCATGTCCTATGCTGCAAAGTACCATTCTTCTTTCTATGGGCCTTTCAGGGAAGCCGCCGAATCAGGATATTCTTTCGGAGACCGATCTACTTACCAGATGGACCCTGCAAACAGTGATGAAGCTCTCAGGGAAGTAACCCTCGATGTGGCTGAAGGTGCAGATATAATAATGGTAAAGCCAGCTCTTCCTTACCTTGATATTATCTATCGTGTCAAGACGGAATACCAGATGCCCACAGCCGCATACAATGTAAGTGGGGAGTACTCCATGCTTAAAGCCGCAGCAGCTAAAGGCTGGCTTGATGAAGAGAAAACCGTGTATGAATCCCTCATTTCCATCAAAAGGGCAGGAGCTGACATTATCATCACTTACTTTGCAAAGGATGTCGCCCGCACGCTGAAGTAAGCGCCTTTTTTTTCAGGCGCTCCTTCTTTTCAGAAATTTTATTTCGTTTTTCCTTCTTCCCCGTCTTTCAGCTTTCGTCTTTCAAGCTTATTGCTCATTCCAGTTACAGCCCAAACCATCAATAACTGCTTAATAGGGGAAGGCTCTGTTATAAGATAGAAAAGGAATACAGTAAGGTATAAAACGCCTTACTTCAAAGTGCAGCTTAATATATAAAGTCCGTTTAATATTAATATAGTTCGGTATAATATAGTTCGATATAATTTAGTTCGATATAATTTAGTTCGATATGATTTAGCTCAGTATAAATTCAGTTCGATATCTAATTTAAGCTCAGTTCAGAACTTCACTTGAATTCACAAAGAATTATTACAAATTTTCAGTCCAATCCGGTGAGATTTCCATGATATCCGAGGTAACACTTGAGAAGTCCAGACAGATGTATGAGAAAGCAAAGACCCTTATTCCGGGTGGGGTAAGCAGTCCTGTACGCGCAATCAAGCCCTATCCTTTCTATACAGCATCAGCCGACGGCTCAAAAATAAAAGATCTTGATGGGAACGAATACATCGATTACTGTCTGGCTTATGGCCCTGCTCTCCTTGGGCACAACCACCCTGTAATAAAAGAGGCTATTAAAGCCCAGCTCGACAAAGGCTGGCTCTACGGAACCCCAACAGAGCTTGAAGTAACTCTCGCCGAGAAAATTGCAGGGTATTATCCCAGTATTGATATGCTCCGTTTCGTATCCACAGGTACAGAAGCCACGATGAGCGCCCTTCGCCTTGCCCGTGGCTTTACTGGTAGAAACAAATTCATCAAAATTGAAGGCGGATTTCACGGGGCACATGATGCGGTACTGGTAAAAGCAGGGTCAGGAGCTACAACCCTTGGAGAACCCGATTCCCTGGGAATTCCTGCAGATTTCACGAAGTACACCCTTCAGGCTCCGTACAATGATATTGAAGCAATGACCGAGCTCGTGGAGAAGAACAGAGATGAACTGGCTGCAGTCATCATAGAGCCCGTGCTCGGTAACATAGGTCCGATAACTCCCCTTCCCGGATACCTGGAAGAACTCAGGAAGCTTACCCTGGAAAATGATGTGCTTCTTATATTCGATGAGGTTATTACCGGATTCAGGCTCGCAATGGGAGGGGCACAGGAATACTTCGGGGTCGTGCCTGATATGACCACCCTTGGAAAGATTGTGGGTGGAGGCCTGCCTATAGGGGTTTTTGGCGGCAGGCGGGAAATCATGGAAATGATCTCTCCATCCGGCCCAGTCTATCAGGCAGGAACTTTCAGCGGAAGCCCGTGTTCCGTGGCTGCAGGTATTGCAGTGCTCGACTATCTGAAAGAAGAAAAGATTCACGAAAAAGTCAATTCAAAGGGTGATTACATACGGGCTGTACTCTCCGAAATTGTAGAGGACAATGGACTTGATTACAGCGTATGCGGAATTGCTTCAATGTTCAAGATATTCTTCGGGGCAGAACCTCACAATTACCAGGAAGCTCTGAAGTGCGATAAGGAGGGTTACCTTGCTTTCTTCCACAGGATGCTCGCAAGCGGAATTTTCCTCCCTCCCTCACAGTTTGAGACCAATTTCGTCTCCGCAGCCCACAGCGAAGAGGACATCGAAAAAACCCTTAAAGCATATACTGAAAATCTCTGAGCGGATTTACATCTTTGAAAACGAGGATTTCACATGATTATAGGTACGCGGGGCAGCCAGCTTGCACTTGCCCAGGCCGAGAATGTTGAACGCCTTTTGAAAGCACAGGGCGTTGAAACCAGCTTGAAAATCATAAAAACCAACGGAGATCGGTTTACGGACCGGCCTCTGCACGCAATCTCAAGCGGAGTTGGGGCTTTTGTAAGGGAACTGGACGAAGTTATGCTTGCAGGAGAAATAGACATAGCAGTCCATTCTATGAAGGATATGCCAACGATTCGCCCGCCGACCCTTCCAACCGCTGCCGTTCTGAAGCGTGATACCCCATTTGATATCTTGCTGACTTATGACGGGACATCCCTGGATGAGCTTCCCGAGCAGTCCATTATAGGTACCAGTTCCCTGAGAAGAGCTGCCCAGATCAAGCGCTACAGGCCTGACCTTATTACACAGGATTTGAGGGGTAATATCGATACGAGGCTCAGGAAACTCAAAGAAGGGCAATATGATGGCATCCTGCTTGCCAAGGCAGGGCTTGAACGCATGGGCTGGGAACTTGAAGGTGAGATTCTTTCTCCTGATTTCTTCTGTCCCTCTCCTAACCAGGGTACGGTTGCAGTTGTCACAAGGGCAGACACTGAAGCTGAAGCTGCAGTTTCCAAACTTGACCATACCGACAGCCGGATTGCCACCGAAATCGAGCGCATCCTAATTTCCGAACTCGGTGGAGGTTGCACCACTCCCATAGGTTCTTATGCCGAAATTACACCTGACCGGAAAGAAATCCATGTGCGGGCTGAGGTTCTTTCCCTTGATGGAGCAGAAACTGTAGGAATAAATGAATATATACCTATGGCAGGAGGCATTGAAAAAGCCAAGGAGCTCGGAAGCAGACTTGTACAAATGGGTGGAAAGAGACTGGCTGAAGAAGCACTCCTGCAGATTTCCAGAGATTCGTGTGACTCAGATGATTTATACGAGTGAATAATGCGAATGATAATAAGAACGATATTCTAACAGGGCAGAAAGGAGCCAGCTAATGTATACTCTTACCGGACTTAAACTGAAAAACCCGACCATTCTTGCAGCCGGAGTGCTTGGCACAACCGGGGCATCTTTGTGTAGGGTTGTACGTGAGGGAGGAGCAGGCGCGGTTGTGACCAAATCCATAGGTCCCATGCCTAAAACCGGGCATCCAAACCCAAGCATGGTCAAGCTTGACTGCGGATTTTTGAACGCAATGGGACTTCCGAATCCTTCCTATCCTGCTTTTATCCAGGAACTCGAGATTGCAAAAAAGGACTCCGGAGTCCCGATAATTGCAAGCATCTTCGGTGGAAGTCCTGCCGAATTTGAGGAAGTTGCGGAAGGTATGCTTCCTGCAAAGCCCGATGCTTTTGAGCTTAATGTAAGTTGTCCACATGCAGAAGGATATGGAGCTGACATTGGCTCTAACCCCTGCCTTGTAGAGGCAGTAACAGCCGCAGTAAAAGATGTGGCAAATGTGCCAGTATGGGTTAAGCTTACCCCGAATGTTTCTGACATTACGTGCATAGGTAATGCAGCAGAATCAGGGGGTGCTGATGCAGTTGTTGCAATTAATACCTTAAAAGGGATGGCTATAGATATCGAGTCCGGATATCCTGTCCTGGGAAACCGTTCAGGAGGACTTTCAGGAAAGGCTGTCAAACCCGTAGCTGTCAAATGCGTTTATGACCTATATACTGCCCTGGAAATTCCTGTAATAGGAGTCGGAGGGGTATCTTCCTGGCAGGACGCAGTAGAAATGATGATGGCAGGGGCTGCGGCTGTCCAGGTCGGATCAGCCGTGTATGACAGGCTTGACATCTTCTCAGAAATCAGTACAGGTATCGAAGCTTTTCTGCAGAGGAAAGGCTATTCGGATGTAAAAGAATTAATAGGGCTTGCCCATGAGATGGTCTGATGCTACCTCTTAATGCTACAATATTACGGATAAATGAAGAGTCTCCTTCGGTTAAAACTTTTTTCTTTGATCTCCAGTTTGAGACTATGAAGCCCGGACAGTTCGTAATGGTCTGGGTCAGGGGTGTGGATGAGGTGCCTATGGGCCTCTCGAGTAAGAACTCCATAACTGTCCAGAAAGTAGGGGAAGCAACTTCAAAGCTTTTTGAGTTAAAAGAAGGGGATTCTTTCGGACTCAGAGGGCCTTTCGGAAAGGGCTTTTCCCTGCCATCGGAAGGAGAAAAAACTCTGGTTATTGCAGGCGGGGTAGGAGCTGCTCCTCTTGCTCCTTATGCCGAGGCAGCCCAGAGTGCAGTTTCTGAGGTACACACGGTTCTCGGAGCCCGGAGTGCAGACGATCTGCTTTTTGAAGAGCGTTTTGCAGCAGCAGG
>NZ_DAGK01000022.1:36195-47212 GCF_002495725.1 Methanosarcina sp. UBA411
GCTGCTCCTCTTGCTCCTTATGCCGAAGCAGCCCGAAGTGCAGGTTCTGAGGTACACACGGTTCTTGGAGCCCGGAGTACAGACGATCTGCTTTTTGAAGAGCGTTTTGCAGCAGCAGGGAAAGTCTACGTTTCTACGGATGATGGCTCAAAAGGGACAAAGGGCTTTGTGACCGATGTGCTCAATGGCCTCAATCTTTCGGTTTATGATAGAATTGCAGTCTGCGGGCCGGAAATAATGATGGCTTCGGTTTTCAGGCTCCTTGAGGAAAGAAAGGCTCTTAAAAAATCCGAGTTCAGCCTTCACCGCTATTTTAAGTGTGGAATAGGTGTCTGCGGGGCGTGCTGCATAGACCGGTCCGGATTGAGAGTTTGCAAGGATGGGCCTGTGTTTTCAGGTGAGCAGCTCTTTGACTCCGAGCTTGGAAAATATATGCGGGATGCCAGTGGGCGAAGAGTTAAAATTTAAGTTTGAATATATCCTTTTAAAAAATAAAGGAAAGCAGACGAAACCATCCCAGAAAGCAGGAGAAGACTGAGATATGATTGGAAGGTTCAGATCAAAAGATGAAGTTTTTTATGGAGAAATCGAAAATGGACACGTGTATCCAAAAGGAGGGACTTCCGCAGGGATCTATGAGCTTTCGGAACTTCGTATCCTGCCGCCTTCATCTCCCTCCAAAATCGTATGTGTCGGCCTTAACTACAAGGATCATGCTGAAGAGCTACACATGAAAGTCCCGGAAAAACCTGTTCTCTTTTTAAAGCCTCCTTCAGCTGCTATAGGGCATGAAGATAAGATAATTTATCCGGAATCAAGCTCCAGAGTGGAACATGAAGCCGAACTTGCAATCGTTATAGGCAAACGATGTAAGAATATCCCAGCCTCAAAGGCCGTGGATGTGATTGCGGGTTATACTTGCTTTAATGATGTGACCGCGCGGGATCTCCAACAAAAAGATGGACAGTGGACAAGGGCAAAGAGTTTTGATACCTTTGCAGCTTTCGGGCCTTATCTCGCTTTTCCCAACGAGATTGATATTACGGATGCAAAGATTGCCTGCAGGGTAAATGGGGAAACCAGGCAGGCTTCCAGCACTTCAAACCTTATTTTTGACATTCCTTATCTTATTGAGTTTATTACCGAAATCATGACCCTGGAAGTTGGAGATGTTATTGCCACAGGGACGCCCCCTGGGGTTGGAGAACTTCAGCGTGGAGATATTGTGGAAGTTGAAATCCAGGGAATAGGAATACTTAGAAACGAGGTTGTCTGATGCTGCTTGGAAATATCGTAACCGAACTTGACCTTACTGAGCGCCATCTTCTGGTGCTCAAAAAAGTGATTGAAGGAGCTCCTATTGGAATCCTGAAACTTGCAGAAGTTACCGGAATGCAGAACCATAAAGTGCGTTACTCACTCAGGGTCCTTGAACAGGCTAACCTTATCAAGCCCTCGGCTCAGGGTGCCGTACCCGGGGATGCAGTCCCGAAATTCCTGGAAGACTTTGAGCTTGAGCTTGAGAAAATCAATGAGAAAGTATCCCGCATCCGGGAAATCGAAGCTTCCATTCCCAAATGAGATTTCCGTATGTAGGATAAGCTATTCAGAAAGCTTTTTTTCAGCTTTTGCCGAAAATTCCTACGCTTCGGTGACTTTTTATAATCCTATTTACATGTTTTTCTCAACCGCAACTGTTGCGGTTGATCACGACATCACAACATCACGACATATTCGATCAAGTCTTATTTAAAAAGACTTGCTTTTAATCACTCAATCCAGATTATTTTTGGAGAAGCTTCTATGACCTTAAGTCCTGAAGATCTTAAAACAATTGAAAAATACGCCTATCAAAATGCTGTAAAATACGGGAAAGCCCCCCAACCTAAAGCTGTAATGGGCAAAGTAATGGGGGAATGCCCTCAACTCAGATCCGATCCTAATGCAGTATCTGAGGCTCTTGAAAATATTATTCCCGAGATTGCAAAGGGAAACCCTGAAACCTGGGAAGCAAAGCTCTCAGAAATTGCCCCTGAGCTTATCGAAGCCCTTAGTGTAAAAAAAGAGCCTGACAAAGGTTTAAAACCCCTAGAAGGAGCAGAAAATGGCAAAGTTGTAATGCGTTTTGCTCCGAATCCAAACGGGCCCGCAACCCTTGGCAGTGCAAGAGGCATGGTAGTTAACTCCGAATACGTGAAAATGTACAACGGAAAATTTGTCTTGCGTTTTGACGATACCGATCCTGATATAAAGCGGCCTATGCTTGAGGCTTATGACTGGTACCTCGATGACTTCAAATGGCTCGGGGTTGTACCTGACCAGGTTGTCTATGCCTCTGACCACTTCCCTATATATTACGACTACGCAAGAAAACTTATCGAGATGGGCAAGGCTTATGTCTGCTTCTGTAAAGGAGAAGATTTCAAGAGATTTAAAGATGCAAAGCAGGCTTGTCCTCACAGGGATACCAGTCCTGAAGAAAACCTCATGCACTGGGAAAAAATGCTTGCCGGAGAATATGAAGACCAGCAGGCGGTGCTGAGGATCAAGACCGATATAAAGCACAAAGACCCTGCGTTGAGGGACTGGGGAGCTTTCAGGATAAGAAAGATGTCGCATCCGCGCCCTGAAATCGAGAATAAATATGTTGTCTGGCCGCTTCTGGATTTTGCAGGCGCAATCGAAGACCACGAGCTAGGCATGACCCATATTATCCGGGGTAAAGACCTTATAGACAGTGAAAAGCGGCAGGGCTATATATACAAATACTTCGGCTGGAAATACCCGAGGACAACTCACTGGGGTAGGGTCAAGATCCATGAATTTGGAAAGTTTAGCACGAGTACCCTGAGAAAAGCCATAGAAGCAGGGGAATATAGTGGCTGGGACGACCCGAGGCTTCCCACAATCCGGGCAATCCGACGCCGTGGAATCCAGGCTGAAGCCCTCAAGAAGTTCATGATCGAGATGGGAGTCGGAATGACGGACGTAAGCATAAGTATGGAGTCTCTCTACGCCGAAAACCGAAAAATTGTAGATCCTATTGCAAACCGTTATTTCTTTGTCTGGAGTCCGGTAGAATTGAAAATTACAGACGCAGAGCCGACAGTTGCTAAGCTTCCTCTTCACCCTACTGACCATGAAAGAGGATTTAGGGAAATTGCCGTAGGGAATAAGGTGCTTGTCTGCACGGAGGATATTGAAAATCTAGAAGTGGGTTCTATTATCCGCTTAAAAGATTTCTGCAATATAGAGATTACTTCTCTTTCCCCACTTCAGGCAAAGCTCTCCGATGTTTCTCTTGAAGCCCTTAAAAAAGCAAAAGCGAAAATTATACACTGGGCTCCACTTGATGGAATAAATGTGAAAGTTCGTGGCCCTGAAGGTGATCTAAACGGTATCGGTGAACAAGGAATTGCAGCTGAACTTGACAACATTGTACAGTTTGAGCGCTTCGGTTTTTGCAGGATCGACGCTGTAAGTGAGGAAGAAGTTGTGGCTTATTTTGCCCACAAGTGATTCTTGGAAAGAAAGAGGGCAAACGAACTGTCCTTTTTCTTATATCTACTTTCCTTTAGCTTTTTTGTTTTTCCACTAATGAGAGAATGTAGATTAACAGTTTCTTTAGGATCTATTCTTTTGAAGCATGTTAATGTTACCGAATTTGAAACATGTTAATATTATCTATTACCCAATTATGAAAATAATTTTAATTTTAAGATTAACTCTAAAAAGAATTGCTGGTTATGAATTAATATACTTATCCTCATAATTCTCCTCATTTATTAGAATTGTGAAAGATTAGAATTGTGAAAGCAAAATATTTGTTATTATTTCTAAAAAAATTTACTGCCGAATTTTGAGTCCTTGAAGTTTAATAGTAGGAATGGTTCAATTAGAATTAGTCATTTTCTAATTACTTTTCGATTTAATATATACCATATTTCCCAAATTATCTACTCAAAAATGGCAAAATTTTTATAATATAATCGGGATAAATCTTAAATGTCAACTTAGCAATAAAACAACAGAGATATTAGAGTTTATTAAGAGAGTTGACTTGATTAGAGACCGTAATTAATGGAAGTATTGACCAGAAGGCTGCTATCCTGTGGTCAATAGCAAGTTTTGATTTATAGAAGCCAAAACTTCTAATATCCGACCCCACCTCCAATGACTAATCCCTATAATGTGATTGGAGAGTGAGACTCTGTGTGCAACGTGTCCGCCCCACATAAATCGCAGAGAACTGAATTAGATAGATTCAAAAATATTACGCAGACGTAATAATAATCTTTGAATTACCGTATAGACCCGGCATAATTAGATATTGATATACTCGGCCTAATTAGATAGTTCGGAAAAAACATTACGAGTACGTAATATGGAATTTTGAGAAATATCTGGGAAAGAGTATGCGATTATCCTGGAATTTTTGAGTTGCTCAAATTCGAATTCCAACCTAGAGGCGATACGATGCTAAAAATAAAGCAGGAAACCCTATTCCCGAAACCATGTCTTATTTTAACAGCCGTATCAACTGTTGGGAGAAATATAACTATCTTATAGTTTTTTGAGTTTACGCAGATTCCAAATCCAACCCAAAGGTGATACGATGCTAAAAGTAGAGCAGGAAACCCTATTCCTGATACCATGTCTTAGTTTAACGGCCGTATGTGCTTTTGGGAAGATATACTAGTCCCTATAAGGTTTTTTTGAGTTTACTCAAATTCCAAATCCAACCCAAAGGTGATACGATGCTAAAAAGACAGATAGGAACCCTATTCCTAGTAACATGCCTTATTTTAACAACCGTACCTGCTGCGTTAGGCGCACAAAATACAATAACTGTAAATCCGACGTCTGGATCAGATGCCCAGACTGCAATTAATAAAGCAATTAATTCTGTTGCATCAGGAGCAACATCAAGCAACCCTGGATATGTTATCCTTGGTGCTGGCACTTATCAGATAAGTGCACCTATAATTTTGAAATCTAATGTGGTACTGAAAGGGGCAGGCGACGATACAATAATCTTTGCCACAGGTTCAGTTTGTAACTCCGAAGGATCGCCTGCATATGTGTTCGGGTCAGGTGTTTCTAACGTTGAAGTATGTGACCTTCAGTTCAAAAGTACAGCAACTGGACCAAGTGACGGAGGGCACGGAAACTATCGAAACTGCATACAATTCAGATCATCGAGTGATTGTAAAGTACACGATATTTTGTTCACTCGCTATCTGTACAGTGATGGTGTCAGAGTTAGTAAAAGTTCTGGAATAGAAGTATATAATTGCAGAATGCATTCGGTAGGACATGATGGTGTAGCATTTTTATCCGGAACTAAGGATTCCAGAATGTATAACTGTGATGTTGAGGTTCAAACCAATACAGGTGTCAGGATAGACAATTGCGCAAATATTGAAGTGGATCACAATACCTTCTCAGGTAATGCTGGATCTGGCTGGTGCTGCGTTGAGCTGGAAAATTCACTGACAAATACGAATGTCCATCATAATATCATGCATGATTTCAAAGGATCAAGCAGCAGTGCAGGCATTGGAAATGTTCATGCAAGCGGATCTATTAGAGTTCATGATAACGTTATGTGGAACGTGTCACCTTACGTTACTGTAGGATCAGGCTCAAACACACTGGGACCATCTGATCACAGTGTTGAGAACTGGGTAGCGAAAGGATATGGATACGGCTCTCTGGGCAACTGATTCAACAAACACGATGGAACATATTCAATATTAAGAAGAGTCCTGCACACACTTACAGGATCGTATAGTTCGAGAGCTTCGGTTTTTGTAGGATCGATGCGGTAGAGAAAGACGAAATTATGGCGTATTTGCCCATAAGTGATTTTCGGAAATAAAAGGGGCAGATAACTGTCCTTTTTCTTTTATCTACTCTCCATTAATTTTTTTGTTTTTATCAATAATGAGAAAGTGTAGATTAATCAGTCTCTTTAAGATCTACTCGTTGGAAGTATGTTAATATTACCCGTTATCTAATTGTGGAAATAATTTAAATTTTAAGACAAGTTTAAAAAATAATTATGGATTATGAATTAACATATTTATTTTCATAAATTTTTCAGTTACGATAAGGAAAGCAAAAATATTTTTCTTTATCGATTTCTAAAAAGTTTTACTGTTGTAGTTCGAATTTTTAAAGTTAATAACAGAAGTGTTCAATTAAGTTTGGTACTTGTCTTAAAATTTAAATTATTTCCACAATTAGATTTCTCTAATAACTTATTAATATTTTACATTACTTGTTTTCAAAATTTTTCCGAAAAATAAATACTATTTTATAATATAGCCTGTATAAACCTGAAATGCCAACTTAGCAATAAAATAGCAGATAGATGAAAACTTTTCAAAAAAGTTAACTTTGCTAGAGGCCGTGGTTAGTGAAACAGGAAGTATCGACCAGAAGAATAACATCCTATGGCCAGTAACAGATTTTGAGAAATAGAAGCAAACTCTTCTAATGTCCAACCCACCTCCAATTATAGAACTTTGAGAAAATATCTAGGAAAGAGTATACGATTATCCTGAGCTTTTGAGTTTACTTAAATTTTAAACCCAATCCAAAGGTGATACGATGTTAAAAATGAAGCAGGAAACCCTATTCCTGACAACATGCCTTAGTTTAACGGCCGTGTGTGCCTTTGGGAAAAATAGACTCTAACCCTATGGAATTCTTTGTTTACTCAAATTCCAAATCCAACCCAAAGGTGATATGATGCTAAAAAGACAGATAGGAACCCTATTACTAGTAACATGCCTTATTTTAACAACCGTACCTGCTGCGTTAGGCGCACAAAATACAATAACTGTAAATCCGACGTCTGAACCAGATGCCCAGACTGCAATTAATAAAGCAATTAATTCTGTTGCATCAGGAGCAACATCAAGTAACCCTGGATATGTTATCCTTGGTGCTGGCACTTATCAGATAAGTGCACCTATAATTTTGAAATCTAATGTGGTACTGAAAGGTGCAGGCGACAATACAATAATCTATGCTACCGGTTCAGTTTGTAACTCAGTGAGATCGCCTGCATATGTGTTCGGATCAGGTGTTTCTAACGTTGAAGTATGTGACCTTCAGTTCAAAAGTACAGCAACTGGACCAAATGATGGAGGTCATGGAGGCTATCGAAACTGCATACAATTCAGATCATCGAGTGATTGTAAAGTACACGATATTTTATTCACTCGATATCTGTATAGTGATGGTGTCAGAATCACTAAAAGCTCTGGAATAGATGTATACAATTGCAGAATGCATTCCGTAGGACACGACGGTGTAGGATTCTTATCCGGTACTAAGGATTCCAGAATGTATAACTGTGATGTTGAGGTTCAAACCAATACAGGTGTCAGGATAAACAATTGCACAAACATTGAAGTAGATCATAATACCTTCTCAGGTAGTGCTGAATCTGGCTGGTGTTGTGTTGAGATGGTAAATTCATTGACGAATGTGAATGTCCATCATAATATCATGCATGATTTCAAAGGATCAAGCAGCAGTGCAGGCATTGGAAATTTTAATGCAAGAGGGTCAATTAACGTTCATGATAACGTTATGTGGGCTGTGTCGCCTTACATTATGGTAGGATCAGGTTCAAACATATTGGGGCCATCTGATCACAGTGTTGAGAATTGGGTAGCGAAAGGATATGGATATGGCTCTCTTGACAACTGATTCAACAAACACGATGGAAAACATATTCAACAGATGGAATGTACTCAAATTATGAGTCCTGCACAACATACAGTAAAGCGGGAAAATACACTGTCAGCTTAACAGTGAAGAACGCTAAGGGCAGTAACACTAAAACTATGGCTGGATATTTTGTAGTATCCAAAAAAATGAATACCTTAAATTGAAAAACGATAAAAGAGATCAAGACTAAAGGACGTGTGGAATCAATGATCAAATCTGACAAAACCAACCCTTTAGCCTTGTATGACCAGGTTTGAGAGTCGGCATTGTGCTTGCGGTTTTCGGCAATCGACTGTTACTACATAACATCTCGACTTTTTTATATTTGGAGTTTTCAATTAGTGCTTCCAGTGCTTCCAATTAAAGTATTATCAATTTAGACATATACTCCTATTGGAAAATTAGTAACAATATTTACTTGTTTTAATTACTACTAGATTAATTAAAGCATATACTTGACTTGAAAAAGTGTAGCAGAATATAATTTTTGGAGAAGATGTAAAATAAAAAGAAATATCAACAACTTTATTGAAAAGATAAAACAGGCATTGAATGTAAAATATATCTTCAAAAGAAGCAGGAATTGTGAATCAAAATAGACTTTAAAGAAATTTCAATAGATATTCCAAGAAGAATAATATTTTTTATGTAGTACTTTTAGACAATTACTCAAAATATGCAATTATGATTGGCAGTATTTTAGTATAAATCCGACATCAAGTTTTCGTATTACGTAAATGAACCTATTTTTATGTCTCAAATTTTGACTTGAAAATCTCTTAAAATTTGTAATTTAACAGAAAAAACAACACCCCAACTTATTAAATGCATTAATATTTGTACTCGGTCAAGATTCGAAAAATCAAATGAGTATCATTTTTCATGCTAATGTCTAAGGTTTATCTTAAAGTTGAATTTGATTTTTACAATAAAGAAAGGACTGAAGCCCATGTTTTTCGTATAAATTAAACCGAAGTTTATTTGATATTACAAAGCCACATAAAATAAAAGAAGTAACTAAAAATTAAATTATTTAGTCAAATATTCGAAACATTTTAATATAAAATAGAGAAAGATAGAATGAATCATTGATCGTGGAACAAAAATAGCTAATTTCCTAGCATGTAAGACCTAACATACAATCTCTATAACAAGAACCCCTATAACGGTTCTTTCTTAGAGGATATGAATACGGTATAAATAAGTACCAACGGTAGACTTTAAGATTGGACAATGCCAAAATTGAACAAAATAGATTTGATGTTTGTTAATTTTGTTAGATCTACATGGAATCTATAGCTACATCCCGATTTCATGATTGTCATAAACTCCGCTTCAGTCTGTAAACAAAAAACAAAAACCACCTAGATTTTGGAACTGAGTTTTAGATAACGAAACCTGTATTCGGTAGGTCGACATTAGGATTTGGATATTTTTCATGAAGGTATCATCTTCAAACTGTACGGGAAAAAATAAGCATCACATATTTGCTGAAATTAAAAAAATTATTCAAACATAAAAATATTTAATAAATTTATTCGACTTTCAAAATATGTGATAGAATTATTGTGTTTTTGATTAGAAAATTTTCCCTTGAGATGAAGAAGGTATCAGGATAGCGCTTTTCAGAAATTAGATAAATCCGTACTGTATTTGAAACTGGATAACATATGGGCTAAATCTCATTATCGAAATATTCAGCGGACCATTTTTGCAGTTTCTTAGTACGGGATGAAATCTAAGGTTCCACAAAACGCTGTCGGTAAAAATATTTGGAAAAACGATTTACCTGCTGAATCCAGGACGAAATATAACGGAGCCAGATGATGAAAAAAAATGAAAAATTGTGTTCAGTAGTTTTAGCTTCAGCAGCGATCTTTTTAGTTTTAATTCTGATGTTATCTACTGCATCGGCAGCTACTGCACAAAGTACTTCGAACACGGCTAGATATGCATATATTACGAATAGCGGCAGTACTACTGTCTCTGTAATTGACACCTCAAGTAACACTGTTAAAGCCACGGTGAATGTAGGCTACAACCCTTACGGGGTTGCAGTTAGCCCGGATGGAACAAAGGTGTATATCGCGAGCGATGTCAGCGACGCAGTCTCTATAATTAATACAGCTACAAACAAGGTTACAGCCACGGTAAAAGTAGGATCTAATCCCTGGGGAGTTGCAGTCAACCCTAAGGGAACAAAGGTATATGTGGCGAACGAGGGCAGTGGTACTGTCTCTGTAATTGACCCTGCAGCCAACAAGGTTACAGCCACGGTAGAAGTGGGAAATTATCCCTGTGGAATTGCAGTCAGTCCAGATGGAACAAAAGTATACGTTGTGAATACCCTCGATAACAATGTCGCTGTAATTAACGCAGATACAAACAAAGTTACAGCCACGGTGAATGTAGGAAATCTCCCTACTGGAGTTGCAGTTAGTCCAGATGGAACAAAAATATATGTGACGAACGAATACAACGTCTCTGTAATTGACACAGCAACAAATAAGGTTACAGCCACGGTGACTGTAGGAAGTTATCCGTGGGGAGTTGCAGTCAACCCGACGGGAACAAAGGCATATGTAACGAACTATGGAGATAACACTGTCTCTGTGATTGATACTGCCACAAGCAAAGTTACAGCCACTATAAAAGTAGGAAGCTACCCATTAGGAATTGCCATCAACCCTGAGGGAACAAGGGTATACGTGGCAAATGAAGAAAGCAATACTGTATCCGTAATTAACACCGCCACAAACAAAGTTATAGCTACGGTGAAGGTAGGAGAAGATCCGGCTGCCTTCGGGCAGTTTATAGGTACTACCCAAGTACAAAATCCAGTAACTCCGGTTGCAAGTTTCACTAGTGATGTCACATCAGGAAAAGCACCATTAAACGTTGTGTTTACGGATACCAGCACAGGAACTCCTACTTCATGGAAATGGGATTTTGGAGATGGAACATCGTCAACCCTGCAGAATCCAACACATAAATATTCCAAAGCAGGAAAATACACAGTAACATTGACAGCAACAAATGCAGCTGGAAGTAACACGGTTAAAAAATCAAATTACATAACAGTAACAATAGCTGCAACAAAACCGGTTGCTGAGTTTTCGGCTTCTCCGACATCAGGAAGTGAACCACTAAACGTTGTGTTTACGGATACCAGCACAGGAGCTCCCACATCATGGAAATGGGATTTTGGAGATGGAACATCGTCAACAGCCAAAAATCCAACACATAAATATTCCAAAGCAGGAAAATACAC
>NZ_DAGK01000022.1:47444-47647 GCF_002495725.1 Methanosarcina sp. UBA411
AATTATATAACAGTAACAACAGCTGCAACAAAACCGGTTGCTGAGTTTTCGGCTTCTCCGACATCAGGAAAATTACCATTGACAGTTGCATTTACTGATAAAAGCACAGGAACACCCACTGCATGGAAATGGAATTTTGGAGATGGGACATCATCAACAGCCAAAAATCCGACACATAAGTATTCCAAAGCAGGAAAATACAC
>NZ_DAGK01000022.1:47882-48185 GCF_002495725.1 Methanosarcina sp. UBA411
GAATTATATAACAGTAACAACAGTTGCAACAAAACCGGTTGCTGAGTTTTCGGCTTCTCCGACATCAGGAAATATGCCATTAACAGTTGCATTTACTGACAAAAGCACAGGAACTCCTACTTCATGGAAATGGGATTTCGGAGACGGAACGAGCTCAACAGCCAAAAATCCGACACATAAGTATTCCAAAGCAGGAAAATACACAGTAACATTGACAGCAACAAATGCAGCTGGAAGTAATACGGTTAAAAAATCAAATTATATAACAGTGACAACAGCTGCGACAAAACCGGTTGCAGATTT